>CAMFLL010000213.1 GCA_945957405.1 uncultured Mycolicibacterium sp. | reverse complement strand
GTGCGGGAGTGGGGCCAGAGCTGGAATCAGATCGGTCGCCAGACCAAGTTCTACGGCCACACCCTCAAAGGTGTCTGGGACGCCGTCGCCTATTACCGGGGTGAGGTCATCCGCCTGATCGCGCAGATGGGCCTTGGCGCAGGAGCACTGGCCGTCATCGGCGGCACCATCGCGATCGTCGGCTTCCTGACGCTGTCGACCGGCGCGCTGGTGGCCGTCCAGGGATACAACCAGTTCTCGTCGATCGGTGTGGAGGCGCTCACCGGTTTCGCATCGGCATTCTTCAACGTGCGGCTGATCGCGCCCTTGACGGCCGGCGTCGGTATGGCCGCCACCATCGGCGCCGGTGCGACCGCACAGCTGGGGGCCATGCGCATCAACGAAGAGATCGACGCCCTCGAGGTGATCGGGATCCGCGCCATCGCCTACCTGGCGTCCTCCCGGGTGATCGCCGGTGTGATCGTGGTGATCCCGCTGTACTGCGTCGCGGTGCTGATGTCGTTCCTGGCCGCGCGAGTCGGCACGACGTTCATCTACGGCCAGTCCACCGGTGTCTACGACCACTATTTCCGGACATTCCTCAATCCCATCGACCTGATCTGGTCGTTCCTGCAGGCCGTCGCGATGGCGTTGGTCATCATGCTGGTGCACACCTATTACGGTTTCACCGCATCCGGCGGTCCCGCGGGTGTCGGCGAGGCGGTGGGCCGCGCGGTGCGCACCTCGCTGATCGTCGCTTCGCTTGTCACAGTGATGATTTCACTGGCCGTCTACGGTCAGTCCGGCAACTTCAACCTCTCCGGGTAGCGGCGGTCCAGGGAATCATGGAAGACGACAGCAAGGGCCTGCATCCCGCCTGGTGGACGGCGATCCTCATCGCTTTCCTGGTGGCGTTGGTGTGGCTGACCTCGGCGTTGTTCACGGGGTCGCTCAAACGCTACGTCCACGTGACGCTGACGTCGGACCGCGCCGGCCTGGTGATGGAGGCCGGCGGCAAGGTCAAGATGCGCGGCGTGCAGGTCGGCCGGGTCGCCACCATCACCGGCGGCGACGCCCTGGGCCCCGCGCCGGTGTCGTTGAATCTCGAGATCGACCCGGACCAGGTGAAGTTCATCCCCGCCAACGTCGGCGCGCAGATCCGCGCGACGACGGTGTTCGGCGCCAAGTTCGTCGACCTGATCTATCCGGAC
This sequence comes from uncultured Mycolicibacterium sp., assembly GCA_945957405.1. GTDB lineage: Bacteria > Actinomycetota > Actinomycetes > Mycobacteriales > Mycobacteriaceae > Mycobacterium. The sequence continues at coordinate 11,668 of CAMFLL010000213.1, read as the reverse complement.
AACCCGAGCACGGAGCGCATCGAATCCGGTGCGGTGCTCAAGTCGAGCAACGTCAGCACCGAGGTCAACACGGTGTTCGAGAACCTCGTCGGCGTGCTCGACCAGGTCGACACCGCCAAACTCAACGCGACGCTGTCGGCACTGGCCGAGGGTGTCCGTGGCCAGGGTGAGCGGATCGGTCAGGCCACCACCGACGCGAATCAGGTGCTGCTGGCCCTCAACCCGCGTGCCGACACCATCCGGGCGGACTGGCAGTCGCTGAAGGGTTTCAGCGACACCTACAGCGCCGCGGCGGGCAACATCACCAACGTCCTGAGCGCGCTGAGCACCACCAGCGTCACGATCTCCAACAACGCGAAACCGCTGGATGCGTTGCTGCTCAACGTGATCGGGTTGTCCAACAGCGGTATCCAGCTCTTGGCGCCCAATCAGCAGAACCTGATCAAGGCCGTCAACACCCTCGAGCCGACCACCGATCTGCTGATGAAGTACAACCCCGAGTACACGTGCATGCTCGTCGGCGCGAAGTGGCTGCTGGACAACGGCGCCTACGAGGCCACCGGCGGTAACGGCAAGTCGTTCATCGTCGACGGTGGCGCGCTGGCCGGCGACGACCAGTACCGCTACCCGGAGAACCTGCCCATCACGGGTGCCAAGGGCGGACCCGGCGGCAAGCCCGGTTGTGGTTCACTGCCCATCCCTGACAACAACTGGCCCGTCCGCGCCCTGGTCACCAACACCGGGTGGGGCACCGGCGTCGACATCCGGCCCAACCCGGGTATCGGGTTCCCGGCCTACGCCAACTATCTGCCGGTGACGCGCGGCGTGCCCGAGCCGCCGAGTGTGCGCAACCTCTTCGGTGGTCCGGCACCGGGCCCCAACGCCGGCGAGCCCTGGCCGAAGGTCATCCCCGAGCCGGGCGACTACCCGTACGGCGCGCCGATGTACAACCCCGACGGCACGCCGATCTGGAACAACCTGCCGCCGGCACCGCCACCGGGCGAGCCTAAGGACCCGGGACCGCGGCCGGGTACGGAACCGTTCGTGGTGCCGTTCCCGGGCACGCAGCCCACACCGCTGCCCCCGCAACCACTTCCGGTACCGGCGGCGCCGGCACCCTGACCCCACGCAGTCCGAACAACCAGCATCGAGAGGTAAACCCGCAGTGAAAGACAACCTGGGAGGCGCCATCTGGCGCTTGGCTGCCTTCATGGCGGTCTGCCTGCTGGGTATGTTCGCGCTGTTCGCGGTGTTCGGTCAGCTGCGTTTCGAGAAGGCCCAGACCTATCGCGCGCAATTCGCCAACGTGACGGGCCTGGAAAGTGACGACTTCGTCCGGATCGCCGGTGTCGAGGTCGGCAAGGTGCAGAACATCGACTTCAACGACGACGGCACGTTGACCGTCGAGTTCACCGCCGACGACTCGGTGGCCCTGACCCAGGGCACCCGGGCCGTCATCCGCTACGACGACCTGATCGGCGGCCGCTACCTGCAGCTCACCGAAGGCGCAGGCGGCACCAACAAGCTCAACCCCGGTGACACCATTCCGCTGGCGCAGACCGAACCCGCGTTGGATCTCGACGCGCTGATCGGCGGCTTCCGCCCACTGTTCCGCGCCCTGAATCCTGACCAGATCAACGCGCTGTCCGGGCAGCTGATCAGCGCACTGCAGGGCCAGGGCGCCACCATCGGGTCGTTCCTGTCCCAGACGGCTGCGCTGACCAACACGCTGGCCGACCGCGACCAGTTGATCGGCGAGGTCATCGTCAACCTCAACACGGTGCTGGGTTCGCTTGCGGGACAAAGCGATCAGTTCGGCAACGCGGTCACCGCGCTCTCGGATCTGGTGGCCGGCCTGGAAGCACGTAAACAGGACATCGCCGACGGGTTGGCGTACACCAACGCGGCCGCAGGCACCATCTCCGACCTCTTGGTGCAGGCGCGTCCGCCGCTGAAGAAGGTGATCACCGAAACCGACCGGGCCGCAGGCATCGTCGTCGCCGACCACGACTACTTCGACAACCTGCTCAACACGTTGCCCGACGCGTACCAGGCATTGAACCGCCAGGGCCTCTACGGTGACTTCTTCAGTTTCTATCTCTGCGATGTGGCACTGAAGCTCAACGGGAAGGGTGGTCAGCCCGTCTACGTCAAGGTCGCCGGACAGGACACGGGGAGGTGCACACCGAAGTGAAACCCTTCAGTGAACGCAACCCCTTCATCATCGGGCTGGTCGGCATCATCGCCCTGACCGCCGTCATCCTCGCCGCGCTGAACTACCAGAAGCTGCCCGGTTTCAACCAGGGCCGCACGTATTCGGCGTATTTCGCCGAGGCGGGCGGTCTGGCCGGCAACGCCGAGGTCCAGGTGTCGGGTCTGCAGGCCGGCCAGGTCACGAGCATCGAACTCGACGGCCAGCAGGTGCTGGTCAAGTTCAAGGTCAACAAGGACGTCCGGCTCGGTGACCGCGCCGAGGCGGCCATCAAGACCAAGAGCCTGCTCGGCACCAAGTTCCTCGAGGTGACCCCGCGCGGTGACGGTCAACTCGACGGCACGATCCCGCTGGATCGCACCACGTCGCCCTACCAGCTGCCCGACGCCCTCGGCGATCTGACGACCACCATCAGTGGGCTCAACACCGATCAGCTGTCGAATTCGCTGAAGGTGCTCTCGGAGACGTTCTCCCAGACTCCGCCGGACCTCAAGATCGCCGTCGAAGGTGTGGCCCGGTTCTCCGACGTGCTCAACCAGAAGGACGCGCAGCTGCGTGAACTGCTGACCAACGCCAACAAATCCACGACGGTGCTCGCCGAGCGCACCGACCAGATCGTGAGCCTGGTGCGAAACACCAACGCGCTCATGGCCGAACTGCAGAGCCAGAGCAACGCGCTCGACCAGATCTCGAACAACATCTCGGTACTCAGCAACCAGCTGGTCGGATTCATCGACGACAACCGCTCGACCATGAAGCCCGCGCTGGACAAGCTCAACGGTGTGCTGACCATCATCGACAACCGCAAAGACCGCGTGCAGAAGTCGATCAAGATGCTCTCGACGTACGCGATGGCACTCGGTGAATCGGTGGCGGCGGGTCCGTTCTTCAAGTCCTACATCGCCAACCTGCTGCCGGGGCAGTTCGTGCAGCCCTTCATCGATGCGGCGTTCTCCGATCTCGGGCTCGATCCCAACGTCCTGTTGCCGTCGCAGCTGACCGATCCGCAGACCGGTCAGCCGGGTACCCCGGCGTTGCCCATGCCGTACCCGCGCACCGGTCAGGGTGGCGAGCCGCACCTGAACCTGCCCGACGCCATCACCGGCAATCCCGGCCAGCAGGGCTGTGGTCCGCCCGGTCTGCCGCTGCCCGGTCCCACCGGCTGCTACCCGTACCGCGAGCCGCCGCCCGCGCCGCCACCAGGTGGTCCGCCGCCGGGTCCGCCCGCGGTGGCCCCGCCCGGTATCGCATCGACACCGGCTCCGTCGGTGGCGCCGTTCGAGATGCCCGCACCAGGGCAGGCCCCGCCGGTGACACAGTCCCTCGAACCACCGCTCGGGCCGCCGCCCGGCCCGGCTCCCGGGGAGGCCGGTCAGTGAGCATGTCCCGAAACACGAAGATCGGCGTGGCCGTGGTGCTGCTGCTGACGTTGGTGGCCGGTGCCGCGGTGCTGCTGCGGTCCGGCGGTGTCATCAACCGCAACAACGTCGTGGCCTACTTCGACAACAGCAACAACATCTTCGTCGGTGACGACATCAAGATCCTGGGTGTCACGGTGGGCCAGATCGACAAGATCGAACCCGAGTACAACCGGGTCAAGGTGTCGTTCTGGTACGACAGCAAGCACAAGGTGCCCGCCGACGCCAAGGCGGCGATCCTGTCGCCCGCGCTGGTCACCGGGCGCGCCATCCAGCTGACGCCGGTGTACTCGAGCGGCCCGGTGATGGAGGACCACGCCGTCATCCCGCAGGACCGCACCGCGGTTCCGGTGGAGTGGGACGACTTTCGGGAACAGCTCGAACGGCTCACGGACACACTGCAACCCACCGAACCGGGTGGCGTGAGCACCCTCGGGGCGTTGGTCGACACCACGGCCGACAACCTGCGCGGCCAGGGCGCCAACATCCGCGACACCGTCGAGAAGCTGTCGCAGGCGTTCTCGGCGCTCGGTGACCACAGCACGGACATCTTCAGCACCGTCAAGAATCTGTCGATCCTGGTGTCGGCGCTGCAGGACAGCACCGATCTGATGCGTCAGCTCAACCAGAACCTCGCCGACGTCACGGGTCTGCTGGCCAACGATCCCGACGAGGTCGCCAACGCGGTCCGCGACCTGAACACCGCCGTGGGTGAGGTGCAGACCTTCGTCGCCGAGAACCGCGAGGCACTGGGCACCACATCGGACAAGCTGGCATCGGTGTCGCAGACGCTCAACGACAGCCTCGACGACATCAAGCAGTTGCTGCACATCGCGCCGAACACGCTGCAGAACTACGTGAACATCTACCAGCCCGCGCAGGGCGCGGCCACCAGCGTGCTGGCCATCGCCAACTTCCAGAACCCCGTCTCGTTCCTGTGTGGCGCGGTGCAGGCCGCGTCGCGCCTCGGCGCGGAGCAGTCGGCCAAGCTGTGCACGCAGTACCTGGCGCCGATCGTGAAGAACCGGCAGTACAACTACCTGCCGATCGGGCAGAACCTGTTCGTCGGCACCCAGGCGCGTCCCAACGAGATCACCTACAGTGAGGACTGGCTGCGGCCGGACTACATTCCGCCGGCCGGGCCCAATCCCGAAGCGGCGCCGATGAATCCGGGTATGGGTCCGGGCCCGGATCCCGCGCAGTATCCGGCCAACCCGATCCCTGGGCCGCTGCTGCCCGCCGAGGCCATTCCCGCACCCGCCCCGGCGCCGGGTGCCGCTCCGCCGCCGCCGGCCGATCCCAACCTGCCGATGGCCGCCGAGGTGCAGGCGACCAACCCGGCCGACGGGCTGGCCGGGATGATGATGCCGACGGGAGGTGGAGCATGACGCGCCCATCGCGGAAAGGCATGCGCGCCTGCGGTGTTGTGGTGATCGGGCTGAGCACCGCCGCACTGACCGCATGCGGGGACTGGCAGGGTCTGAACTCGTTGCCGCTGCCGGGTACCGCTGGGCACGGACCCGGTTCGTTCAGCATCCAGGCCCAGATGCCCGACGTCGACAACCTCGAGCAGAACTCGCGCGTGCGGGTCGGCGACGTCACCGTCGGCAACGTCGCCAAGATCGAGCGGCAGGGGTGGAACGCCCTGGTCACCATGACGCTCGACGGCAACGTCGTGCTCCCGGAGAACGCGACCGCGAAGGTGGGCCAGACCAGCCTGCTGGGTTCGCTGCACATCGAACTGGCCCCGCCCACCGACGTCGCGCCCGAAGGCAGGCTGCACGACGGTTCGCTGATCCCGCTGTCGGCGGCCAGCTCATACCCCACGACCGAGCAGACGCTGGCCGCAATCTCGTTGCTGCTCAACGGCGGAGGCGTCGGGCAGATCCAGGACATCACCACGGCATTGGCGACCGCGTTCAACGGCCGGGAGGCCGATCTGCGCAGCCTGATCGAACAGCTCGACAAGTTCATCGCCTACAACAACGACCAAAAAGACGACATCATCGCCGCGACCGAGAGCCTGAACAGCCTCGTCGGACAGTTCGCCGCGCAGAAGCCCGTGGTGGACCAGGCGCTCAAGACCATTCCGAACGCCCTCGAGGTGCTCAAGGAGCAGCGGGACCAGCTCGCCGACGCGCTGTCGCAACTCGGCAAGTTCAGCGCGCTGGCGGCCGACTCGGTCAACCAGACCAAAGATGCTCTGGTGCAGGAACTCCGGGACATCGGGCCGGTGCTGCAGTCGCTGGCCGACGCGGGACCGGCGCTGACGCGGTCGCTGAGTTTCTTCCCCACCTTCCCGTGGCCGAAGGAAACCATCGAGAACATGTTCCGCGGTGATTACGCGAACCTGAGCCTGGTCTTCGACCTGACGCTGAGCCGCGTCGACAGCGGCTTCTTCACCGGCACCCGGTGGGAGGGCGACCTGACGGAGCTCGAACTCCAGTGGGGCCGCACCATCGGCCAGCTGCCCAGCCCGTACACCGCGGGCAACCCGCTGATCGTGCCGTACCGCTGGGATCAGGGGCGCTGACATGCATCTGACTCGGAAGACCCTGATCCAGATCGCGATCCTGACCCTGGTGGCGCTGGTCGCCGGCGCCGTGATGATCTTCAATTTCATCGGCCTGCCGGGGATGTTGTTCGGGATCGGCCAGTACAAGGTGTCGGTCCAACTGCCCGACGGTGGTGGGCTGTATCAGCGCGGCAACGTCACCTACCGTGGCACCGAGGTGGGCCGCGTCGAGGATGTGCGGCTCACCGACCAGGGTGTGGTCGCCGACCTGACGATGAACTCCAAGATCAAGATCCCGGCCGATCTCGACGCCCGGGTGGGCAGCGTATCGGCCGTCGGCGAGCAGTACATCGCGCTGCTGCCGCGCACCGGCAATCCGCCCTACCTCAAGGACGGCGACGTCATCCCGGAAGACCGCACATTCGTGCCGCCGGACGTCAACTCGCTGCTCGACGCGACCAACCGTGGCCTGCAGGCGATTCCGCATGACAACCTCAAGACCGTCATCGACGAGGCGTACACCGCCGTCGGTGGTCTCGGGCCGGAACTGTCGCGGCTGGTGAAGGGTTCGACGGCGCTTGCCATCGATGCCAGGGCCAACCTCGGCGAGCTGACCACGCTGATCGACCAGTCGAAACCGGTACTCGACTCGCAGACCGACACCTCCGACTCCATCCAGGCCTGGGCGTCACACCTGGACACCATCACCGTTGAGCTCAAGCAGCAGGACCAGGCAGTGGCCGGGGTGCTGCAGAAGGGCGCAGGTGCAGCCGACGAGACGCGTGCGCTCCTCGACCGGCTGCAGCCGTCGTTGCCGGTGCTGCTGGCCAACCTGGTGAGTGTGGGTGAAGTGGCCATCACCTACCAGCCCAACCTCGAGCAGCTGCTGGTGCTGTTGCCGCAGGGCGCCGCCGTCACGTCGGCCACCGGTGTGGCCAACCGGCACACCCGGCAGGACTACCGGGGCGCCTACCTGAGCTTCAACCTCAACCTGAACCTGCCGCCGCCCTGTGTGACCGGCTTCCTGCCGGCCCAGCAGAAGCGCGTCCCCGCCGACGTCGACTACCCGGATCGGCCGGCCGGTGATCTGTACTGCCGCATCCCGCAGGACTCCGCGTTCAACGTGCGCGGCGCTCGCAACGTGCCGTGTGAGACAGCTCCTGGCAAACGCGCGGCCAGCGTCAAGCTGTGCGAGAGCAACGAGGTCTACCAGCCGCTGAACGACGGTTTCAACTGGAAGGGCGACCCCAACGCGACGTTGTCGGGACAGGGGATTCCCGACCTCGGTACCGGTGCGCCACCTGCGGAAGCCGCACCACCACCGCCTCCACCGCCGCCGCCGATCGCGGCCGCTGAATACGACCCCAGCACCGGCACGTACGTTGGACCAGACGGGCAGATCTACACGCAAGCCAATCTGGCCCGCGGTGCCGCAGAGGAGCAAACATGGCAGACGATGCTGCTGCCCCCGAAGGGGAACTGACCGAGTCGACTGGTAAGGAGTTGACCGACTCCGCGCAAGAGTCATCGGACAAAGAGGCATCGCCGCAGAACCACACCGCGACAACCGAAGCAGACGCCACCGCTGAGGAGGCTGCCACCGCCGAGGAGGCGGAGTCCGAGGCGGACGAGGCCGAGGACGGCACCGACGACGTCGCACCGCGACGGGAGCCGATGTCGCATGTGAGCCTCGCGATGGTGATCAGTGTGGTGTTGATCGTCGGTCTCACCGGCCTGGTGGGTTGGCTCGGCTGGCAGGCCTACGAATCACACAAGGCCGAAAAGCAGCGCGAATTGTTCGTCCAGGTCGGCAGGCAGGCCGCGGTCAATCTGACCACCATCGACTTCGCCGAGGCCGACAAGGATGTGCAGCGCATCCTCGATTCGGCCACCGATACGTTTTATGACGACTTCTCCAAACGGTCGCAGCCGTTCGTCGACGTGGTCAAACAGGCGCAGTCGAAATCGGTGGGCGAGGTCACCTCGGCGGGCCTGGAATCCCAAACCGGTGACGCGGCGCAGATTCTGGTGGCGGTGACGGTCAAGACCTCGAACGCCGGGACGCCCGAGCAGGCACCGCGCGCGTGGCGGATGCGGATCGCGGTCAAGCAGGTCGGTCCCGACGAGGCCAAGGTCTCCAACGTGGAATTCGTGCCGTGACCGATTCCGACCGCGACCTCGAAGACCCCGAAGCGAAGGAAACCCCCGCAGTGTCGGTTGACACCGAAACGGATAAGGGCGACGACGACGTCGCCGCGGAGCTCGTCGACGGCGATGCCAGCAATGAGCCGGTAGAGACGGCGGCGACCGAAGAGTCCACCGAGGCCGAATCCACCGCGTCCGAACCGGCGCCCAAAAAAGAGTTCAGCATCACCAGGGCGCTGGCGTTCGGTGTGCTGCCTGCCATCGCCCTACTGTTGGCGGCGGCAGCCGGTTACCTGAAGTGGGAGGACAATTCGGTGCGGTCCGCCGACGCGGCGCGCTTCGAGTCCGTCCAGGTGGCCAAGGATGCCACCGTCAAACTGCTGTCCTACAAGCCCGACACCGTCGACAAGGATCTCGGTGCCGCGCGCGACCTGCTGACCGGTGAATTCCGGGACAGCTACACGCAGCTGACCAACGATGTCGTCATCCCGGGCTCCAAGGAGAAGCAGATCTCGGCGGTGGCCAGTGTGCCCGCGGTTGCATCGGTGTCGGCGAATCCCAGCCGGGCCGAGGTGCTGGTTTTCGTCAACCAGACGGTGATCGTCGGCACCGGTGCACCCACCGCGACGGCCTCGAGTGTGAAGGTGACTTTGGACAAGGTCGGCGACCGCTGGCTGATCTCCGGCTTCGACCCGGTGTGATCGCAGGACCGTGATACTCGGCGAGCCGCGCTGGATCGACGTCACAGTACCGGCCGGGCAGTTGCGCGCCCTGGTATGGGGTGACTGCGACAACCCCGATGCGCCGCTTGCCCTGTGCCAGCACGGTTTTCCCGACACCGCCTATGGCTGGCGCAAGCTGGCGCCGCTGTTGATCGACGCGGGCTACCGTGTGGTCGCGCCGTTCCTGCGGGGTTACGTCCCCTCATCGCTGCCGTCGGACGGCAGCTACCACGTCGGGGCGTTGATGGACGACCTGCTGCGGGTGCGCGAGGCGGCGGGGCCGACCGACCGTGATGTGCTGATCGGACACGACTGGGGAGCCATGGCGGCGGCCGGGGTGGCGGCGATGCCGGACAACCCGTTTCGCCGTACGGTGATCATGTCGGTGCCGCTGTCGGCCGCGTTCCGGATCGGTTCGGAACGCGCGCGGTTGTTCGCCGAACTGCCGGCCCAGTTGGCCCGCAGCTGGTACATCCTGTTCTTCCAGTTACCCTGGCTGCCTGAACAATCCGCCAGCCGCATCGTGGGATTCCTGTGGCGGCGATGGTCACCCGGATATGCCGCCGGCGAAGATCTCCGGCATGTCGACGCCGCCATCGGCGCACCACAGCGGTGGCAGGCGGCGCTGGGCTGCTACCGGGCGCTGGTGCGCAGCCCGAAGCCGCCCCCGCGGTACGCGCAGCTGCATCGCCGGTGGACGTCGGCCGCACGACCGGCAGGTCCCGTGCTCTACCTGCACGGTGCCGACGACGGCTGCTTCGCTGCGGAATTCACGCAGTGGGTCGCCAAGGTGCTGCCCGAGGGCAGTGACACCGCCGTGGTGCCCGGCGCGGGGCACTTCCTGCAGCTCGAGCAGCCGCAGCGAGTCGGCGACTGTATCGTCGAATTCATCGGCCGCGCAGGCTGATCCGCGATGACGCGGCTGACGGCCGTCGACGCCCAGACGTTCTGGTTGTCGGCCAAGATCCCCAGCGATCAGTTCCTGCTGTACGCGTTCGACGGTGTCGCCGAGGACGTCGACGGCGTGCTGGCGGAACTGCGCAGACGGGCAGCGGAGTGTCCCGATCTCCGGCTCCGCATCGTCGATGACCACCGGTGGCGCTACCCGCGCTGGGTCGACGCGACGGTGGATCGGGACCAGTTCGTGGTGCACCCGTCGCCCGGTATGGACTGGGCCGGCTGCCTGGATGCCGTCGCGGCGCTCGTCGGGGATCAACTCGACCCGCAGATCAGGGCATGGCGTCTGCACGTGTTCACCGCGGTGGGTTCGGTGCCGGGGGCCTGCGGTCCGGCGACGGTGGCGGTGTTGCAGATCCCGCATGCGCTGGCCGACGGTGTCCGGGCATCCGAGCTGGCGGCGTGGCTGTTCGGACGCGGGAGAGCGGTGGCGCCCATCGCGGCACCCGCGTCCATCCCGGGCGGCAGCCTGTTGCTGCGCAGTGTGGCGGCCGCCCGCGCGCACCGCCGGTTGACCCGTGACCTCGCGGCGGGCCGTGTCCCACCCGCTCCGCCGTCCCGCCCGGCACTGCTGACCAACGCCATTCCCGTCGGCCCGCGTCGGGTCCGCATCCTGGTGCGGAAGCGCTCGGCGCTGGCCGATGACGACCCGGCTACCACGGTCACCGTTGCGGCGCTGCTGGCCATCGGCTCGGCGCTGGCCTCCTATATCGCCGAGCGCGGTGAGGATCCGGGCCTTCTCGGCGCCGAGGTGCCGGCGGGTAAACCGGGTATCCGCCAGGCCCGCAACCACTTCCGCAACATCGGAATCTCGTTGCGCCCGGAGCTCCAGCGGGTCGATCGTGTTGCCGCGATCGAGGCGCAGTTCGCCGCGGCCCGTATCCGCGCCGAGCATCCGGCTCAGCTGACCGCCGGGCATTCGTTCGCCGCGGTACCCGCAGCGCTGCTGCGGTGGGGTGTCGCACAGTTCGACGCGACCGCCCGTGGGCCGGTGGTCACCGGGAACACCGTGGTGTCCAGCGTCAACCGCGGCGCGGCCGATCTCCACTTCGGCACCGCTGCGGTGCTGTTGACGGCCGGTTTCCCTGCACTGTCGCCGATGATGGCCGTCACGCACGGCGTGCACGGCATCGGCGACACCGTTGCGGTCAGCGTGCACACCGCGGGTGACGTGATCGACCTCGACGACTATCTGGCCCGGCTCGACCGGACGCTGTGAGCTCACGCCGCCGCCGCGGACGACCGAATGGTCGTCCGCGGCGAGGCAACGGTCAGGCGGCGTCGACCTTCGCCCGGAAGGCGTCGACGGCCTTGGCCACCGCGGTGTCGTCGGCGCCCTCGGAGCAGGCCTGCAGGTCCAGCACGACGTTGTTGCGTGATGTCAGGGCGTGCATGCAGGTCCAACCGCCGCCGCCCTCCTGGATGTTCGCGACGGACAGCGTGCCGTCTTTCAGAGAGCTGGTGCCCACGGTCCAGTACACGTCGTAGGAGTCCTGCTGGTCGGTGAACCGCGAGTTGATGCTGCGGTTGTCGCAGCGCTGCCAGGCAGCCTGGCTCTTGGTCACGAAGGCTTCCGCGGCGGCCGCGTCCGAGAACGTCGTCGCGGCCTGGTTGAACCGCCAGACGTAGTCGTTGGAGTCCGCCGTGGGCTTGGCCGACATCGACCGCTGCGCGGCCGAGACATAGCCACTGCCGTCAT
>CAMFLL010000212.1 GCA_945957405.1 uncultured Mycolicibacterium sp. | reverse complement strand
GGCGAATCGGTCGGATACCGGAGAGCGGACCGGGGTGGGCGTCGGCGCACCGGGAGCCGGCGGTGTCGGAGCGCCGACCGTGACAGTGTCCAGCGAGACGCGGGCCGTTCCGCCGGTGACGCGGCTGCCGCCCACGCGCACGATGTCGGTGTCCAGCGGCACCGCCGACTGCCTGCCCTCCAGCAGTGACCACGGCTCCACGAGGATGACACCGGCGGGCGGCGTGGGGTCTGGGCGCAGCCGGACACCGCCCGACCGGTTCGCGGAGCTGGCCTGCCAGGCGCCCGGCTGCGACAGCGCTTCGGCCACCAGCTTGTGTGGTGACACCAGCGGTGGGGGCGGCTGGCCACCGCTGCCCCAGCTGACGGGGCCGACGTCGATGGTGACATCGGGCAGCGGCCACGGCAGCCCGACGGTCCCGGTGCCGCGGGCCAGCCACGGCCCTGGTCCCTCGAGGTGCAACCGTAACTCGACCGAGGCCAGTGAGATGTCGAAGGCCTTGACGGCGACGCCGGCGACCAGGTCCACTTCGAATGTCAGACCTTTTGCGCCCCAACGTAACAGCGCGTCGAGACCGGCATGGCCGAATACTCCCGTACCGGCGACACCGTAACCGATTTCGAGGCGCCCACCGAACTGTATCGAGTTGGTGGCCACCGCGACGTAGGCCTCGACCCTCAGATGGAAGAACGGCGGCGACAGTTCGGCGCTGATCCGCCGCAGGCCGGCCAGCTCCGCGGGGGCCTGGTAGCGCGGGTGGAACCCGCCGGCCGACATGGTGAAGTCGGCATCGCCGCCCAGGCGTAGCAGCAAACCGAAATCACCTGCAACGGAGAGGAACCCGATATGCGAGTCGACCAGGGCGGCCAGGACCAGCACGCGGTCCGCGCTGAACTCGCCGAAGATCTCGGCCTTCAGGTCGATCAGTGGCAGGACCGGGTCCGGAATTGCGACCCGAAGTCGGCCCAGCAGAATGACTTTCGGGTCAGCGATCGACAGCACCAGAGCCAGTTCGGCGGTGATGAAGGACACCGGCCGTCCCCAGCCGAGTTTGACCATCGGCCCGATGACGAAGCCACCCGGGTCGGTGGGGAACGACGCCGCCAGCGTGTCGAGGATGCCGGGCGCCGCGCCCACCGGGTCGGCAGGGAACATCAACTGCGAGAGCGTGCCTGACTGCAGTTGCGCGCGCATGGCATTGGTGTCGGCGGAAACATTGACGCCGATGATGCCGCCCACACCGTTGAGGGTGAACAGCAGTCCCAGTTCGATCGGCGGACAGACCTCCACCGACATCACCACCACGAACGAGAATCCGGCAGGCCCGTCGGTGAGCAGCCCGAAGGCATTGACGTCGACGGGACCCAGGCGGAGGTTCAGTGCACCGCCGTAACTGCTGATACCGGCCGGTGCGGGCCGTTTCGCGAGGTAGCCACCACCGGCGACCGGCCCGGCGTCGATCCGGATGCCGAACCCCGTCGGCGGCAGGATCGAAGGACGTTGCAGCGGTTCGGTTTTGGCGGTATCGACCGCCATCCGCAGGCCGGCACCGTCGACCACCATCCTGATCGGGCCGAGGCTGCCCTCCACGAGCGCGATCAGGTCGAGCGTGATGGTCTCGCCGGATCGGCCGATGTCGAGCGCCAGGCCGCGCACGGTGACCGGGCCGGCGCGCTTGCGGGCCGGCAGGGTGATGCGGCCGGTGCTGGTGCCGCCGAAGGTCAGTCCGCTGGTAGTGTCGACGGCGACGGTCAGGTCGGCAGCGATGTCACCGCCGATCCCCAGCGCACTCAGCAGCGCCCCGGCGCCGCCCGGTGCCACCCGCAGCCCCGTCAGCGCGATGCCGAGACCCAGCATGGGTGGCCCGCCGGAGTAGTGGAGCCGTGCCGTGAGTGTCACAGTGTCCGCGTCTATTCCGGCGATCGCAGGCGGTTGTGCCGATATCCGGTAGCTCACGTCGCCCGGTGCCGCGGTGACACTGCCCCCGGCCGCCGGGACGCCGAGCTGATGCAGGACGCCGTCACCCAGTTCGAGGGCTTGGCCGACGGCACCGGTCAGGAGGGCGTCGAGGTTGCCGCCGAGTGCGAGGACGGCGGCAGCCAGCGCGGTGATGGTGTCACCAAACGGGGTGAGCGCGGCCTTGACGAGGTCGGCGGCCGGTATGCGCGCACCATTCTCGACGGTGGCGCTGAGTGTGTCGATGCCCTTGATCACCACCGCTAGCTCGGCGCCCACGTCGGCGCCGCCAGGCACGCCCAGTCGGGTGGCGAGCGCCTGTCCCGACGTCAACGTGTCGATCGCCAGGTCGTTGAGTCGGGTGCGGGCGATTTCCAGTGCCGCCTGCAACAGCTCGGTCGAGAACTCGCCACGCACATGTGGCAGCGGTTGTGCGGGAGTCGCGCCGATCTGGGCCCGCGCGTTGGTCAGGCTGTCTTCGGTGTTACGCGTATCCGTCACGACGGTGACGTCGAAACCCTGCTGCTGCAACGTCGCCCGCATACCGTCGTCGGCGAACATCAGCACCTGCCGGATACCGGTGTCGTCGGTGATGCCCCCGACGAAGTACAGGCCGGGGCGGGACTTCAGGCCGGCCAGCCGGGCGCTGCCATCCGGCGCCCGGGAGGTGATCGCAAGGTATTCCATGGGTCAGCGGTCCGCGGTGAGGTGGCTCAGCAGGCCGAACAGCCCGGCGTGGGCCTCGCGTCGGATCTTGGGGTAATCCTGGTAGACGTCGGGGAAGAAACCGTTCTCGTGATCCAGCGGATTGTCCGGGCGGTCACCGGGATGCATGCCGATCTCCATGGTGTAGGCCAGGCAGTCGTGGTCGGCGCCCTCGGCGAATTGCAGGCTGAACACGTAGTCGTCACTGTTACCGGTGAAGGTGGTGAACGGCTCGCTGCCGTCCACCAGGTCGATGGTCTGCAGTACCCGGTAGGTCGAGCGCAGTCGTGCCACCGGCGATCGCCCGGCCGAGGTGATGATCTCGTCGGCCATCGCCTGACCGCAGGCCTGGAGCCTGCGGTGCAGATCCGGTGGCATGAACTCGCCGTAGCTGTCGCCGAGCTTTCCGTCGCGACCACTGCCTGCAATGTGCGGTATGCGGTTGAAACCGGCTTCATCCCAGCGCTGCGCGGGGTTGGTGCCGATGCGTTCGAAGGCCCAGGGGTAGGAGATGGTCCGGCCCGTCATGTGTACGTCGACGTAGGCCTGGACCTGGTAGTCGGCGGCGGCCTGCATGACGGTCTGCGTCTCGACCTCGGAGCCGGGGCCGTCGCCCTTGTAGTTCTGGAAGTCGCACTTACTGTCGGAGACATCGTCGAACTTCGCGGCGTCCTCGCGGTAGAAGACCGTGGGGTCCCAGGCGATGTCGTAATTGCGGTTGATGTCGACACCGACACACTGCGGTCCGAGATTGTCACCGGGCACGCGCAGATCGCGCCGGTTCTTCCGCCAGATCTGATCGGCGAAGGTGGTCGCCCTGAGGCTGAAATCACGGCCGTCCGGGTTGACCACGGGCAGGATGACGATCTGGAAGTTCTCGAATATCGTTGCCAGCCGCACGCTTTCGATGACATACGGCGGATCGCAGTACCGCACGCCCTTGGTGGTGAACCCCCCGTAGATCAGATCCTCACCGCTGGCCCGGTGCGTGACGAGGTTGGTGGCGAAGTCGACCAGTGCGTCCGAGGTGGCCCATTCCCTGGCGTGTACGCCCCCGGTGATCAGCACCGGGATGGCATCGTCGGCGCGGTCGAGCCGGCCGACGATCAGGGCCATGATGGGGCTGTGATCGACGGGGGACTCCGCAAGCGAAATCACCTGGCACAGTTGGTCATGCTCCCGGTCGAGCTGCATCAGGGCGTCATTGACCTCGGCCGTGGTTCGCCACCCGTGCTCCACCCACACCGCCTGGGGCCGATTGTGTTGTCAGCTCGGACTTTAATGCCTGATCGGCGTCCGTGGGGCTACTGCGTCGAACTCAGGCGCGTGAGCGCGTGCCGAGGTTGGTCACGCCGACGGGCGGCAGGCCCGCGGCGTGTTCGAGCACCTCGCAGAACGCCTGCACATGCGTGCCCAGGTCCGGCGTGATCGCGGTCCAGGATGCCCGCAGCTCCAGCTGATGGGCTCGCGGCGGGCCGGAGATGTCGCCGTAGCGCACCGACGTCGTGGCGGTGACCGTCCCGCCGAGCGCTGTCACGTGCTCGCTACGCGCTTCGAGCGCGTCGACGAGCCAGCTCCACGCCACCTCGGGCAGCAGCGGATCGATGGCCTCGGTGGAATCCAGGTCGGCCTGGATATAGGCCACCAGACGCATCGTGCCGTCCCACGCTTCCGACCCCTCGGGATCGTGCAGCAGGATGAGCCGCCCGAACGCGTCGCCGTCGGATTGCTCGGGCACCATCGCGTCGTCGGGATGTTTCACCTCGGCGCCCACGGCATAGCTGAACGGCGCCAGCCGCTGGGGCGGGCGAATCGGCCCGAGTTCGATCTCCGGCCGGACGGTCGCTGCGTTCATCGCTTCGACCGCGGCCTGGAATTCAGCCGGTTCCGCGGAGGTCACGTCGGTTGACGCTAGACCTGTGAACCCGCCTGTGGGGGCAGGCGCGCCGTTTTCGTTGTTTTGGTGGGCAACCTGAGGCAATGGCAGCATGAAAGCCGATGAATACCCGTCGTGAGCTGCCCGAGTCGCCCTATCTGGCCGCGGTGTGGGGCCGCAAACCGTCTCGGCAGCCGGTGTGGTTCATGCGGCAGGCCGGGCGCTCGTTGCCGGAGTACCGTGAGATCCGGGCCGGCCACACCATGCTCGGTTCGTGTTTCGATGCCGATCTGGTCACCGAGATCACACTCCAGCCCATCCGCCGACACGGTGTCGATGCCGCCATCTTGTTCTCAGATATCGTCGTGCCGCTCCGTGCCGCAGGCATTGACCTGGACATCGTGCCCGATGTCGGACCGGTGATCGCCTCGCCCATCCGCACCGTCGCCGACGTCGCAGCGGTCCGACCGCTCGATCCCGCCCGCGTGGCGCCGGTGGCCGACGCCGTGGCGAATCTGGTCACCGAACTGGGTGATACGCCCCTGATCGGGTTTGCCGGAGCGCCGTTCACGCTGGCCTCCTACTTGATCGAAGGCGGCCCCAGCAAGAATCACGAGCGCACCAAAGCGATGATGCTGGCCGAGCCGGCAACCTGGCACGCCCTGATGACGGCGCTCACCGACATCACCATCGAATTCCTGCGGGTGCAGGTCGCTGCTGGCATCGACGCCATCCAGATGTTCGATTCGTGGGCGGGAACGCTGTCGTTGGCCGACTACCGCGCCCACGTGCTGCCGCACAGCACGCGGGTTTTCGCCCGCCTGGGCGACACCGGTGTACCGATGACACATTTCGGCGTCGGCACCGCCGAACTGCTGGGTGCGATGTCGGAGGCGCTGGGGCCCGGCCCGGGCCGGATGGTCGGCGTCGACTGGCGCACGACGCTCAGCGACGCCGCCGGTCGGGTGGCGCCGGGCCGTGCCTTGCAGGGCAACCTGGATCCCGTCGTGCTGTTGGCGGGGTGGGATGCGGTGGACCGCAGCGCTCGTGCCGTGGTCGACGACGGTCGCCGGGCCGTCGACGCCGGCGCCGGCGGCCACGTGTTCAACCTCGGCCACGGCGTAATGCCCGCCACCGATCCCGGCATCATCACCGACCTGGTGGCGCTGGTGCACTCGCTGTGAGTCGCTCGTATGTCGTTGTCGGGGGCGGTATCTCAGGTTTGACCGCCGCGTACCGGCTGCGCCGCGCGGTGGGCGGTGACGCCACCATCACCCTGTTCGACCCGGCCGACCGGCTCGGCGGCATCCTGCGCACGGAACGCGTCGGCGGCCAACCGCTCGACGTCGGGGCCGAGGCGTTCGTGGTGCGCAGGCCCGAGGTGCCCGCACTGTTGGCCGAACTCGGCCTGGCCGGCAGTCAACTGGGCACCACCGGTGTGCGGCCGCTGATCTACAGCGGGGCCACCTTGCACCCGTTGCCCGCCGAGACCGTCAACGGGATCCCCAGTTCGGCGCCGTCGATGACCGGTCTGGTCGACGAGCCGACGGTCGGCCGGATGGCGGCGGAGCCGAACCGCCGGATGCCGTGGACGCCGGGCGCCGACCCGTCGGTTGCCGAGGTGGTCGCCGACCGGTTCGGGGCGCAGGTGGTGGCCCGGTCGGTCGACCCGATGCTCGCCGGGGTGTACGCGGGTTCGGCGGCGACCATCGGGATGCGCTCGGCGGTGCCCACGGTGGCCGCGGCGCTCGACCGTGGCGCGCCGAGCCTGACCGCCGCCGTGCGAGCCGCGCTGCCGCCGGTGACGGGAGCCCCGGTGTTCGGGGCGATCGACGGGGGATACGAGGTACTGATCCGTGCCCTGGTGGCGCAGAGCCGGATGCGCTGGCTGCAGTCGTCGGTCGAGGAGATCGCCCGCGACGGCGCCGGCTGGAGCCTGCGTGACGACGAAGGGATCGACCACCACGCCGATGGGCTGATCCTGGCGCTGCCTGCCCCGCGCCTTTCCCGGCTCGTGGCCACCGTCGCCCCGCGCTCCGCCGACGCGGCGCGCCGCGTCGTGACGGCGTCCTCGGTCGTGGTGGCCCTGGCCGTGCCGGGTGGCACCCCGCTGCCGCAGCAGTCCGGCGTGTTGGTGGCCAGCGGAGAACGGTTGCGCGCCAAGGCGATAACGCTCTCGAGTCGCAAGTGGGGTCGCCGTGGGAACGCCGAACTGCTGCGGTTGTCGTTCGGGCGGCACGGTGACACCATCGCCCGCGACACCTCCGACGACGAACTGCTGACGTGGGCACTTGCCGACCTGTCGACGGTGTTCGGTATCGACGTCGAACCCGTGGACGTGTGTGTGCACCGATGGCTGGATGCCATGCCGCAGTACGGTCCCGGGCACGCCGCGCTGGCGGCCGAGATCCGGGCCGGACTGCCGCCGGGTCTCGCGGTGGCGGGCAGCTTTCTCGACGGTATCGGCGTGCCGGCCTGCGTGGGGGCGGCGGGCCGGGCCGCCGCGCAGGTGACCGTGGCACGATAGACCCATGGCACGTTTGGACTTCGACGAACTCAACTCCACCATCCGCTACCTGATGTTCTCGGTGTTCGCGGTCAACCAGGGGGAGCTGCCCACCGAAACCGAAGCCCGGGCCGAGGTGGTCGACGAGACCGCCACGTTCCTCAAGCAACAGGAAGACAAGGGTGTCGTGGTGCGCGGTCTGTACGACGTGGCGGGCATGCGCGCCGACGCCGATTTCATGTTCTGGACGCACGCCGAGCGCGTCGAGGACCTGCAGGCCACCTATTCGGATTTTCGTCGCACCACCGCGCTGGGCAGGGTGACCACCCCGGTGTGGAGCGCAGTGGCGCTGCACCGGCCCGCCGAGTTCAACAAGAGCCACATCCCGGCGTTCCTCGCCGGTGAGGAACCCGGCAACTACGTGTGCGTCTATCCGTTCGTCCGGTCGCTGGACTGGTATCTGCTGCCCGACGACGAGCGTCGCAAGATGCTGGCCGACCACGGGATGGCGGCCCGCGGTTACAAGGACGTCCGCGCCAACACCGTCCCGGCATTCGCCCTCGGCGACTACGAGTGGATTCTGGCGTTCGAGGCGCCCGAGTTGTACCGGATCGTCGATCTGATGCGTGACCTGCGCGCCACCGACGCGCGCCGGCATGTCCGCGAGGAGATTCCGTTCTTCACCGGCCCCCGGGTCAGCGTCGAACAGCTCGTCTCGTCGCTGCCCTAGCCTTATCCGCCGAGCAGACGCAAAGGGGTGCACATTTCCGTGAAAAGTGGGCCCCTTGTGTCTGCTCGCGGTCAGAAGGTTAGGCCTTGGGTGCCAGCCGCAGTGAGATCGAGTTGATGCAGTAACGCTGATCGGTGGGCGTCGGGTAGCCCTCGCCGGTGAACACATGGCCGAGATGGCTGTGGCAGTTGGCGCACAACACCTCGACGCGGCGCATTCCGTGCGAATCATCGGGCCGCAGGATCACCGCGTCCGACGTCGACGGGTCGAAGAATGACGGCCATCCGCAGTGCGAATCGAATTTCTCTGTGCTGCGGAACAATTCGGCGCCGCAGGCGCGGCACTGGTAGACGCCCTCGGTGTGGGTGTCGGTGTACTCGCCGACACCGGGCCGCTCGGTGCCTGCGCGACGCAGCACCGCGAACTCCTCAGGCGTGAGCTTCTGGCGCCATTCGTCGTCGGTGAGTGCCACCTTGGGAGGCGGGAGAGCCCCGGGCTGACGGGTCATGCGTCTACGCTAGCGCGCCGATCGGCGCTCATCCATGGTGGATCGATGCCCTGATCGAGGCGGTCATCCCGTTTGGCGTCGAGATACCGGAAGTACAGCACGCAGAACACGACCACCAGCAACAGCGACCAGCCGTAGCTGATCTTCATGTACTCCAGGTAGCGGCCGGTCGTGGGCCAGCGCCACATCAGCCAGCGATCCATCGTCAGGAAGCCGTACGTCGCCAGCCAGGCGGGCCAGTTGCGCACCACCGAGTTGGGCAGCACCACGGTCATCAGGAACGGGAACAGCATCATCGAGTAGTAGCCCTGGGCCAGCGACAGGACCAGCCATGAGGCCACCAGCAACACACCCGAGGACGTCAGCATCCAGAACAGCGGATCCCGGGTCCGGTAGTAGCGGTACAGCAGCAGGAGGCTGATCACCGTGAGGACCACGAACAGCAGTCGCAGGAACAGGATCAGCCAGGTCGGCAGGCCGTAGTAGACCCCGTTGCCCAGCACCGAACTGTTGAAGTAGTCACGGGTGCCCAGGATGTAGGGCACCGTGCGACGCACGAAATTCATCGGGTCGGCCACCAGCGGCCATGCCACGGCATTGAACACCAGCGGCACCGCACACGCCGTGACCAGCACGCGCCACTGCCGGTTGAGCACCGGGATCAGCAGCAGCACCAGCAGCAGTGGTTTGACCACCAGCGACAAACCGATCGCCACGCCGGCCCACCATTGATGGCTGACTTTGCCGGACAACATCCAGCGGAAGTACAACACCTCGAGCAACAGGATGCAGCCGTTGATGTTGGTGAACACGATGGTGTTGGTCACCGACTCGGTGCAGAACATCGCCAGCAGCAGTGCCGGCAGCGCCACCGAGCTCAGCGGGAATTTGAACAGCCGGACCAGCAGGCAGGCGGCGATGATCATCGCCACGGTGTTGAAGAAGACGAACCAGTTGTGTGATGCGAACACCGGGAAGTAGCCGAACGGAGCCATCAGCAATGTGCCGCCCGGCGGGTAGAGATAATGCGGATCGACGTAGTCGAAGTGCTCGTTGTAGATGTCCAGGCCGAGCTTGAAATTGATGACGGCGCGGTAGACCGGCCCGAAGTCATCGGTGATGTAGCCGTTGCTGGCGAGCACGTAGCTGCGGTGGATGATCGACATGACCGCCAGCGGCCACAGCGCCGAGCGCAGCACCGTGGCGGTCGAGGGGGCGGTAGTCCGCGGGCGGAAGAGGTTCAACACTGCCGTCACGACCGAAACCTACACCGGAGCCCTCAGGCGATGGATCAGGCGGGGCAGTACGTGTCGGTGCTCGGGACCCGGCCGCTGTCGATGTATGACAACACCGGACCCATGGCGCACGGTGAGTACACGCTGGCGCCGTGCCCGATGCCCTGCCACATCACGCGGCGGTTGGTGGCGCCGGCGTTGATGATCGTCGCGGCCGTCTGCGCCACTCCGTCGGACCCGACGATCGGGTCGTGCTGTACGCCGAGTAGCAGAACGTTGACCTTGAGATCCTTCGGCTCGTCAGGTGCCGAGCCGCTCGGCCAGTTGAGGCATTTCACCAGGTCGAGCGCATTGACCGTACCGAATTGCGGGTACTGCTTGCCCCAGGCGACGACGAGTTCGCGCACCCGGTCGGGTGTGGGCCGGTTGAGCGCGTCGCTGCACCTGTTGATGAACTGCCCGTCGGTCTCGCGCACCGCTTCGGTCTGGTTGATCAGCTGGGTCAGATCGGCGTCGTCGCCGGTGCGCGCCGAGGCCAGCATGTCGGCCAACCGCGTGGTGGTGGTGGCGCGGTCGCCGTCGGGGAAACCCAATGCCGTGGTGATGGCGCCGGCCAGGGCGGCCACCGATGCGCCACCGGGGCCACGGCCGGCTCTGGCCGAAGCGAGCAGCGAGTCGATGGCGCCCTTGGGGTCGGGACCCAGCGCGCAGTTCGCGGCCGCACACTGTGCGGCGAACGCGTCGAGCGAGGACTGCTGTCCCTTGGCCCGCTGGTCGGCCGCCGCCTCGGCGCCGATGGCGGGCGGGACAGGGGAATCGAGGATCAGGCGCCCCACCTTGTCGGGATGGGAGCCTGCGTAGGCCAGCATGATCTGCGCGCCGTTGCCGACCCCGGCCAGCGCCAGCGTGGGCACATCCCACACGCTGCGCAGCCGTTCGAGGTCCTCGGCGGCGTGGGCGTTGTCGTAGGCCGAGTCGCCGGGGGCGATGGTGTCGGTGCAGCTGGTGGTCGCAGTCATGGTGATCGCACCCAGATTCTCGACGGGATCGTCGCCGGATTCGAACTGGGTTTGATCGCGCATCTCCTGCCGGTCGAACAGGTCGCGGCAGTCGACGGCACTAGACATGCCGATGCCGCGCCGGTCGACGGCGACGATGGGGTGCGTTTTCAGGATGTCGGCGCCTGTCCGGCTCAGCCAGACCGGTAACTGCAGCGACGACGCGATATCGGTTCCGCTGGACCACACGATCGGTCCGGCATCCGGCGGGGTCTGCGCCGACCGGGCGCGCACCACGCCGATGGTCAGGGATCCGGTGGCACCGTCGATGGGGTCGAGGTCGGCGTCGTAGGTGGCGCAGTCGAGCGTGATGCCGGGCGGCGGCGCCACGGCGGCGTCGTCGAACACCCGCGACGTGCATTCCTGCCACGACAGGTCGTTCTTGGGGGCGGCGATCGCCGGTGGGCCGGCCGGCGGCGGCGGTGTCGAGGTGTCACCGCTGTCGATGTGCCCGGAGTCGGTGGCGTACCGGGGATTGGCGGCCAGGCCGGGGGCGCAGCCGGCCAGCACCACCGCCGCCACCGCAAACAGGACCGTGGCGATCTGGAGGTGCCGACTCATGCGAGCCAGACTAGCGATCCGTCCGATGTGGTCAGCGGCGGCGCACGTAGCGGCTGTACAGGTAGCCCGCCTCGTCGGCCAGCAGATGCGCGCGTTGCATCGGGGAGTGCACCTGCACCGGACCGGTGGCGATGCGGCGCGCCGGGCCGCCGACAAGAGCCGGGGCCAGGGTGAAACAGAGTTCGTCGAGCAGGTCGGCAGCGATGAAGCTGCCGTGCAGCTGCGGTCCTCCTTCGGTGAGGACCCGGCACAGCCCCCTTGCTGCCAGGGTGGACAGGGCCGCCGCGGTGTCGACGTCGTCGGGGTCGGCGCCCGAGCAGTCGAGCACCTCGGCGGCATCGCCCACGTAGCCGTGGGCGACTCCCACCGCCGCCCTGCAGGTCAACACCAGCGGCGGCACCTCGGTCTGCGTGAAGACCTTCATATCGCGCTCGAGGCGCCCGGACCGCGTCACGATGGCGATCGGTGGCAGTTCGGCCTGCCCACGCGCCTGCCGGGCCTGGCGGCTGGCGACGCTGAGCTGGGCGCCGCCGTAGTTCTCGGTGCGGACCGTGCCCGCACCGACCACCACCACGTCGGCCAGCTCGCGCATCAACATGAACAACAGCCGGTCACCGGGTCCGGCCAGGCCGCCGGACTTCCCGTCGGCGGTCGCTCCTCCGTCCAATGTGACGATGAAATTCGAACGGACCCAACACTTCTCGAGGTCATCTGGATAGGCGTACAGTCCCGCGAGTCGGCTCGCGTCGACGGTGTCGGTGCTACCCAGCAGTGTGAGCTGTGTCCCAGCGTCGGGTTCGGCCATAGGGATGATCACAGCACGTCGCTACAGTTCCCTCCATGTCTTTTGCGCCTACCGCGCCACGTCATCTCGTCGACCGGCATCCGACGGTCTCGCCGGAGCGGTTGATCGCGCAGCTCATCCCGCCGCCGACGTTCACCGATGTCAGTTTCGACACCTACCGGCCCGATCCCGCAGAGCCCACGCAGGCCGCGGCAGTGACGGCGTGCCGCTCGTTCTGCGAACAGGCCACTGTGCGGCGGGCGGGCAAGAAGAAGTTGTTCGGCAAGCGTGAGGTGCTGCCCGGCGTCGGGATCTACCTCGACGGCGGCTTCGGTGTGGGCAAGACCCACCTTCTCGCCTCGACGTACTTCACCCTGGCCACACCGGACGGCGCCCCTGCGGCGTTCGCGACGTTCGGGGAGCTGACCCAGCTCGCGGGCGTCTTCGGGTTCACCGAGTGCATCGACCTGCTGGCCGACTACGTCGTCGTCTGCATCGACGAGTTCGAACTCGACGACCCGGGTAACACCACGCTGGTGTCCCGGATGCTCTCGCAGCTGGTGGAGCGCGGGGTGTCGGTCGCCGCGACGTCGAACACGCTGCCAGAACAGCTCGGTGAGGGCCGGTTCGCGGCCCAGGACTTCCTGCGGGAGATCAACACACTGGCGCAGATCTTCACCACCATCCGCATCGAGGGGCCGGACTACCGCCACCGCGGCCTGCCGCCGGCGCCCGAGCCGCTGACCGACGAACAGGTCGCCGAGCGGGCCGAGCGAGTGCCCGATGCCACCCTGGATGGGTTCGACGCCCTGTGCGCGCACCTGGCCACCATGCATCCGTCGCGCTATCTGACCCTGATCGAGGGCGTGTCCGCGGTGTTCCTGACCGGCGTGCACGCCCTGGATGATCAGAATGTCGCGCTGCGGCTGGTGTCGCTGACCGACCGGCTCTACGACGCGGGCATCCCGGTGGTGGCCTCTGGCGACAAGCTGGACACCGTCTTCAGCGACGAGATGCTGGCCGGTGGTTACCGCAAGAAGTACCTGCGGGCCACCTCTCGCTTGCTGGCGTTGACCGC
>CAMFLL010000211.1 GCA_945957405.1 uncultured Mycolicibacterium sp. | reverse complement strand
CGCCCGGTCCGCCTGGCCCACCCGGGGGCGGTCCGCCGGGCCCACCGGGCCCTCCGGGTCCACCCGGCGGCCCCTGCCAGCCGCCCGGTCCGCCCTGTCCCGGCCCACCGGGCCCGCCTGGTCCGCCCGGACCGCCGGGCCCACCCGGACCACCTGGGCCTCCCGGACCGCCTGGCTGGCCCTGACACCCACCGAATCCGCATGGTGGTGGTCCGGGCTGGGCGGCCGCCACACCGGCCCCGAGCGTGCCGGCTGACAGACCGACCGCAATTGCAATCGCTGACACTCGGGTCAGCTGTTTGACACCCATGGTGACTTTCCCTTCGAGGTGTTGAAATACCGCCTGATCAACCCCTTAGCGACCCTCATCCCGGACGTTATGCAGCCAAGCTATGTATCGGCTGTCAACGAGTTATGAACGTTGCTTGCGCCGGTCGTCGGGCCCGACACGCCGCAACACGCCGCGAAAAGTTCGAGGTGACGCCTCTGAGCGCAAAACCACGACTCGATGCGCCAGGACAGCGCCGCGGCGCTATGGTCCGAAAAATTAGAAAAGACTCGCTGACCTGCTCTTTCTCGCCTCTTTCCGGGGCAGCAACCCGGGGTGACTCCGATCACGCGCCTAGGCTGGGGTGACGTGCGGATCGGCCTCCGCACGCCCCTACACGCTGGGGCTTTGGCAGCGAAAGCGGGGGGTGGGGTTATGTTTCGTCAGTCAGCCTGGGTACGGTCGTCGTCGCTGGCTGGATCACCCCGGCCGAGACAAAAAAGATCGTGTTCAGGTGAGACCGAGATGGCTCGGCACCGATCGGGCACGAGATGGCAATGAGACGGAGGAACCGTGGCCCTTCCCCAGTTGACCGACGAACAGCGCGCGGCAGCGTTGGAGAAGGCTGCTGCCGCTCGTCGAGCACGAGCCGAGCTCAAGGATCGGCTCAAGCGCGGCGGCACCAACCTCAAGCAGGTCCTGAAGGATGCCGAGACCGACGAGGTCCTCGGCAAGATGAAGGTCTCTGCCCTGCTGGAAGCCCTGCCCAAGGTCGGCAAGGTCAAGGCTCAGGAGATCATGACCGAGCTGGAGATCGCGCCGACCCGCCGCCTGCGCGGCCTCGGCGATCGCCAGCGCAAGGCCCTGCTGGAAAAGTTCGACCCCTCCTAAGAGGTCAGTGAGCACTGGCGGGGGACCGGACAGCGGGCGGTGGGCCGTAGGCCACGTCGTCGTGCTGTCCGGTCCTTCCGCGGTCGGCAAGTCCACTGTCGTCCGCTGCCTGCGTGACCGTCTGCCGGACCTGTACTTCAGCGTCTCGGCGACCACCAGGGCACCGCGGCCGGGCGAGGTCGACGGGGTGGATTACCACTTCGTCACCGCGCAGGCATTCCAGGACCTGATCGACCGCGGTGCATTGCTCGAGTGGGCCGAGATCCACAGCGGCCTGCATCGGTCCGGTACCCCGGCGCAACCCATCCGCGAAGCCATGCGGACCGGCCGTCCGGTGTTGATCGAGGTAGACCTGGCCGGTGCGCGAGCCGTCAAGCAGGCACTTCCCGAGGCCACCGCGGTTTTCCTGGCACCGCCGAGCTGGCAGGACCTCGAAGCGCGGCTGGTCGGGCGGGGCACCGAATCGGCCGACGTGATGGCGCGCCGGCTGGCCACTGCTCGTGAGGAATTGGCCGCTCAGGACGACTTCGACGTGGTCGTCGTGAACAGGCAATTGGAGAGCGCGTGCTCGGAATTGGTATCCTTGCTGGTGGGAACGGCGCCGAACACGGCATGACGTTCCCACCAGTGGAGAAATCGCAGCATTACCCGCCAGGAGACTTTGAGTGACTAACCCCCATGCCGATGCCCCGACCGCCGTCGATCAATCCGACTCGGCTGCCCTGGGCATCGGTGCCTACGACACGCCGCTGGGCATCACCAACCCGCCCATCGACGAGTTGCTGGATCGCGTGTCGAGCAAGTACGCGCTGGTGATCTACGCGGCCAAGCGGGCCCGGCAGATCAACGACTACTACAACCAGCTCGGTGACGGCATCCTCGAGTACGTCGGCCCGCTCGTCGAGCCGGGACTGCAGGAGAAGCCGCTGTCGATCGCGATGCGCGAGATCCACTCCGACCTGCTCGAGCACACCGAAGGCGAATAGCGGGTCTGGGGTGGCCGCCAAGCGGATCATCGTCGGCGTCGCAGGCGGCATCGCCGCCTACAAGGCGTGCTCGGTGGTCCGTCAGCTGACCGAAGCCGGTCACCACGTCACGGTCGTTCCCACTGAATCGGCGCTGAAGTTCATCGGTGCCGCCACCTTCGAGGCGCTCTCGAGTAATCCGGTGCGCACCGGGGTTTTCGAGGATGTTCCCGCGGTCCCGCACGTCCGGATCGGCCAGGAGGCCGACCTCGTCGTCGTCGCACCCGCCACCGCCGATCTGCTGGCCCGAGCGGTCGCCGGCCGCGCCGATGATCTCCTGACCGCCACGCTGCTCACCGCACGCTGTCCGGTGTTGTTCGCTCCGGCCATGCACACCGAGATGTGGTTGCATGCGGCCACCGTCGACAACGTGGCCATCCTGCGGCGTCGCGGCGTCGTCGTGCTGGAACCGGCGTCGGGACGGCTCACCGGCAAGGACACGGGGCCCGGCCGGCTGCCCGAACCCGAAGAGATCACCACGTTCGCCGAGCTGCTGCTCGACCGGCCCGATGCCATGCCGTACGACCTTGCCGGCGTCAAGATCCTGGTCTCGGCCGGCGGCACGCGCGAGCCGCTGGACCCCGTGCGGTTCATCGGCAACCGCAGTTCGGGCAAGCAGGGCTATGCCGTCGCGCGGGTGGCCGCCCAACGCGGTGCCGACGTCACACTCATCGCGGGTAACACCGCGGGCCTGGCCGATCCGGCCGGAGTCGACGTCGTCCGGATCGGATCGGCGACCCAGCTCCGTGACGCCGTCTCCAAACACGCTCCTGATGTCAACGTGCTGGTCATGGCCGCGGCTGTGGCCGACTTCAGGCCTGCACACGTCGCCACCGCGAAGATCAAGAAGGGCGCTGCCGAGCCGTCGTCGGTCGACCTCGTGCGCAACGACGACATCCTCGCCGGCGCTGTCCGGGCCAGATCCGACGGCCAATTGCCCAACATGCGGGCCATCGTCGGCTTCGCCGCGGAGACCGGTGACGCCAACGGCGACGTCCTGTTCCATGCGCGCGCCAAGCTCCAGCGCAAGGGTTGCGATTTGCTGGTGGTCAACGCCGTCGGCGACGGCCGGGCATTCGAGGTCGACAACAACGACGGATGGTTGCTGGCCGCGGACGGCACCGAAGCCGCCCTGGAGCACGGCACCAAGACTCTGATGGCGAGCCGTATCGTGGACGCGATAGCTGGTCTGCTGCAGAACAAGGGCTAGGGGTCGGGCCTACGTTCAGCTTGCGTGGAAGGGTTGCGGGCGGGCAGGCTGCCCTGGTCTGATGACGCGGCGATATGCTTCGCCTAACTAAATGATCGCTGTAGGTAAAAGGCTGCAAGCCGGAAGGACTGAAGAGACGTGAGCGATAAGAGTCGGCTGTTCACCAGTGAGTCGGTGACCGAGGGACACCCCGACAAGATCTGTGACGCGATCAGCGACTCGGTGCTCGACGCGCTGCTGGCGCAGGACCCCAAGTCCCGCGTCGCCGTGGAGACCCTCGTCACCACCGGCCAGGTCCACGTCGTCGGCGAGGTCACCACGACGGCCAAGGAAGCTTTTGCCGACATCCCCAACACCGTCCGCGCGCGGATCCTCGAGATCGGCTACGACTCGTCGGACAAGGGTTTCGACGGTCTGACCGCCGGCGTCAACATCGGTATCGGCGCGCAGTCGCCGGATATCGCACAGGGTGTCGACACCGCCCACGAGACCCGCGTCGAGGGCGCAGGCGATCCGCTGGACGCTCAGGGCGCCGGTGATCAGGGTCTGATGTTCGGCTACGCCATCAAGGACACGCCGGAGTACATGCCCCTGCCGATCGCGCTGGCGCACCGCCTGTCGCGGCGCCTCACCGAGGTCCGCAAGAACGGCGTCCTGGATTACCTGCGGCCCGACGGTAAGACCCAGGTGACCGTGCAGTACGACGGTGTGACCCCGGTGCGGCTGGACACCGTCGTGCTGTCGACACAGCACGCCGCCGGTATCGACTTGGACGGCACCCTGACGCCCGACATCCGCGAGAAGGTCGTCAACACCGTGCTCGCCGACCTCAACCACGACACCCTCGACACCTCCGACTTCCGTCTGCTGGTCAATCCGACCGGCAAGTTCGTACTCGGCGGCCCGATGGGCGACGCGGGTCTGACCGGCCGCAAGATCATCGTCGACACGTACGGCGGCTGGGCCCGCCACGGTGGCGGCGCCTTCTCCGGTAAGGATCCGTCGAAGGTGGACCGTTCCGCGGCCTATGCGATGCGCTGGGTGGCCAAGAATGTTGTGGCCGCCGGCCTTGCCGAGCGGGTCGAGGTGCAGGTGGCCTACGCCATCGGCAAGGCGGCCCCGGTGGGCCTGTTCGTCGAGACCTTCGGCAGCGAGACTGTCGACCCGGCCCGCATCGAGAAGGCCATCACCTCGGTGTTCGACCTGCGCCCGGGTGCCATCGTCCGTGACCTGGACCTGCTGCGGCCCATCTACGCGCAGACCGCCGCCTACGGCCACTTCGGCCGTACCGACGTGGAATTGCCGTGGGAGCAGCTGAACAAGGTAGAGGAGCTCAAGGCCTCCGTCTGACCCCTCGGTCTCACTGCCGAGCAGACGCAAAGGCCCCCTTTCCAGCGGCGAAAGTGGGCCCTTTGCGACTGCTCGCGGGATTTCAGGCGTGCAGAGCGGCCCGCAGCGCGCCCAGTCCGCGGTCCGTCGCCGCCGTCGCGGCGGGGACCACGCCGGCATAGGCGAGGTAACCGTGGACCAAGGTGTCGGCGTTGTCGACCATGACGGGAACGCCTGCGGCAGCAAGCATTTCGGCGTACCTCAGGCCGTCGTCGCGAAGCGGGTCGTGGCCGGCCACCGCAACGTACGCAGGCGGGAGGCCGGACAGGTCGGCGGCGCGGGCGGGCGCCACAGTTGCCGGGACATCAGACATGTCGACCGAACCGGTGTACCACTCGTTGAACACCGCGATGGCCTTGAGGTCCAGGATGGGTGCCTCAGCGTTCTCGGTGAACGACGGCAGCGACGCATCGAAGGACGTCGGCGGGTACCACAGCAACTGGAACGCCAGCGGCGGTCCGCCTGCGTCGCGCGCCAGCTGGGCCACCACCGCCGAGAGATTGGCGCCCGCCGAATCGCCTGCCACGGCCAGCCGCGACCCGTCGGCGCCCAGCTCACCGGCGTGCGCCGCGACCCACTGCAGCGCCGCCCAGGCATCCTCGACCGCCGCGGGGTGCGGGTGTTCGGGGGCCAGACGATAGTCGACCGAGACGACGACGGCGTCTGCGCCCACCGCGTGCTGGCGGGCCGTTCCGTCGTGGGTGTCCAGGTCGCCGATGGCGAAACCGCCGCCGTGGAAGTACACGACGGCCGGTAGCAGCGCGTCGTCCCCGGTGGGTGGCCGGTAGACGCGGACGGCGATGGGGCCGGCGGGACCGGGGATGGTGCGGTCGTCGCTGCGCACCTCGGGCAGGACCGCGCGGCGCCGAACATCCCGGAACCCCTTGCGGGCCGCCTCGATTCCATCGTCGGGCGCCAACCGGTACGGAACGGCGTCGAGTACCTTCTGCAGGATGGCGTCGATGGCAGGCACACCGACAACCTACGCAACGCTGCAGCGGCGGTTGTGGCTGGCCGCCGCCATCGTGGGCGGCGGTTACGGCCTGATCCTCATCGTGGTGGCGCTGCAGCTGCCCGCCGGATCAGCGCTGACCGGCCAGTTTCCCGGCCAGCCCGTCATCAAGTCGCTCATGGCGCTGCTACTGGCCGCCGCGGCCTGGTGCCACCCCGACCACCGTGAGCGCCGGTGGCTGCTGGGCGCGTTGGTGTTCTCCGCGCTCGGCGATCTCCTGCTGGCCATGCCGTGGTGGGAGCCGTCCTTCGTTGGCGGCCTCGGCGCGTTCCTGGTGGCGCATCTGTGCTATCTGGGCGCATTGGTCCCACTGGTCGACCCGTCGCAACCGCGCATCGCGGCCGCCATCGTCGTCGCGGTGGCGTGTGCGGTGCTGCTGGCCTGGTTCTGGCCGCACCTGGCCGCCGACGGGCTGACCATCCCGGTCACCGTGTATATCGCTGTTCTCGGGGGCATGGTGTGTGCCGCACTGCTGGCTCGCCTGCCGACGCTGTGGACCGCGTTGGGCGCGGTGTGCTTCGCAGTATCCGACGGCATGATCGGCATCAGCGAGTTCATCCGGCACGACCAATTGCTGGCGGTGCCCATCTGGTGGGCCTACGCAATATCGCAGGTACTCATCACGGCCGGGTTCTATTTCGGCCGGGCGTCGGATGACCCTGCTAGACCGGTGCGGTGAGCGCACCACGTCAGGCCGCGGGGCACGAGCCCATCGCGCGGGTGTTGCCCATGCTCACCGTGCCGCACCTGGACCGCGAATTCGACTACCTGGTCAGCACTGAGCAGTCCGACGACGCGCAGCCCGGCGTACGGGTGCGGGTGCGATTCCACGGCAGGCTGGTCGACGCGTTCGTGCTGGAGCGCCGCTCGGATACCGACCATGACGGCAAGCTCGGCTGGCTGGACCGGGTGGTCTCGGCCGAACAGGTGCTGACCCCCGAGGTCCGTCGGCTTGCCGACGCCGTCGCCGCGCGTTACGCGGGCACCCGGGCCGACGTCCTGCGCCTGGCCGTTCCACCCCGACACGCCAAGGTTGAACGCGAAAACCGAACGCTCCCAACCACAGTGGCCGAGATACGGTCACCTGACGCGGCCGGCTGGCGGCAGTATGCGGGGGGTGAGCAGTTCCTGAGCGCCATGGGCGACGGTCGCGCCGCTCGCGCGGTGTGGCAGGCGCTGCCGGGTGAATCCTGGACGCGACGCTTCGCCGAGGTCGCCGCCGCGAGCATCAGCAGCGGTCGCGGGGTGCTGGCCGTGGTACCCGATCAGCGCGACGTCGACGCCTTGACCCGCAGCGCCGCCGACGTCTGCGGCGCCGAGTTCGCCGCGGCCCACGTGGTAGCACTATCGGCCGGTCTGGGCCCCTCCGCGCGCTACCGGACCTGGCTGGCGGCCTTACGTGGCCAAGCTCGGCTCGTGATCGGCACTCGCAGTGCGGTTTTCGCGCCCGTGCACCAGCTGGGTGTCGTGCTGGTCTGGGATGACGGTGACGATACGCTGGCCGAACCCCGGGCACCCTACCCGCACGCCCGCGAAGTAGCGATGCTGCGGGCTCACCAATTGCGCTGTGCCGCCGTGATCGGCGGATTCGCGCGCACCGCCGAGGCGCACGCCCTGGTCCGCAGCGGCTGGGCGCACGACCTGGTTGCGGCCCGGTCGACGGTGCGTGCTGCAGCCCCCCGCATCGTGGCGGTCGACGACGGCGGTCACGAGCAGGAACGTGATCCAGCGGCCCGCACCGCGCGTCTGCCGTCGGTGGCGCTGCGCGCCGCGCGTGGCGCGCTGGAGTCGGGACACCCTGTGCTGGTGCAGGTTCCGCGGCGTGGTTACGTGCCATCTCTGGCGTGCGCACGATGCCGCACCGTGGCGCGATGCCGTCATTGCACGGGGCCCCTGTCGCTTGCGGAGCGCGAGGCCCATTCGGCGGTGTGCCGCTGGTGCGGCCGGGCCGACTCGGCACTGCGGTGTGTGCGATGCGGTTCGGATGCGGTGCGGGCCGTCGTCATCGGTGCCCGCCGCACTGCCGAGGAACTCGGGCGAGCCTTCCCGGGAACGGCAGTGGTGACGTCATCGGGGGAGTCCATGGTGACCGCGCTCGATGACGGACCGGCACTTGTGGTTGCGACGCCGGGTGCGGAGCCGTCGGCGCCGGACGGCTACGGCGCCGCGCTGTTACTCGACACCTGGGCTCTGCTCGGCCGCCAGGACCTGCGTGCCGCCGAGGACACCCTGCGCCGCTGGCTCGGTGCGGCCGCCCTGGTTCGATCCCATACCGCTGGCGGCGTCGTCGCGGTGGTGGCCGAGGCGTCGATCGGTACGGTGCAGTCACTCATCCGGTGGGATCCGGTCGGTGCAGCCGAGACCGAACTCAACGCGCGCGCCGAGGTCGGGCTGCCACCCAGCGTGCACATGGCCGCCCTTGACGGGACGTCGGACGCCGTGGCCGCGCTGTTGGAGCAGGCCCGGCTACCCGGTCCGATCGAGGGGACTGTCGATGTGCTGGGCCCGGTCGATCTGCCGCCCGGCGTGCGGCGTCCGCCCGGCATCGATCCCGACGCCGAGGTGACCCGCATGCTCGTCCGTGTCGGACGGGACCAGGGTCTGGGGCTGGCGGCGGCGCTCCGCCGCGCCACTGGTGTGCTCAGTGCACGACGTGACCAGAAACTGGTGCGCGTTCAGGTGGACCCGCTGCACATAGGCTGAACGGGTGGGGAGGTTGAGCAGATGGGCCATCGCAATTGCCGTCGCACTACCGGTCATGGCGCTGGCGCTGCTGTGGCCGTTGTCCACCAGGGCGCCGGCAGCCGGCCCGGTGAGCGATCCAGTCACCATCACCGACTACCGCGCGAGCTATCGCGTCGATGCCCGCGGTGAGCTGACCGCGACGGAGACGGTGATCGGGGTATTCCCCGACCAGCGGCACGGCATCTTCCGGTACTGGGATGTGGCCAACCCGAACAGTGCCGGGGTGCGGCAGGTACCGACCATCACGTCGGTGCGGATGGACGGAAGACCCGTCCACTACGACATGTTGTGGCGCACCGGCGAGCGGTTCCGGGTGGCCCAGATCGGTGACGCGAGCCGCTATTTGAAGGCCGGCGAGCACGTCTTCGAGATCAGCTACACCGTCCCAGGTGTCCTCGACCCGGGTGACACCGGCACCGGCTACGACTTCGCCAGTACGACCGGCCGAACCGACACCGCGACCCCCTCGGCGTTCTTCTGGAATGTCGTCGCACCCGGCTGGGAGAACGTGATCGAGCGCGCCGAGATCACGGTCGACCTGCCAGCGCAGGTCGCCGGTGCGCAGTGCAGCGTCGGCTGGGACCACGGCCGCGCCTGCGACGATCTGGTGGTCGACGGCTCAAGGGTGACACTGTCGGCGACCGACTTGAGTCCCCGCACACCGGTCACCGTGCGGGCCGGCGTGGAGATCGCGACACCGGAACGCGCCGAGGTGCTTTGGGGCATCGGATGGGACCGTGTCTTCGGTCGGTCGGTGGCCGGGGCGGCCTGGGTGTTCGGCGCGATCCTGGGTGCCGGGATCGCCGCGGTGCTGGCGTACCGGTTCATCGAGGAACGCACACCCGCGTTTCCGCTTCAGTACGCGCCACCTGACGGTCTGGGACCGGTGCAGTGCGAATACATCCGCACCAAGTCCGTCGGCCCTGCCGCGTTGACCGCGACGGTGTTCCATCTGGCCGACCGGGGCCTGGTCACCGTGCAGCAGAGCGTGGGCCGGACGTGGTCGGTCCTCGGTGTCGGGAACCGCGGTGAATGGAAAGACGTCGACCAGGTGAGCCTCGCCGTCGCCCGCGCGCTCGGAATCCGTTCCGACGGTGACACATTCACCGCCGACGGTACCGAGGCCGCCGGCCGGAGGGCGGCGCTGGCCACCACCGAGGTTGCCGACGCCGCCCGGCGCTGGGCGTTCGGCAACGGTTACCTGGCCGAGCACGAATATTTGCAGCTGCTCCGCGTGGTGAATGTGCTGGCGCTCGGGTGCGCGCTGCTGGCCACCGTCCGCCTCGGGTTCCCGTCGACGGTCTGGATGATCCCGTTCGCGATCGTCGCAGTCGCGACGGTGTGGTCATGGCGTGGCGACGTCACGACGCGGCGGACGGGCGAAGGCCGTCGATTGTGGTCGCAGGCCGGTGGATTCCATCGCATGCTGGTCACCGATTCGGCTGAGGCGCGGTTCGACTTCGCCGCCCGCACGGATCTGTACGCGACCTATCTGCCGTATGCGCTCGCCGCGGGTGCCGCCCGCAAGTGGGCCGACAAGTATCGGATCGAAACGGGTTTCGACGCGCCGTCACCGGAGTGGCTGCACCTGGCCGGCCGCGGTCCGCGCAGCGCGGGGTCGCCCCGTCCGTATCAGTCCGCCACTGAGTCCGCCACCAGGGGTGGCGCGGCGTCGAGCACGCCGGCGGTCAGTCTTGCCGGCTTCAACGATTTCGAATCGTCACTGTCGCGATCCATCGGCGCCTACACCGAGGCGCAGAACACAGCGTTCGCCGCCGCCGCTGCCGCCGACTCGGGCAGCGAAAGCTCCTGGGGCGGGTTGTTCAGCGGTGGTGGGTCACGAAGCGGTTGGGGCAGCGGCAGCCGTCGCCGCAGCAGCGGCTTCCGTAGTGGGGGCGGCCGCAGCGGCGGCGGGGGTCGCGGTGGTGGCGGGGGTGGCGGCGGCTCCTGGTGACCGGCACCGAGCAAACATCGTGGCTTCGCATGCAGATCACGACGTTGCACATAGGGTGAGGGGCGCCGCGCTCGGTTACTGCGGCGGGCACACACAGACTGGCGGGCGTCACGAGGGGGTCCAATGGGTATCGGCCGTCTGGTGAAGTGGGCGATACCACTGGTGCTGATCGCCGTTGCCGTGTTGTGGCCCGTGCTGTTCAGCAGCGAGTCCAGCGGAGTTCCGTCAGCCGATATCGTCACCATCACCAACTACGAGGCGCATTATCACGTCGACGCTGACGGCAACCTGTCCGCAACGGAGACCATCACGGCTGACTTCCCCGGTGATCGTCATGGCATCTTCCGGTTCTGGGATGTGGCCAACGTCAACAGTCCGCGCGTCCGCCAGGTGCCCGAGATCAGTTCGATCCTCATGGACAACGAGCCGGCCCCCTACCAGATGCAGTGGCAGGATGGCGATCGCTTCCGGGTGGCGAAGATCGGCGACCCTGACCAGTATCTGAGCTACGGGCCGCACGTCTTCGAGATCCGCTACACGATCGCCGGCGTGCTCGACCCCGGCCAGACCGGCGCCGACAAACAATTCGCGACGTCGAAGGGTGACGCGCAGGCGCCCAGCGTCTTCTTCTGGAATGTGATCGCGCCCGGCTGGGACAACGAGATCGACCACGCGGAGATCACGGTGGCGTTGCCGGCTCCCATCACCGGCGCGCAGTGCACCGTCGGATTCGGTGTCGGCCGAGACTGCGACGACCTCTCCATCCAGGGCCAGACGATGACCGTCACTGCAAATGCATTGGCGCCGCGGACACCGGTGACCGTTCGCGTCGGCACCGATATGGCGACGCCGCCGCGCGCGACGATGCCGTGGTCATACAAATGGGACCGGGTGCTCGGCAGATCGGTGTCCGGCGTCATCTGGACGGCCGTGATCACGTTGGCAGCGGGGCTTTTCGCCGCCTATCTGTCATGGCGCACCGTCGAGAAACCGCCCGGATTCCCGCTGCAGTACGCCCCGCCGCAGGGGCTGGGGCCGGTCCAGTGCGAATTCATCCGTACCGAGTCCGTCAGCAAAGAGGCGCTCACCGCGACCCTGTTCCACCTCGGCGAGCAGCGCCTGATCGACATGCGCCAGGTCGGCGACAAGAAATGGGCTGTGCGTAACACCGGCGATGCCCGCCGATGGGCGGCGGTGGACCCCGTGGCCATGGCTGTTGCGTCGGCGCTCAAGATCAACCGTGCCGGGGGTGAGTTCAACGCCAACGGCACGGCGAAGTCGGGGGAGCGGCTGTCGAAGGCCAAGTCCGATCTCGCCAAGGCCGCCGAGAAGTGGGGCTTCGGCGCAGGCCTGCTGGTGAAGCATCGGTCCGAATGGTGGGGTCGAATCCCCAACTTGATCGCGTTCCTGTGCATCTTCCTGGCCACGTTCCGGCTGTTCGGCCCGACGATGTCGGTCTTGCCCTTCGCAGCGTTCTTCCTGTTCTCGGCGCCGTTGTGGCGCGACGGCGTCGGCATGCGCCGCACCGAGAGCGGGCGCCAGTTGTGGTCATGGGTGGGCGGGTTTCACCGGTTGCTGGCCACCGACGCCGCCGAGGCACGGTTTGACTTCGCCGCCCGCAAGGACCTCTATACCGCGTACCTGCCGTTCGCCGTGGCCGCGGGCACCGCCGCACTGTGGGCCAAGAAATATCAGGACCTCACGGGAGGCGTTGCGCCGCAACCGGAGTGGTACCACTCGTCATCCCCGTATTATTCACACGGTTCGGGAACCCCGAGCTTTGACAGTTTCGAGTCGGCACTGTCATCGTCCATCAGCGCCTACTCCGCAAGCCAGTCCTCCTCGAGCAGCAGCAGCGGCGGGGGCGGCGGTGGAGGTGGCGGGGGTGGCGGCGGCGGTGGTGGAGGAGGTGGTTCGTGGTGAGGTTCTTGCTCATCGTGGTCCTGCTGGTCGCGATTGCTGTCTTGATCGCTTTCGTCGTCGGGTACAACAAGATTCGCGCGGCCGACGTACGCGTCGATGAGGCGTTGGGGGGTATCGACGTCCAGTTGACGCGGCGGGCGGCGCTGATCCCGAGCCTGGTGCAGACGGTTGGAGCCTTCGCCGCGCATGAAAAGGCGGTCCTGGATCATGTCACCGACGCCCGCGTGGCGCTGGCGTCGGCCACCGACGGCAAGTCGGTAGCCAAGCGCAGCGCCGCCGAACAGCAATTCGACACCGCCGTGGGGCAGGTGCTTGCCCTCGGACAGTCGTACCCACAGTTGAACTCGTCGAACAACTTCCTCGACCTGCAACGCAACCTCGCCGATACCGAGGACAAGCTGGCGTTCGCCCGGCAGTACTACAACGACGCCGTGGCCACCCTGAACCGGTTGACCACCAGCATCCCGTGGATGTTCGCCGCAGGTGCCGCGGGGGCATCCGAGCGGGAGTACTACCAGACCCCGCGGTAGCGCCTCCAGTTCAGCCCGATGGTCGGCTTCCTCACGCCTCGTACCTCGCCGCT
>CAMFLL010000210.1 GCA_945957405.1 uncultured Mycolicibacterium sp. | reverse complement strand
CCCCCCCCACCATCCTCTTCGTCGGCAGCGTCAGATGTGTATAAGAGACAGGAACACGACGAGCCCACCCGGCCACTCGACCAGCCGCTTGGCCATGGGCGCGCCCATGTTGCCCAGCCCGATGTATCCCAACTGCGGTTCGGTCATGAGCGGATGATCTGTCCGCCGTCGACGTTGAAGATCTGCCCGGTGATCCATGACGCCTCATCCGACAACAGGAACAGGCACATCCCGATCAGATCATCCGGGGTTCCCATCCGCGACAAGGGAAGTCCCTTGACGATGTCGGCGACGATCTCCTGCGGCGTGGTGGTGCGGTTGGCCTCGGTGTCGATGGGACCCGGCGCGATCGCGTTGATGCGGATGTTCTGCCCGCCCAGCTCGCGCGAGAGCTGCTGGGTCAGCCCATTGATCCCGGTCTTGGCCAGGCCGTAGAAGTTCGAGTACAGCCACGCCGCGGTCGACGATTGGTTGATGATCGCGCCGCCACCGCGTTTGGCCATCTTCCTGTACACCGCGCGTGTGCACCACAGGGCCCCGTCGAGGTTGACGCTCATGAACTTCCGGTAGTACTCGGGATCGACCGTGAGCAGGAAGTCCAGCTTCATCCCGCCGAAGATCGCGGCGTTGTTCACCAGGTAGTCGATACCGCCGAACTCCGCCAGCGTGCGGTCGGCCATCTCCTTGGCCGACGCGGGATCCGACACGTCGACGGGCAGGGCCAGGGCGGTACCGCCCTCGGCCTTGATCCCGGCGGCCACCTTCTCGGCACCCTCGAGATTGATGTCGGCGACGACGACGGCCGCGCCCTCGCGGGCCAGCGCCTCGGCGTACGCCTGGCCGATACCACCACCCGATCCGGTGACGATGCCCACCTTGTCTGCAAAACGTGCCATGCTCAGTTCTCCTGATTCGCCAGTGTGGCAATGACTTTGATCTCGGTGTATTCCTCGAAGCCGGCGACACCCATCTCGCGGCCGACCCCGGACTGCTTGTATCCGCCGAACGGCGCGTCCGCCGCGTACCAGACTCCGCCGTTGACGTTGACCGTGCCGACCCGCAACCTCGCGGCGACCGCCGCCGCGCGGTCAGGATCGCCGCTGAACACGCTGCCGGACAGCCCATAAGGGGAATCGTTGGCAATGCGGGTCGCGTCGTCGTCGCCGTCGTGGGCGATCACGGTCAACACCGGTCCGAAGATCTCCTCCCGGGCGACGCGGGCGTTGTTGTCGAGGCCCGCGATCACCGTGGGTTCGATGAAGAAGCCCTTCGGCTGGTCAGCGGGACGGCCGCCGCCGCAGGCGAAACTTCCACCCTCCTCGATCGCCAGGTCCAGGTAGGACTGCACGCGGTCACGCTGACGTGCCGATATCACCGGACCGCAGACGGTGCGCTTGCTGGTGGGGTCGCCCGGCCGCAGACCCGTCATCGTCGCCGCGGCCGCCGCCACGGCGTCGTCGTAGCGGGTGCGCGGCACCACCAGACGGGTGGTGATGGCACACCCCTGACCGGCGTGCATGGCTGCGGTGAACGCTGCCATCGAGCACGCCGCGGCCAGGTCGGCGTCGTCGAGCACCACGAACGCCGACTTGCCGCCCAATTCGAGGAACACCTTCTTGATGGTGGCCGCGGCATCGGTCATGACCGCCCGGCCCGTCGCGGTGGATCCGGTGAACGACACCATGTCCACCCGTGGGTCTTTCGACAGGAGCGCACCCACGCCGTGGTCGCTGGACGTGACGATGTTGACGACACCGGCCGGGAAATCGGTGTGCTCGGTGATCAATTCGCCGAGCACCGCCGCGCACCACGGAGTGTCGGGGGCCGGCTTCAATACCAGGGTGTTGCCGGCGGCCAGCGCCGGGCCGATCTTGGCCAGGTTGATCTGGTGCGGGAAGTTCCACGGTGTGATGGCGCCGACCACCCCGACCGCCTCGCGCGCGACGGTCCG
Source organism: uncultured Mycolicibacterium sp. (assembly GCA_945957405.1). Taxonomy (GTDB): domain Bacteria; phylum Actinomycetota; class Actinomycetes; order Mycobacteriales; family Mycobacteriaceae; genus Mycobacterium. The sequence goes on along the minus strand of CAMFLL010000210.1, from coordinate 11,071 downwards.
ATGGGTCGGAATGCCCTGTGGTGTCGCATATCCCAGGTCAGTGGTCCACGCGTAGCCTTCGGCGGTGTCGGCGCAGAAACTCAGATCATCGACCGGGCCCTCGAGCTGGCCGCCTGCGGTCAGCATCCGCGGCGCGCCTACCTCGGAGATCGTCAGATCGCGCAGGTCCTCGATGTGTTCTCGCATCGCCGCGCGCAGTTGGCGCACGCAGCGCACCCGCAACGCGGTGTTGCGCGACCAGTCGGTGTCGTCGAAGGCGCGCCGCGCGGCCTCGATGGCATTGCCCATATCGTCGGCATCGGCGTCGGCGGCAGTGCCGAGCACCTCCTCGGTGGCCGGGTTGACGGTCGGAAAGGTGCCCGCGGCACCGTCGACAAGTTTGCCGTCGATGAGCAGCTGACTGGCACGGTCGGCGAGTAACGCCATCACAACCCCACTGTCTTGAGCGGACCAACTATCTGGACATGTGTCCGGTACATGCGTTTCCGAACATAGCCGCTCGGTGTCGCGGCTAGCAAGGGGCGGCCCCGTGCGCATGTCGGCAGTGCGCTGGCGACATGCGCATTTACAGGCATTACTGGCCCAACGCTTGATTCGTCGTACCACGATCCTCTACGTTGGACATGTGTCCAGCGAATCCGTGGTGGCCGCCACCGCAGAAGCCGGCGAAGCGCCCCGCAACCGCCGGCAGGAAGAGACCTTCCGTAAGGTCCTGGAGGCCGGCGTCGAGATGCTGCGTGAGACGTCCTACGCAGACCTGACGGTGCGCGCCGTCGCGAAACGCGCGCAGGTCGCACCGGCCACGGCCTACACGTATTTCTCGTCGAAGAACCATCTGATCGCCGAGGCATATCTGGATCTCGTGAAACAGGTCCCTTTCTTCACCGACGTCAACGACACACAGGTGACCCGGGTCGACAGTGTGCTCAGGGCGCTCACCCTGGTCGTCGCCGACGAACCCGAGGTCGCCGCCGCGTGCACCACTGCGCTGATGTCCAGTGGTGATCCCGCGGTGCTGCGGGTCCGGGACAGCATCGGCGCCGAGATCCACCGACGGATCACCTCAGCGCTCGGACCAGGCGCCGAACCACGCACTGTGTCGGCACTCGAGATGACGTTCTTCGGCGCCCTCGTCCAAGCCGGCAGCGGCGCCTTCACCTACCACCAGATCGCCGATCGGCTGGGCTATGTGGTCCAGCTGATCCTGCCCGGCGATGACGAGGGAGATCGATGACGGTCCAAATCGACAAACCACTACTCGACCCGTATGCCTATGACTTCCACGAGGATCCGTACCCCTACTACAAGAAGCTGCGCGACGAGGCGCCGCTCTATCACAACGACGAACTCGGTTTCTGGGCGCTGTCACGGCACAGCGACGTGCTGACCGGCTTCCGCAACAGCGCCACCTTGTCCAACAAATTCGGGGTCTCGCTCGACCCCGCATCGCGCGGTCCACACGCCGCCAAGACCATGTCGTTTCTGGCCATGGACGATCCGGCCCATCTGCGGCTGCGCACGCTGGTGTCCAAGGGTTTCACGCCACGGCGCATCCGGGAACTCGAGTCGCGGGTCACCGAGATCGCGATCGCCCACCTCGACACCATGATGGACAAGTCCGCCGAGGGCACCGTGGACTACGTCAACGAGTTCGCGGGCAAGCTCCCCATGGACGTCATCTCGGAGTTGATGGGGGTGCCCCAGCCGGATCGCGATCAAGTGCGGTCGTGGGCCGACGGCGTCATGCACCGCGACGAAGGCGTCACCGACGTTCCCGCCTCGGCGGTCGAGGCGTCGATCAACCTCATCGTCTACTACCAGGGGATGGTCGCCGAGCGGCGCACCCAGCCCGCCGACGATCTGACGTCGGCACTCCTGGCCGCCGAGATCGACGGTGATCGGCTCACCGACGACGAGATCCTCGGGTTCATGTTCCTCATGGTCATCGCCGGTAACGAGACCACCACCAAACTGCTTGCCAACGCCGCTTTCTGGGGGCACAGGAACCCCGATCAGCTGGCCCCGGTGTACGACGAGCCGACGCGGATCCCACTGTGGGTCGAAGAGACACTGCGCTATGACACGTCGAGCCAGATCCTGGCGCGCACGGTGACCGGTGAGTTGGAGTTGTACGACACCGTCATCCCCGACGGCGACATCCTGCTGCTGCTGCCGGGTTCGGCACACCGCGATGAACGGGTCTTCGACGATCCGGACCACTATGTCATCGGCCGCGAAATCGGTTCGAAATTGATGAGTTTCGGCAGCGGAGCTCATTTCTGCCTCGGTGCGCACCTGGCCAGGATGGAAGCCAGGGTCGCCCTCGAGGAATTGTTCAAGCGAATCCGCGGCTACGAGGTCGACGAGGCCAACGCCGTCCGCGTCCACTCCAGTAGCGTCCGCGGCTTCGCCCACCTGCCCATCAGTGTGAAGGCCCGGTAGATGCCACGTTTCGCTCCGCTCCCCGACCGCAGGCCCGCCATCGTCGCGGGCGCCTCCTCAGGTATCGGTGAGGCCACGGCCATCGAACTCGCCGCGCACGGATTCCCGGTGGCACTCGGCGCCCGGCGCGTGGAGAAGCTCGACGACCTGGTCGGCAAGATCAACGCCGACGGTGGCGAGGCGGTCGGATTCCACCTCGACGTCACCGACCCCCACTCAGTCAAAACGTTTGTCGCACAGTCGGTCGAGGCGCTCGGTGAGATCGAGGTGCTCGTGGCTGGTGCCGGCGACACCTACTTCGGCAAGCTGGCCGAGATCACCACCGACGAGTTCGACTCCCAACTGCAGATCCACCTGATCGGCGCCAACCGACTGGCCACCGCGGTGCTGCCCGGCATGCTCGAACGTCAGCGGGGCGACCTCATCTTCGTCGGCTCGGACGTGGCCTTGCGGCAGCGTCCACACATGGGTGCCTACGGAGCAGCCAAGGCCGCGCTGGTCGCCATGGTCACCAACCTGCAGATGGAACTCGAGGGCACCGGCGTGCGGGCGTCCATCGTGCATCCGGGTCCAACCAAGACATCCATGGGGTGGAGCCTGCCCGCCGAGAAAATCGGCCCGGCGCTGGAGGATTGGGCCAAGTGGGGTCAGGCCCGTCATGACTACTTCCTGCGGGCCGCCGATCTGGGCCGGGCCATCACGTTCGTCGCCGAGACGCCACGCGGTGGCTTCATCGCCAACATGGAACTGCAGCCCGAGGCCCCGTTGGCCACCACCACCGAACGCCAGAAACTCGCGCTTGGCGAGGAAGGGATGCCGGTACAGTGAGCGCAGTCAAAGAGATACAGCGGGTTTCCGGCGGCGCGGAAGAGCACGGTCACCTCGAGGAGTTCCGCACCGATCCGATCGGGCTGATGAGACGCATCCGCGACGAGTGCGGCGATGTTGGCTGGTTCCAGCTCGTCGACAAGCCCGTTGTCTTCCTGTCGGGTGCGCGGGCCAACGAGTTCTTCTTCCGGTCGGCCGACGAGGACCTCGACCAGGCCGAGGCCTATCCGTTCATGACGCCGATCTTCGGCAAGGGCGTGGTGTTCGACGCCAGCCCCGAACGTCGTAAGGAGATGCTGCACAACTCCGCGCTGCGCGGTGAACAGATGAAAGGACACGCCGCGACCATCGAAGGCGAGGTGAAGAAGATCATCGCCGACTGGGGCGACAGCGGCGAGATCGAACTGCTCGACTTCTTCTCCGAATTGACCATCTACACCTCCACGGCCTGCCTGATCGGCCTGAAGTTCCGCGAACAGCTCGATGCCCGGTTCGCGCAGAACTACCACGAATTGGAGCGCGGCACCGATCCGCTCTGCTACGTCGATCCGTATCTGCCGATCGAGAGCTTCCAGCGTCGTGACGAGGCACGCGTGAAACTCGTTGCGCTGGTGCAGGAGATCATGGACGGCCGGCTGGCCAATCCACCGAAGGACAAGTCCGACCGCGACATGCTCGACGTGTTGGTGTCGATCAAGGACGACGACGGCAACCCCCGATTCTCGGCCGACGAAGTCACCGGCATGTTCATCTCCCTGATGTTCGCGGGCCATCACACCAGTTCAGGGACGTCGTCATGGACGTTGATCGAACTGATCCGCCATCCCGAGGTCTACGCCGAGGTGCAGAACGAACTCGACGAGCTCTACGCCGACGGGCAGGAAGTCAGTTTCCATGCACTGCGGCAGATTCCGTTGCTGGACAACGTGGTCAAGGAGACCCTGCGACTGCATCCACCGCTAATCATCCTGATGCGGGTGGCGCAGGGCGAGTTCGAGGTCGAGGGGTTTCCCATCCACAAGGGTGACTTCGTCGCAGCCTCCCCCGCCATCAGCAACCGGATCCCGACCGACTTCCCCGAGCCCGACGCATTCAACCCCGACCGTTACAACAAACCCGAGCAGGCCGATGTCACCAACCGGTGGACGTGGATCCCGTTCGGCGCCGGACGGCACCGCTGCGTCGGGGCGGCATTCGCCACCATGCAGATCAAGGCCATCTTCTCAGTGCTGTTGCGCGACTATGAGTTCGAGATGGCCCAACCCGCAGACACCTACCGCAACGACCACTCCAAGATGGTGGTGCAGCTCGAGCGGCCGGCGAAGGTCCGCTACCGCAGGCGCGCGCAATGAGGGTCGGTGTGGACCTGGATCTGTGCCAGGGCCATGCCATGTGCGAGCTCGAAGCGCCTGAATATTTCCGGGTGCCCAAGCGCGGCAAGGTCGAGATCCCCGACGAGAAGCCACCCGAAGACGCTCGCGACGACATCGAGCGGGCCGTCGAGATGTGCCCCACCCAAGCACTGTTCATCGTCAACGAAGATGGAGACTGACATGGCATCACGCGATCAACTCGAGGACTGGGTCCAGCGCTGGCTGCAGGCCAACAAGGACGCCGAGAAGGCGGGCGACTGGAAACCACTGGCCGAGTTCTACACCGATGATGCCACCTACGGCTGGAACATCGGGCCCAAGGAAGACGTCATGTGCGTCGGGAAGAACGAGATCCGCGACGTCGCGCTCGGGCTGGAGATGGAGGGCCTGGAGAACTGGGTCTACGAGTACCAGAAGACGCTGATCGACGAGAAGCAGTGCGAGGTCGTCGGCTTCTGGAAGCAGATCGCCAACAAGTCAGACGGCACCCGCGATGAGATCTACGGTATCGGCGGCAGTTGGTTCCGGCTCTCTGCTGCCGGCGAGGGCGGCCAGTTGCTGATCGAGTGGCAACGCGACTTCTTCGACTTCGGTCACGTCCAGAAGGCGTTCATGAAGCTCATCGAATCCGGCGATCTCACCCCCACGATGCAGAAGCGCATCGAACGTGCCCTGTCGGGCGAAAAGGTGCCCGGCTATTACCCGCTCGGCCAGGCGCCGGTCGCCATCTGGTGACTCGGTGCGAGCTACTTGACACCCGTCGAGATCAGGTGAGACCTTCGTCACTAGGCTGACAAAGCATCCGTCCTCCAATGAAAGCAGGATCGCGAGAATGAAGACCAAGGGCGCTCTCATCTGGGAGTTCAACCAACCGTGGTCCATCGAGGAGATCGAGATCGGCGACCCCGTCAAAGACGAGGTCAAGATCCAGATGGAAGCGTCGGGCATGTGCCACTCGGACCATCATCTGGTCACCGGTGGTATCCCGATGGCGGGTTTCCCGGTGCTCGGCGGTCATGAGGGCGCGGGCATCGTCACCGAGGTGGGCCCCGGTGTCGAAGGCATCGAACCCGGCGATCACGTCGTGCTGTCCTTCATCCCGTCGTGCGGGCAGTGTCCGTCCTGCCAGGCGGGTCTGCGCAACCTGTGCGACCTGGGCGCCGGCCTGCTGGGCGGCACCGCAGTGTCCGACGGCACGCACCGCATCCACGCCAAGGGTCAGCCCGTCTTCCCGATGACACTGCTGGGGACGTTCAGCCCGTACATGGTGGTGCACAAGAGTTCGGTGGTGAAGATCGACAAGTCGATCCCCTTCGAGGTGGCCTGCCTGGTCGGGTGCGGTGTCACCACCGGCTACGGGTCCGCCGTCCGCAGCGGTGACGTCCGCCCGGGTGAGGACGTCGCCATCGTCGGCATCGGCGGTGTCGGCATGGGTGCACTGCAGGGTGCGGTCAACGCCGGTGCGCGCCACATCTTCGCGATCGACCCTGTGGAGTGGAAGCGCGATCAGGCGCTGAAGTTCGGCGCCACGCACGCCTACCCCGACATCTTTTCCGCGATGGCCGGTATCGCCGAGATCACCTGGGGCCTGATGGCCAAGAAGGTCATCGTCACCGTGGGTGAACTGCAGGGCAAGGACATCGACAACTACCTCAACCTGACCTCCAAGGGCGGAACCTGCGTGGTGACCGCAATCGGCAGCCTGCTCGACACCGAGGTCAGCCTGAACCTGGCGATGCTGACCCTGATGCAGAAGAACCTGCAGGGCACCATCTTCGGCGGCGGCAACCCGCACTTCGACATCCCTCAGCTGCTGTCGATGTACAAGGCCGGCCGGCTGAACCTCGATGACATGGTCACCCGGCAGTACAAGCTGGAGCAGATCAACGAGGGTTACAAGGACATGTTGGACGGCAGGAACATCCGCGGCGTGATCCGCTATACCGACGCCGACCGCTGAACAACCGACCACCGCGAGCGTTCAGGTCGACAGGTCGTACATCAACACCTGGTCCACCATGACCGGGGTGAAGTTGAGCTGCACCCACTGCTGGATCAGCGCGGCCTCGTTGAGGTGGCCCCACCGGTCTTCGATCACCGGGTTGCTGACGATGAACCAGTGGATCTTCTTCGACAGCGCCCACCGCAGGAACTCGTGCGGTGAGGGTGCCGGGTCGGTGCCGTTGAAACCACCGACCGGCATCACCGGGTGGCCGCTGGCCAGCTGGTATCCGGCGGCGCACATGGATCCGACGGTGGCCGCCGCCCAGCGGTAGGAGCCGGCGTCGGCGTCGAGCCGCGCCACCACCTCGGGTGACGGCGTGCCCGCCGCCAGCAGACTGCACCCGGGGATGTGCGCGGGCCGGCCGGGAGCACCACGGGGACGCAGGAAATTCGGCCCGCTGGCCTCGGTGATCTTCGCCCGCGGCACAGGGGCGGAACCGGCGGATACGGTCTGCGCGCTCATCACCTGCCACGGTCCTGATGTCGGGATCGCACCCGAATTGCCATGTGCCACCGTCGTGATGGAGTAGGCGACAGGTCCGGCGACCACCACCGCGATCAGCGGGACGATGATGACGGCCTGCAATGCACCTCGCCGCAGACGGGCCACCAACAGCGCGCCGCACACCACGACGGCCCAATACGGCAACGCCGCCCTGAGCCAGGGCTGATAGTCGGGGTTGAGCCCCAACGCCTCATAGCCGGTCGCGGCCGTGACCACGGCGGCCACCGCCAATGTCGAACGTCCCCAGAGCTGATGTCGGTACCGCCAACACGTGACGATCCCGATCCCGATCAAGGCGGCCACGGCAGGGGCCAGGGCCACGGTGTAGTACGGGTGGAAGATGCCGGCCATGTAGCTGAACACCGCGACCATGACGATCAGCCATGAACCCCACGCCAACAACTGCGCCCGCGCGCCATCCGTCCGTGGGGCGCGGCCACACCAGATCAACAGCACGATCAGGAACAGCAGCGCCGCGGGCAGCAGCCAGCCGATCTCACCGATCAGGGCGGGGTCGAACATCCGAGCCGGCCCCGTCGGCCCCCACGTGAGTGGCATCTCGGTACCCGCGCCGAACCGGCTGCTTCGCCCCAGGGCTGCGGTGGCACCCGGTTCGTAACCGCTGAGACGGCCGAAGCCGTTGTAGCCGAACGTCAACTCGAGAATCGAATTGTGTTGCGTACCACCGATCCACGGGCGACGCCCGTGGGGCCACAGCTGCACCAGCAGCACCCACCAGCCGGCGCTTGCCAGGGCAGCCGCCGCGGCGGCGGCCAGCTGAGTCATGCGGTGCCGCAGCCCCTGCGGCCCGGCCACCAGATAGGTGATCACCAACGTCGGCACGATCAGCAGAATCTGCAGTTGTTTGGTCAGGAAACCGAGACCTACGCACACACCGGAGGCCACCAACCAACGGGTGCGGCCGTCGTCGACGGCCCGCAGCACTGCCCATACCGCGATGAGGGTCAGCAGTGTCAGCAGAGCGTCGGGATTGTTGAACCGGAAGATCGTCACCGCGACCGGCGTGCAGGCCAGGACGAAACCTGATGCCAATCCGGCTGTTTCACCGAACCGGCGCCGAACCGCATCCCACAGCAGCGCCACCGACGCGACCCCCATCAGGGCCTGCGGCACCAGGATCGACCAGGGATTGAGCCCGAAGATCCTGATGCACAACGCCGATGGCCAGATCGACAGCGGCGGCTTGTCGATGGTGATGGAGTTGGCGGCGTCCGACGAGCCGAAGAGGAATGCTTTCCAGGATTGCGAACCCGCCTGCGCGGCAGCCGAATAAAACGAATTGGCCCAGCCGGAGCCGGACAGATCCCACAGATAGAGCGCGGCCGTGGCCACGAGCAGGAGCCCCAGCGCCCAACGGTGCCGCGGCCTGTCGGACTGCCCGGGCGCCGCTTCCGGCGTTTCGCTGTCCTCTTGCATGGCCGAGAGCACCGGCGACTCGGTCATGGCGTTCACAGTCTCCCAACAAGCTGCAACGGTTCTGCGCCACGACTGAGAGCTTGCTGGAAGCGGACTTTGGCATTGCCACGCCATCCCGTCAACACCATCCGCACCGCGTCCGCAACAGGACTCAACGTTGCCCAGCTTGCAGCGACAACTCGCGACAACAGCGACAATCTCGGCGGGCTCGTGCGAGCACGCTTGGTCACTGGACGATTTCTGCGTCGAGATCGCCCTGAGGGTTGTGCCGGCGCCGCCAGAACAGCCCTCACGGCAATCTCGGTTAATCACGCGTCCGGCGGTGTATCACGCGTCGGGCAATCTCGGTGTATCACGCGTCCGGCGTTGTCGCGATTGTCGCGGGTTGTCGCGCTGAGCTGGGCACTCGGATCCGCGGCGACAACCCACAGCGCCGCGGTACCCATGGGACTGGCGTGACGCCCGAACCAGGGTCATATGCTCAGACGATGGCCACCATCTTCACCAAGATCATCAACCGCGAGATACCGGGTCGGTTCGTCTACGAAGATGACGAGTTCGTCGCGTTTCTGACCATCGAGCCCATGACGCCGGGCCACACGCTGGTCGTACCGCGCGCCGAGATCGATCAATGGCAGGGCGTCGACGCCGACGTGTGGGGCCGCATCATGGCGGTCTCGCAGCGCATCGGTAAGGCGGTGGTGCAGGCCTTCGACGCCCCGCGGGCGGGATTGATCATCGCCGGCCTCGAGGTGCCCCACCTGCACATCCACGTCTTCCCCGCGAAACAACTGACCGATTTCGGGTTCGCTAACGTCGATCGCAATCCGTCGCCGGAATCGCTCGACGACGCGCAGGCCAGGATCAAGGCGGCGTTGGCCGAGATCAGCTGACGGACTCCGCGTGGGCCGGGATGTCGGCGATACGCGGCAGCCTGACCTGGAACCGGCACCCCTCGCCGGGGGAGGTGGTCACCGACACCGTGCCGCCGTGGGCGTACACCAGCGAGTCGACGATCGACAGGCCCAGCCCGGTACCGCCGCTGGATCGCGTGCGCGACGTGTCGGTGCGGTAGAAGCGTTCGAATATGCGTTGCGCGTCTTCGTGACTCATCCCGGGACCCTTGTCGGCCACCTCGAGCACGGCGTCGTCGTTCTTGGTGCCCACCCGTACCGTGACCCCGGCGGACTCCGGTGTGTGCTGCAGCGCGTTGGCTACGAGATTCCCGAGCACCTGGCGCAGTCGCGCCTCGTCGCCGATCACCTCGGGGGTGCCGGGGCCGTCGAAAACCTCCATGGCGATCTTGCGTTTCGGTGCGATGGACTTCGCGTCGTGGACGGCATCCGAAGCCAGCGCCAACAGGTCGACGCGATGCTGTTCCAGCGGACGCTGAGCATCCAGCCGCGCCAGCAGGAGCAGGTCTTCCACCAACAGACCCATCCGCCGGGACTCGCTCTCGATGCGCGACATCAGCATCTCGACATCGCGGGCGGCGCCCTGGCGGTACAACTCGGCGAAACCGCGGATGGTGGTCAGCGGCGTGCGCAGTTCATGGCTGGCGTCGGTGATGAAGCGCCGCATACGTTCCTCGGAGGTGCGCGCCTGCTCGGCGGAGGCGTCCGAAGAGGCCACCGCGCGCTGGATCTGCGCCAGCATGCCGTTCAGGGCGAGCGAGAGCCTGCCCACTTCGGTGCGCGGATCTCGTTGCGGCACACGACTGTCGAGCTCTCCGGCGGCAATGGCCGCGGCCGTCTTCTCCACCTCCGTCAGAGGCCGCAGGCTGCGGCTCACCACCGCGTAGCCCGCGATACCCAACACCAGCAGGACCGCCACGCCGATGCCGAGTTGGGCGTAGATCAGCGATCGCACGGTCGACTGCACATCGGAGAGATCGATCGCGACCGTCGTCAGCTCACCGTGCGCGCCCCGCACCGATACCGCACGCCACTGGACGTGGGAGCCGTCGATCGACCCGACCGTCGTGGGCACCGGGCCCACGTCGTTGTCGTCGGGCAGGTCCGGTTCGGCGTCGCGGTCGTTGATCGCCATCCACACGCGGCCGTCTTCACTGATGCCGCGGACATAGAAATTGGAGGGCGGACGGCCCGGGTTGGGCCCTTCGGGCGGTGCTTCCGGGATGCGCCGGGGCGCCTGCGCCCAGCCGTTGGACGCGTCGACCAGCGTCTGATCGACGCGGTTGATGAGGCTGTGTTGAAGGATCGTGGTGACCGCGACGCCGGACGCCAGCAAGCCGCACGCCACCAAAACCAGCGTGGCTGCCACCAGGGCGACCTTCAGCGGCAGTCCCCGCGGTATGCGCTCCATGCCTCCATTGTCGGCGACCGACGTCAGCGTGGCTCCCGAAGCACGTATCCCACACCACGCAGGGTGTGGAGCAGGCGCTTGTCACCGGTGTCGATCTTGCGACGCAGGTAGGAGACGTAGGACTCGACGACGTTGACGTCACCGCCGAAGTCGTAGC
>CAMFLL010000209.1 GCA_945957405.1 uncultured Mycolicibacterium sp. | reverse complement strand
ATCCGAGCCCGATATCCGCCAGCGACGCATCTGGATCGACGTCGCCGGGCGCACAGCCGAGCGTGGTGATCAAGTACTGGACGAGCCACTGCCGCAATGCGTCATCGCCACGTGTGCCGTCAGCCATCAGATTCGGTGCTCCGCGGTCTCGATGCTGTCGAAGAGGCTGTCCAGCAGGCTGTCACCCGACTCGTCTGCGGTGTGATCCGTGTCGGCGGCGGTACCGCCGAAATCATGGTGCGGCAACAGTTTTCCGGCCAGATAGGTTGCCAGCGAGGTGATGGTGGGATGGTTCCACAGCATCGTCGCCGACAGTTCGACACCGACCAGCTTTTCCGCGTCCCGCCGGATCGACATCGCCATGACCGAATTCAGCCCGAGCTCGGCAAAGGGACGGTCGGATTCGAGCTCGACCTCGGTCAGTCGCAGTTCGCTACCCAGGATGGATCGGAGTCCGTCCACGAGTGTGCGCACCACATCGTCTGGAGTCATCTGACTCCAATCGCGGCCCGGTTCGGGCGCCGTGGCGCGCTCCCCCGCGCCTGCCGTGGGCGGCAACGGCGCCATCACGGCCTGCGCGATGTCGAAGCGGGCCGCGAATTCCCATGCGGCGAAGGCCTCATCCGGTTCGACGGGCCGGGACCCGAGGCGGGCGAGTTCCGCTTCGACGACTGCCGCGTCAGCGGCGAAACCCAGACCGCGCCACGCGACCCAGTCGAGGCTGAGGGTGTGACAGCCCGCCCGGTGGCGCCACCGGGCCAGGCAGTCCAGGTACGCGTTGGCCGCGGCGTACGCCCCCTGCCCGGGGACCCCGAAGAAGCTGCCCGCCGACCCGGCCAGGAAGAAGAAATCGAGCTCGCCGACGGCGAAGGCGTCGTGGAGTGTTTGTGCGCCCGCGACTTTCGGCCACATCACGCTGCGCAGCGTCTCGTCGCCGAGATCGGTCAGCAGGGCGTCGCCGGTGACACCGGCAGCATGCACGACACCGCGGATGGGCGGGGCGCCGTCGCGGTCGCGGCGGTCCAGGAATGCCGTGATGTCTCGGGGTGAGCCGATGTCGAGCGCGGCGGCCTCGATCGCGACACCCCGCTTTTCCAGGGCGCGGATCGCGGTGATGATCCTGCTCGGTGCGGACCCGAGGTCCTCATTCGACCACGTGCGACGGGGCGGCAACGCCGTGCGGCCCGCCAGGATGATGCGCCGGGCGCCGTGCTGGGCCAGCCAGTCGGCGGTCAGCAGGCCGAGCGCGCCCATGCCGCCGGTGACGAGGTACGCCGCGTCCGGCAGGCAGTTCAGCGGCGCCCGGTCGTACTGACCGTCGAGGTCGGTCAGGACACGAGTGACGATCTCTCCGTCGCGGACCGCGAGCACGGTTCCGGCCGCGACGGGCAACACCGTGGTCAGCGCGTCGGCGCACGCTTCGATGTCACCGTCGGCATCGAGCAGCCCGCCCCAGATATCGGGTTGCTCGGCGGCGATCACCGCGGCAATCCCCCACAGGCAGCTCTGTGCCAGCGCTGCCTCGGAAGCCGCCTCGCGGACTCCCTGGGTGAGAATCCACAGCCGGGCCCGGCGGGCCACCAGGCCGGTGACCAGCTCACCGACCTCGGCCGCCATCCGCACTGCGGCGTCGTAGTCGCTTTCACCGCGGCGTGTGCCGCCGACGTAGAGCACGTAACGGGCCTCGTCTGGCGGCGCCGGCGCAAAACCCGCCGCGCCGAGGCGTTCCCGTAGCTCGGCGGTGTGGTCGGCGGCGCCCGCGATCGCCAGCGGTCCCGGCATCGACGGCGGGGCAGCGGCATGCCAGGGTTGCCAGTCGACGTCGTGGGCCAGCGCCTCGGGCGGCGCCGTTGCCGCCTCTGCCGGTGCCGCGGGGCCCGAGTCCAGGTCGGCGTACCGAAGTCCCCGTATCTCGGCGCAGACGCGCTCGCCGGCTCTCGCCACGATGTCGACGATCAGCTCGGTCGGGCTGCTCACGCGGCGGCGCACCTCGACGGCACCCGTGCGTGCACCGCCCTCTGGTGCCACCCACATGCTCTCGACCGAGGCCGGCACCATCAGGCGGGGGTTGCTGTCGTCGACCAGCCGGGCCACGTGCACGGCCGCGTCGAGCAGGGCCACCACCGAGGCATCGGGGACCGAGACGTGGGCGATGTTGCCGCCGACGGCATGCCGCAGGCTGTCCACGGTCCAGTCGAAAGGCTGCCCGTCGACCCCCCACGCGTCGAACAGCTCCCTGACGGAACGGGTTTCGTACCCGTTGGCGCCGAGAGCCAGGGGCGGCAGTGCCGCTTCGGCAGCCTCACGGTGTGTCGACAACGTCGCATGGGCATGCCTGATCCACCGGTGGGCGTCGCCGTCCGCCTCGGGACGGGATGACACGACGACACGATCCCGGTCGACGATCACCTGGATGACGCGACGCGTGTCGAGCACGATCGGGTGGTCGAAACCGATGCCGGTGAGCGTGCGAACCCCCGCGGCCGACGAAAGAGTCTGCAGCAGTACCGAAACCGGCACCACTTCCACACCGTGCAGCCGGTGCGCACCGGGGTAGGGTTTGGCGCTCGGATCCAGGACCGACCGCCAGAGCTGGGTGACGGGCGAGGTGGCAATGGAGATGTGTTCGCCGAGCAGCGTCCCGCCGCTCGACGCCACGGCAGCAGCGCCGACGGCCGGGGGCGCCGCGATCCAGTGCCTGCCGTGCTGCCACGGCGTCACGGGCATGTCGCGCACGGGTTCGCCGCGGTGGCGGCTCACTGGTGCGCGGACGGTGTGGGTGGCGTTGAGACTGGTGTGGAAGCTCAGCGTGTCGTCGGTGTCGCGGATCAGCGTGGCGATGCTGTGGTGGTGCCGTTCGGTCAAGGTGTCATCGACGGCATAGGTCAAGATGGGATGCGGGCTGACCTCCACGAACGTCCCGTGGTCGGCCCCGGCGGCGGCGACGGCCTGGCTGAACTGCACCGGATTGCGCAGATTGGCGGCCCAGTGCTCGGCGTCGAAGGCCGGCGCGGCATCACGAAATGTGGTGCTGTAGAGCGGTATCGACGGTCGGCGCACCGTCAGGTCGGACAGCGCGGCGCGGAGCGGCGCCAGCACCGGGTCGATGATGGGGTGATGAGAGGCGACGTCGACCTCGATGCGGCGCGCCAGGCGGTCCCGGGCGGCGACGGCGCCGATCACGGCGTCCACCTGATCGGGGGGCCCGGCCACCACTGTCTGTCGCGGCGATGCGTACACGGCGATCCCGACGTCGGGATATCCGGCCAGCAGCGTCTCGGTGGCGGCGGCATCGAGTTCGATGAGCGCCATGGCGCCCCGCCCGGACAGCTGCGCCATCAACCGTGACCGGGTGGCGATGACGCGCAGTCCGTCAGCCACGCTGAGGGCACCCGAGACGACCGCGGCGGTGACCTCGCCCATCGAGTGCCCGATCACCGCGTCCGGCAGCACACCGTAGGACCGCCACAACTCTGTCAGCGCCAGTTGTACGCCGACGAGAACGGGCTGGATGTGGTCGATGCCGATCACCGGGCCACCGGACGACAACACACTCTGCAGTGAGAAACCCACCTGGGCAACGAAATCCGGCTCGATCGCGGCGATCGCCGCGGCAAACGCAGGTTCATCGGTCAGGAGCGCTCGCCCCATCCCGGCCCACTGCGAACCCTGCCCGGAGTAGACGAACACCGTTCCGGGCCGGCAGGTGCCCGCGTGCACTCCGACCACACCGTCCGCCTCCCGGCCGTCGGCGATCGCGCGCAGCCCGGTAACGGCCTGCGCGTGGTCCCTGGCGGCGACCGTCGCGAATCTGCTGTGGCCGTCCCGATGGTTGGTCAAGCTGTGCGCGACATCGCCGAGCGCGACTCTGGCGCCCGCATCGTCGAGCCAGTCGGCGAGGGTGCCCGCCAGCGCGGCGACGCGTGACTCCGTCTTGCCGGCCACCACAAGTGTGCTGACCGGCGGCTGTCCGTCAGAACCGGACTCGGTCGTCAGGCTCCGGACCGGCGCCTGCTCCAGCACCACGTGCGCGTTGGTCCCACCGAACCCGAACGACGAGACGCCGGCCCGGCGGAGGTTGCCCGTTGACGGCCATTGTGTCTCTTCCGCAACCACTTTGAGCCGCAGCGCATCGAACGGGATGTGCGGGTTCGGTGCGGTGAAGCCGACCGTTGCCGGGATCCGGCCGCGCCGCAGCGCCAGCACCGCCTTGATGAACCCGGCGACGCCCGCGGCGGCTTCGAGATGCCCGAGATTGGACTTCACGGCGCCCATCAGCAACGGTGTGTCGGACGCTCGTCCGCGGCCCAGCACGGTGCCCAGTGCCCGCGCTTCGATCGGATCGCCCAGTAGCGTGCCCGTCCCGTGCGCCTCGACGTAGTCGACGTCGCGGGCGGTGATGCCCGCGTTCTCGTATGCGGCACGCAGCACCGCGATCTGCGCCGCGGGGTTGGGCGCCATCAGACCGTTGGATCGCCCGTCCTGGTTGACCGCCGACCCGCGCACCACGGCCAGCACCCGGTCGCCTTCGGCCAGGGCGTCACGCAGGCGCTTGAGGACGACCACTCCGGCACCCTCGCCGCGGACGAAACCGTCTGCGGCGGCGTCGAACGCATGGCAGGCGCCGGTCGGTGACATCGCTTCGGCGCTGTCGAAGCTGCGGGTGACCACCGGCGATAAGAGCAGGTTCACCCCCGCGGCCAGCGCCAGGCTGGACTCACCGGCCCGCAGACTCTGGCACGCGAGGTGGATGGCCACCAGCGACGACGAGCAAGCGGTGTCGACCGTCACCGACGGTCCGCGCAGGTCGAAGAAGTAGGACACCCGGTTGGCGATGATGCTCAACGCACCACCGGTACCCGACCACGCGTCGACCTGGCTCAGGTCGGCAGTGGCCAGGTACCCGTACTCCCCTGCGCATGCACCGGCGAACACACCGGTCTTGCTGTGGCGCAACGACTCCGCCGGGATGCCCGCATGCTCCAATGCCTCATGCGCCACCTCGAGCAGCAGGCGCTGCTGCGGGTCCATCTTGGCGGCCTCGCTCGGCGAGATGTCGAAGAACTCGGCGTCGAACGCGTCGATGTCGGACAGGAAGGCACCCCATCGGGTGGTTCGCGACAGCGCCTGCACGGCTGCGGGTGAGCCTTCGGTGAATCTCTCCCACCGTCCGTCTGGCACAGTTCCGACAGCCGAGCGCCCGTCACGCAGGAACTGCCAGTACTGCTCCGGCCCGGCGATGTCGCCCGGGAAACGGCACCCCAGGCCGATGACGGCGATCGCCTCGTCGGTGGGGCGCTGCGCCGTTGCGACGGCCTCGGCTGGCGCCTGCGTGTCCGGCTCACCCGAGGCGAGAAAGCGGGCCAGGGCGGCCACAGTCGGGTGCTGCCAGAACTCCACCGGTGAGACGGCCCGGCCGAGCAGCTCCGAGAGTTCACCGGACAGCACGACGGCGTCACGGGAGCCGACGCCGAGGTCGTTGAAGGGAGCGTCGACGTCGATGTCGTCGGGGCTGCACCCGATCGTCGTGACCAGGTAGTCGACGAGCCAGTGCCGGAGCTCGGTTTCGTCCAGAGCCGCCGTCATCGGCTGCCGTCGAGCCGGTCGAACCTGCCGGCGAGGTAGTACTCGGCGGACGTCGACCGCCTGGTCTTTCCGCTGGTGGTGACTGGGATCGACCCCGGCGCCACCAGCACCACATCGGCGACTCGCACCTTGTGGATCTGCGAGATGGTCGACATCACCTGCGCTTTGATGGCACCGAGCTCCTCGACGCCGGCCCGGTTCTTCACCTCCGCGACGGTCACCAGGGATTCGGTTGCGTTGTCGGGAACGGAGATGGCCGCCACGCGACCGCGCGTGACCTCACCGACCGTGCCCTCGATGTCATCCGGGTACAGGTTGCGGCCGTCGACGATCAGCAGGTCCTTGATCCGACCGGTGATGAACAGATCGCCTTCTGAGATGACACCGAGGTCACCGGTCCGCAGCCAGGGCCCGTCCGGTGTGCCCGGGATGGGGTCGATCAGCCGCGCGCCGAACACGGCTTCGGTCTGCTGCGGATTGCGCCAGTAACCGCTGGGCACCTGCTCGCCGTGCACCCAGATCTCGCCGATCGTCCCGGCTGCGGTCTCTTCACGCGTCTGCGGGTCGACGATGCGGAAGTCGACCGAACGTTGCGGACCGTGGCTCATGAGTTCGGAGCCCATGCCGCCGGAGCACCGCCGCGCATAGCCTGCGGCGAGTTTTTCGTAGTCGAACCGGACCCCCACCGCGGGCTGTCCAGGGGTGAGCGCCGCCACGTAGAGCGTCGCCTCGGCCAGTCCGTAGGCCGGCCGTACCACGTTGTCGGGCAGGTTGAACGCGGCGAACCGATCGGTGAAGCGCCGCAGGGTGCTCGCGTGCACGCGTTCGGCACCGCACATGAAGGCGGTGACATGTCCGAGGTCCAGCCCGGCCATGTCGTCGTCGGAGGTGCGCCTGGCCGCCAGCGCATAGGCGAAGTTGGGCGCGGAGGTGAACGGCGTCGAATACCGGGCCATCGTCTGGATCCATCGGGATGGCTTCTGCAGGAACGCCATCGGGCTCATCACCACGGTATGGCGGCCGGCGTAGACGCCACCGCAGATGCCGAGCAGCAGGCCCATGTCGTGATAGAAGGGCAGCCACGACACCAGGGTGGTGTCGGGCGCGGGCCAGCCACCGTGATGGGCGAACATGTCGGTGATCAGCTGATGCAGATTCAACACCACGTTGGTGTGCGAAACGACGACACCGCGCGGCTGGCTGGTGGAACCCGAGGTGTACTGCAACACCGCGGTCGTGGCGCGCGATCCGGCACCGGGTGGCTGCGGTGCCGAGGTCATGAAGTCGAGGACGTCGAGTTCGATGAGCGCCGGCGGCGTGCCCGGGATGTCCTGGGCGTACGGCAGCACATCCTCGATGACAGAGGTCGTCGTCAGGATCACGGCGGGAGCGCAGTCCCGGAGCGCGGCGGATACGCGTTCGTCGTGCTGGGCGCCGAACATCGGCACCGACAGTGGTACGACGATGAATCCCGCTTCCATCGCGGCGAGGAAACCGACGAGGTACTCCATGCTCTGGGGCGCCAGAATTGCTGCCCGGTCGCCGACCGAACCGTGACCTGCGATCTCCGCGGCGACCACCCTGACCCGGTGACGCAATTCCGACCAGGTCAGGGTCTCAGCGAACCCCGCAGGGTCCACCTCGTAGTCGATGAATGTGAACGCCGCGGCGTCCGGCCACTCTGCTGCACGTTGCTCCAGCGCAGCCGGAATGGACGGGAACTTCACCTCTGGGGTCATCGGGGCCTTCCTGCGTCGCCAAGCGTTCCTGGGCTGAACGCCGCCTGATCAGACGCATCTCACGCAACAGCGCACCCCCGACTAGATGCGACCCGGGTTGAAGGTTAGCACTCAACCCCTTCTAAAACTGTCATCGATGTGCAAATCTGGCAACTCTGAAATAGTTCGCCAAACTCACGGTGGGGCGCTCACCCGCTCGCTCCGAAGCATCGCGGATGGCCAGGCACGGCTAATCAGACCGGTTGACAGGCAGAACGACGGCTGTCACCAGCAATGTCCGGAAGTCGCGATGTCACAGATCGTGATACATGTCTCTACTCTGTGAATTTGGTTAAAGTCGCATGTCGTTGAGCGCGGCGCCGCCGCATCTGTCAATCGATACTCAGGTGGCGGGCTAACGGCTAGCGCACGGCGAACCCGCTTGCCTAGGCAAACACGAGCTGCCAACTTACCAGGAAGTAAGAAGATGCTGGAATCATGATCAGCAAAATAAACAAAGGTTTGCATTCATATCGGCGTCAGCACGCCGGATCCTGGCGGACGGCTCCTGTCGATCTGCTTCGGACGCACACCGGCCCCACGCACAGCGGCAGCCCGGCCGATCGACGAAGCCACTGCCCAGCGCGCGGCTGAAGCGGACCGGCGGGCCTCAGTCGACGGCATGGGCGCGGGTGAGCCGCGCCTCGATGTCGCCGACGAGGTCGGCGAGATGGTCGGTCAGATAGAAGTGGTGCCCGGAGAACTCGCGGATGGCGAACTCCGAGGTGGTCCGCTCGGCCCAGGGCGCCACCTTCTCGTGGGTGGCCACCTCGTCCGCGTCGGCGTGGTAGGCGTAGATGGGACTTGACACCGTGGCGCCCGGCTCGCATCGGTAGTTCGTGATCGCCTTGAATCCGCGCAGGGTTGGCAGGATGTTCGCAGCGAACTCCTCGTTCTCGAGGAACTCGGGCTGCACACCGGTCATCTCCGCGACCGCGTCGAGTAATCCGCGATCACTCTCCGGGATGTAGTCGAACCCGATCCGTCCGGGCGCCGCGCACGCCGACACGAACAACGCCCGCACCGACAGACCGGCCTCCTCGAACCGCCGCGCCACCTCGAAGGCGACGAGGGCGCCCATGCTGTGCCCGAAGAAGGCCACTTCGGTCTCGGCATCGACGGTCGGTGCCACCTTGTCGAACACTGCGCTCGCGAGCTCGGGGATGCCGGTGAACGAGCTCAGGTCGTGCGTCCCCTTCCGCCCTGGATACTGGACGGCCACTCGTCTCACACCTGAGGTGAACGTTCTGGCAAAAGGCACGTAGAAACTCGGTGAACCCCCAGCGTGCGGAAAGATGAACAACGTTGATGCGCCTGCAACCACGGCGCCACCCTACCCCGGTGTGGACATCACGCGTCCGACGACGAGGTGCCCTTCGTGCCGTTGTCCTTGTCGGAAGCCTTGTTTCCGGCGGCCTTGTCTCCAGCGACCTTGTCTCCAGCGGCCTTGTCTCCAGCGACCTTACGACGTTCGGTCTGCGACGAGGTCGACCGCGAGGGGCCAGCCTTGACCGCCTGGCGGATCTTGTCGACGGTGCGGGCGATCGTCGACCGGCCAGACGTGTCCGATGTGTCGGATTTGGGCGCGAACCGCGTCGCTGTCGGAGCGGAATCGCTGATCTTCGCCTTGGGTGCGAGCCGCGCCAGGTTCTCCTTGAGCGACGAGACGACCGATTTCCGGACCTGGTTGGCGGTCCCCGCGGGCTCGGAAACCACGCCGCCGACCAGTCGCGGCGAGTCCGACCGCGTGGCCGGCAGGCGGGTGGTGTTCTCGGCGTTGCTCGAAACCTGTTTCACGTCAACGGATTCGGTGGATGCAAGGGACGTCTCAACCGGCGCGTTCGTGGAAGGCCTGCTGTAGGCGCTCTCGATGATGGGGCGCAGCTTCTCATCGAGTGAATCGGCCATGTTGGTCAGCCCGAGATTCCGCAGGGGTGTGACGAGCGGCAGGCTCTCGGTCGGCACCAGGACGTAGGTGGTGTTGCCGTCCTGCCAGGTGACATTGTTCGGGTCGTCGGGATCCACGTCCTGGTAGAAGCTGTGAATCACGGTGGTCCCGACGGCGGCGTTCGCGACAGCCAGCAGGTAGCCCGGGCTGCCCACCTTGTCGGGGAAATCGGCGAAACCGTCGTACTGCCGGGCGATATCGGTGACGTGGTAAGCCACGTCGGTGTCAGGGTCGGCCGGTAGGACGTTGAACAGCCGTGCCGCCTGGGTGAAAGCGCCACCGTACTTGCGGTACGGATTGCCGATCAGCACGAATTCGAGATCGCCCTGGCTGGGATTGCCTGCGTCACTTCCATGTTCGGCGAGCCAGACCTGAGCCACCTCGGCGCCCAGGCTGTAGCCGAACACCACGGTTGCACCATCTGGCGATGGTGTCTTGATCGCGTCGTCGAGCAGGGCGACACCGTTGGTCACCGAATTGGGACCGATGACGGCGCGGTACGGCACCGGCGTACAGCCGCCTTTGCACAACGAACCCTGCAGTTCGGATTCCATGATCGGCCCCTGGCCGACATTGAGGGGCTCGAGCGTCAGGACTCTGGCACCGGCCACCGGCGACGACTGTCCCGCCAGTGCTACAGCGACCGATACTGCACCAATCCACACCTGCATCTTCATTGTTGCCGCGCTCCCCAGCTCGAGTGACAATCGCATCCTGCAAACCGTTTGGGCGGTGCACCGCATTGCTGATTACACCGGCTGGATCGCACAGTAATCCCAATGTGCGCTGATTTCGACCGATTGATGTGAATTAAGCGCAAATTCTTCGGCATGGCATTTAAGTTGCTGATCGCGGCCTGGATGAACGACGTCGGCGGACGCGCGGTCACTGAGTCGGACAATAACTGCAGCTAGCTGCGCTCTCTGTGCCGCTGGATGGGCATTGGCAGGCGAACCGAAGCCACGCCTTGGCTTTCGCCAGCGTCAGTAATATCGAGAGACTTCGGCATTGACGAATACAGCGCAAAAGGTGTTCAACAGACGGTGTAATTGGCACCCAAAAATTTTGCCAATAATTTTCCAGCAAAATCGACCGGACAAATGGTGACATTTGCTGTCCCGGCACACAACTAACGTGCTCACCACCGGGACGCTGCTGTTGAACTGGATAAAGCGCACAGCAGGCGCGATGCCGGCAACCACGCCCGGCGACGCTGGAATGGCAGATCCGCACGGACCCACCGAATTCAGCGCCGAACACCGCCCGACGGCGTCAGAGCCTATGACCGCGCGATCGTCACGCGAACGCCGTCGCCGATCTCCGTGCCGTCAGGCAGTCCCTCGACATCGACGAAATCGAAGCTGGTGGCGAGGATCTCGCCCGCGATCAGGTCGCGGTGAGTGTGCGCCCACGGTGTCTTGTCGGACGGAACGGCGATGATGACGCTGATCCGGTCGGACACCTCCAGGCCGGTCGCCTTCCGCAGATCCTGCAGCTCGCGGATGCGGTCCTTGGCCCACCCCTCGGCCTCGAGTTCGGGCGTGACGGTGCCGTCGAGCACCACCAGACCCGCTCCGTCGGGAAGTGCGGCGGTGTACTCAGGGTCGGCGGCAACAAGTTTCGAGGTGTATTCCTCCGGTAACAGCGTCGCCGGACCCGCGGTCAACGTACCGTCCGGGTTGACCACCCCCTGGCCGGCCTTGACCGCCTTGATGGCCGCCTGGACGTCCTTACCGATACGTGGCCCCGCGACCCGGGCGTTCACCGTCAGCTCGAACTTGCCGAACCGGTCGATGTCATCGGTCAGCTCGATCGCCTTGACATTGAGCTCATCGGCGATGAGGTCGACGAATGGTCGCAGCTGTTCCGGATTCTCCACTGCCACAGTCAATTTCGGCAGCGGCAAGCGGACGCGAAGTTTCTTCGCCTTACGCAGCGACGAACCGACCGAGCACACTTCCCGCACCTGATCCATCGCGGCCACCAACTGCGGGTCGCGCGGCAGATCGGCCGCAGGCCAGTCCGTCAGGTGCACCGACCGCTCCCCGGTGAGGCCACGCCAGATCACCTCGGTGGCCAGCGGCAGCAGCGGAGCCGCCAACCGTGCGGTCACCTCCAGGACGGTGTGCAGGGTGTCGATCGCGTCCGGATCCTCGTCCCAGAACCGGTTGCGCGAACGTCGCACGTACCAGTTGGTCAACGCCTCGGTGAACTGCCGCAATTGATCGCAGGCGCCCGAGATGTCGCAGACGTCCAAGGCGTCGGTGAGGTCGTCACGGAGCGCGGCGAGCTTGGCCAGGATGTAGCGGTCCAGTACATGCGGCGAATCGGTGCGCCGCGAGCCGACTTCGGGCGCGTAGAGGGCCAGGAAGCTGTACGCATTCGACAGCGGGAGCAGGACCTGGCGGACACCTTCACGGATCCCCTGCTCCGTGACGACCAGGTTGCCGCCGCGCAGGATCGGTGATGCCATCAGGAACCACCGCATCGCATCGGAACCGTCGCGGTCGAAGACCTCCGACACGTCGGGGTAGTTGCGCAGCGACTTGCTCATCTTCTGCCCGTCGTTGCCCAGCACGATGCCGTGCGAGACACAGGTCTTGAAGGCAGGCTTGTCGAACAACGCGGTGGCCAGGACGTGCAATGTGTAGAACCAGCCGCGGGTCTGGCCGATGTATTCGACGATGAAGTCACCCGGGAAGTGCGGTTCTTCTCCGCCGTCGCCCGTTCCCTCGAACCAGTCCTTGTTCTCGAACGGGTAATGCACCTGGGCGTAGGGCATCGAGCCCGAGTCGAACCACACGTCGAAGACGTCCTCGATACGCCGCATCGTGGACCGGCCCGTCGGGTCGTCGGGATTCGGCCTCGTCAGCTCGTCGATGAAGGGGCGGTGCAGGTTGTCCGGCCGTACCCCGAAGTCGCGCTCGAGTTCGTCGAGGCTGCCGTACACGTCGATCCGTGGGTATGCCGGATCATCCGACGTCCACACTGGAATCGGTGTGCCCCAGTAGCGGTTTCGTGAGATGGACCAATCCCGCGCGCCCTGTAACCACTTACCGAACTGGCCGTCCTTGACGTGGTCGGGGTACCAGGTGATCTGCTGGTTGAGTTCGACCATCCGGTCCCGGAACTCGGTCACCTTGACGAACCATGAGGACACCGCGCGGTAGATCAGCGGATTGCGGCACCGCCAGCAGTGCGGGTAGGAGTGCTCGTAGGTCTCGTGCCGAAGCAGCACCGCGCCGTTGGCCTGCGCAGAACCGGTCCCGTTCTTCAGGTCGCGGATGATCGGCGCGTTCGCGTCGAAGACGTGTTGGCCCTGGTAGTCCGGAACGGTGGCGTCGAAGTGGCCCTTGGAATCGACCGGGGTGACCGGGATGATGCCGACGGTGTCCGTGATCGCCTTGTCGTTCTCACCGTAAGCGGGTGACATGTGGACGATGCCGGTGCCGTCTTCGGTGGTGACGTAGTCGCCGCTGAGTGCCTGGAAAGCGTTATGGGCCTTCGGTCCCGACATGAAGTACGGGAACGGCGGGAGGTAATGCATCCCGAGCAGCTCCGAGCCCAGATAGCTGCCGAGCACCTCCGGCTCCTCGCCGAGTTCGCGGGCGTAGGCGCCCAGCCTGGCCTGCGCCAGCACGTACCGGCCGCCGTCCTTGCCCAGCACGTCGACGTAGGTCACGTCGGGGTTGACGGCAACGGCCTGATTCGACGGCAGCGTCCACGGTGTCGTCGTCCACACCAGGAAGTGACTGCCGGCCAGCGGCCCGT
>CAMFLL010000208.1 GCA_945957405.1 uncultured Mycolicibacterium sp. | reverse complement strand
ACACCATCGTCATGTACTCCACCGACAACGGCCCGCACATGAACAGTTGGCCCGATGCCGGTATGACCCCGTTCCGCAACGAGAAGAACTCCAACTGGGAAGGTGCCTACCGCGTTCCCGCGCTGGTGCGCTGGCCCGGGCACATCCCCGCGGGCAGCGTGCTGAACGGGATCGTCAGCCACAACGACTGGTTCGTGACCTTGTTGGCGGCGGCGGGTGACGCCGATATCGCCGAGCGGCTGAAAAAGGGAACCGAACTGAATGGCACCGAGTTCAAGGTCCATCTCGACGGACACAACCAACTGGACTACATCACCGGCGCCGTCGACGAGAGCCCGCGCAAGTACTTCTTCTACGTCTCGGACGACGGCGATCTGACCGGTCTGAGGTTCGACAACTGGAAGATCGTGTTCATGGAGCAGCGTGCCGTCGGCACGCTCCGGATCTGGCTCGAGCCCTACACGGAACTGCGCGCCCCCAAATTGTTCAATCTCCGCACCGATCCCTACGAGCGCGCGGACATCACGTCGAACACCTACTACGACTGGGTCCTGGACCGGGTCTTCGTCTTCACGCCGGCCCAGGCCTTCGTCGCGCAGATGCTGCAGACCCTTGTCGAGTTCCCGCAGCGCCAGAAATCGGCGAGCTTCAACCTGGAGCAGGTGTTGGCCAAACTGCAGGCGGGCGTGCCCGACTCGTAAAGCCGGTCGA
Source organism: uncultured Mycolicibacterium sp. (assembly GCA_945957405.1). Lineage (GTDB taxonomy): Bacteria > Actinomycetota > Actinomycetes > Mycobacteriales > Mycobacteriaceae > Mycobacterium. The sequence goes on along the minus strand of CAMFLL010000208.1, from coordinate 12,406 downwards.
TCACTGCCCGGACGCCGCGGTCTCACCCCACGCCGCACGGGCACCCGAATCGCCGATGCGGTAGACCTGCACGCAGGTCGCCGCCCCGGCGATCAGGACCACCGCTGCCACGGCCGCGGTCACCGCCGTCGACAGCGGTTTCTGGCGGGTGTCGCGCACGTGCACGATCACCAGCAGGATCGTGGCCACGAGGAGTCCGAGCGCGAAATAGAGCATGGTGTCGCCCAACTCGGTGTGTGTGTGCAGCAGGGGAGAGTCCCCTGCGCGATCCTCGAGCCATTCACCGGCCTCAGTGGTCAACGGTGTCAGCACCGTGACGATCACGGCGAGGATTGCCACCAACCAGATCAGCCGTCTCCGCGCCGCCGGCCATACCGCGCTGACAATCGCCAGGATGGCGGTCAGCGGGGCGAGGACGACGATGAAATGCACCAGAAGCACATGGGCGGGTAACCCGTTGATGGTGGACAAGGACATCCTCCCGAAGTGTCGAAGCCGCACACGTAGGTTACGTAGGCGACGGCCGTTCTGGAAGGAAGACGAGCGTTGCGGCCCGCTGGTTCACACAATCCGTCGAGGGTCGTCTGCCTACACCGCGATGGCACGCCAGACCAGGTCGGCGACGGTCTGACAATACTGATCGTCGATGGGCTCGCCGGTGAACAACGCGCGCATGTTGATGGGTGCGAGCAGCAACTCCATCGCGGTCGGCGGATCGACATCCTCGACCAGTTCGCCGCGGTCACGAGCACGGTCGAAGACGATGTGCAGCCTGCTCGAACGCGCGCGCCACACGGTGCGCCGGATCTCGGCGGTGGGCAGGCTGCGGTTTCCGATCAGGTGTGTGGCCTGCAGGCTGCGACCGGCATCAGAGCTGACATAGTCGGCCATCGCGCGGGCCAGAGCTAGCAGATCGGTACGCAGTGTGCCGGTGTCCGGGGCCGGTATGTTTGTGCGCTGCTCGTCGATGAGCACATCGAGGATCAGCTGCTCCTCAGAGCTCCACCGCTGCGCGATGATGCCGGGATCGAGGTCATGCCGATCGGCCAACGCGACGATGCTGAACCTGTCGATACCCCAGCGGGTCAACTCGTCATGCGCCGCGATGAGGACACGTTGGCGAAGGTCGTCAGACACCACATCTTCGGCCGAATCCGGCATTGCACCCCCAGTGCGCGCTCTGCTCTGTGCGGCCGCCATCATAGCCAAACTCTCTATGTGATGGTTTTGTCCCGCCGGGCGGCTCTCGCTCAGGACCTCGGATCCTGCAGCGTGGATACCCGCTTGTCGATCCGCTCGTGCATCGAAGCCACTGCCTACCGCTGAGCTAGGCCTCCCTTCGATAGCGGTGCTGCGGCCAGGTTGGGCACGGCATTGACGCGTGCGTCGGTCATCGCCAGTGTGACCCGCCAGCCATCGACGGTTGTGGTGGTATGTACCACGTCGGGGATGGCAACCTGCTCGGTGTGCGCCACGCGGGGCGAGAGGCCCAGCAACGCAGCGCTGATGGTCGAGATTCCGACAGTTCTCCGAAAAAGCAACCGGTTCACCGCCGTGTTCAGAATGTGGCTGCCGAGGCGGCGGCGCTGAGGTCGCCGAGCACTGCAGATGTCCGGCCATCCTGCAACGTCCTGCTCCTGCGGTTGCGATCCGAACACGAGTGCGGCGCACCCGTTGTCGGGCGCGCCGGACCATCAGTGGGACTGATTTGTGTCCTACCTCGGGGGAGGCGGAGGGCACGGTGCACCGGCCCGGCACGGTGGCGGTGGCGGATCCGCGCCGGCCACGCCCGCGCCAAGTCCGATCGAGGTCAAACCAAGCCCAGCGCAGACAAGTGCGGTGCCGAAGAGTTGTCGGCGACGGCCGCCTGACGTCTTCATGAGGGACTCCTCTCCATCAATTATGTTGTCCCACAACGAATGATATCCGTCCCAACGGCTACGGAAAGTGCTCGTCGTTATCAGTGTGCTGTGTATCCGGGTCCATCTCTATTGGCTTGCTATGAGGACCGGGCGTTACCAGCACCGCCGCAACAACATTAGTGACACTCAACGTGGTCCTGATAGCACGTACCTAACATTCCGACAGTCGTACCCCATCTCGCTGTCCTACGTTCGGACTCGTCGTAATCCACATACTCGAGGAGGATCTCAGTGCGCAACACCAGAACACTTGGGCGACGGTCGATCGGGGCCACGGCTGTGTGTGCCGGGGCTGACACTTGGCGCGATCGGTCTGGGTACCGCAACGGCGAACGCATTCCCGCTGCCCCCTGCGGCGGCAGGTCCCCGGCCTTCCCGCGCTGCTGCTTTGCCCGGCCGGTGAGGAACCCGATCGGGTGACACGGTGCACGGCAGGTGATACCTGGTTGGTCAAACCCTTCAGCATCGAGGATGTGCTCCTGTATGCGCGAAGAGCGTTGTGTGGCAACGCGAAAGGCCGGAGGGCCGGGGTAGGCCGCATCTCAGTCGGTGACCTGGTCCTCGACGAAGACAGCCGCACCGTCACCCGCGAAAGTGATGACATTCAATTGACGCACCACGAGTTCGAGGTGCTGCGGTACCTCGCCCGCAACGCGCACCGAGTGGTGACCAAGGAGCAGATTCTCACCCGGGTGTGGCCTTACGACTATTCGGGCGGCACAAACGTGGTCCAGCAGTAGGTGTCCTACGTTCGGCGCAAGGTCGACAGCGGCCGGCCTCCGATGATCCATACCCTGCGATTGACCGGCTACATCCTGAAGGCCACGACCTGACGGAGCGGCATCATCACCTCGTGGGTCTCAACATGTACCCGGATCCCCGCAGTGTGTGGATCATCGGTTCACGGCCGACGTCGACCTTCCTTCGTAGATACGAGATGTAGAGCTCGACTATGTTGGCACGACCGCAGAAGTCGTAGCTCCACACCCTGTCGAGAATCTGGACCTTGCTCACCACGCGACGTGGATTCCGCATGAGGTATCGCAGGAGTTCGAACTCGGTGGCGGTCAGGTCGATGGCTTCGCCACCCCGGGTGACTTCATGGCTGTCCTCGTCGAGCACCAGGTCGCCCACCACGAGCTTGGCGCTGCTGTCGCTCATCGCCACCCCGGTTCGGCGCAAGAGGCCACGGAGCCGCAGCGCCAGTTCTTCCAGACTGAATGGTTTGGCGAGGTAGTCGTCGCCACCGGCAGCCAGGCCGGCGATGCGGTCCTCGCGGGAGTCCTTCGCCGTCAAGAGCAGTACGGGCAGAGTCGGACGGTGCTCGTGAAGACGCGCCATCACCTCCAGCCCGTTGATGTCTGGCAGCATCACATCCAGGATGACGACGTCGGGCGCGGTGTCCCTCGCCGACTGGAGTGCAGTGGTGCCGTCATTGGCCACGTTCACCTCCCAGCCCTCGTGGCGCAGCATCATCGAAACCATCTCGGCCAGGATCAACTCGTCGTCGACAACCAGTGCACGGATCGGGCGGCCGTCATCACGGTGAACCAGATTGCGCCCAGCCGCCTTCTGCTGCGGTGATCGAGTCCCCTGACCCTGCGGATGGCTCACCAGCAGATTTTGACCGCGACACGTATCAATCGGCTGTGGCCGCGTTGTGGCGGACATATGAATTGGGCCCCGCACACGGGGCGCTGGGTGGTGCCACAGCGCTCACCTAACGCGGCGGAGAACAGTGGCGCCGTGTCCACACACCGTATCTGCTTCCGCAAGGCCTTCGTTCAGCTTGTCGCGGCGACAGCGATTGGTGTTACGGCGCTGATCGTCGGCTTGTCGCTGGTGGGTCTGGGGCCGGGAGAACCGGCAACGCCGCGCGGCAGGCTCGCTGACAGCGTGCAGAACTGGACGACCGCCACGGATGGTCACAGTGCCGTGATGGAGGCGATTGTGGTCGGATACTTCGCGGCCCCGCCGTCGAACCGGTAGGGGTGCGGCCGCCCCTGAGGGGTGATGAGCGGCCACACCCGGACTCACCGAACGGCGGTGGCTACCGCCACGGCCCGCCGGGACGTGGTTGTGGCGCCGGCACGGGAGCCGGCGGCGGGCACGGCTGGAACGGGGCGCACTGAGCCGGCGCGGGCCCGGGGCCACCCGGGGGACCCGGAGGCGGGGGATTGGCGCCTGCGACGGCGGTGCCGAAGCCCAGCATTGCCAGGGACAGGCCACCGATGACGGCGGCCCGACCCAGCACATTGCGTTCGATCTTGTCCACGTAGACTCTCTCTTCTGCTGCAGAGGCTGTGTCGGTGAAACCTCCTGAACAACACCAACAATCGATGATCTCTGTCACGGCTGCACCACGTGATCATCACGGTTGCCCCACTATGGGCCCGCGTCGAACAACCTGTGCACGCGCGGTGTTCCGGCTGTGCGAGTGCGGAATTCGGCGCCGAGAGCCCTCCTGCGTCGACCACGCCGCGGCCCGCCCGGAGTGCCGGACGGGCCGCAGGTGTGGAGCGCAGGGCTTATTCAGTGCGCAGCCGCGGTGAGATCGTAGAGCGTCACACCGTCAACACTGGTCGCGGTGTAATGCGCCTTGACCCAGTCGCCGATTCGGTCGCCTTCCGACTTCGAATCCGATTGCCCACCGGGCCCGGGCATCCCGGGATGCGACGATTCGATGTAATAGTGGATGCGCCCGGTGGCAACGTAGCCCTGGAACTGTTCGAGCGTCGGGGCGGGATCTCCGCCGCCGAACCCGCCGATGGGCATCACCGATTCACCGCTGGCGAGCTGATAGTTCGACGCGCCCATCGATCCGTTGGCCGCTGCGACCCAGGTGTAGTCGTCCGCATCGACGGTCAGCAGGTCCACAACCTGTTGGGAGGCTTTCTGTTCACCCGGCGGCATGCCTGACGGTGCCTTGTCGCCACCGAATCCCGCCGGCGGCTCTGACGGGAAACCGGGCATTCCGTTGCAGGAGGACGACGGCCCCGCCGTGATGATGGGGCCGCTGTGCGAGGTGCTCACCGTCTGCACGCAGTAGGCCGCCGGCCCGGCAATCGCGGCGGCGATCCCCACCGCGGCCGCCCACACGCGGATGTCGCGGTGTCGAGGACTCGTCACGGGCAGCACCGCGGGAATGATCAGGCCGATGACGGCGAGCGCGCCGGCCGCGACGATGATCCAGCGCAGAGCGGGAACGAACTCCGGGGACTTGCCGAGCAGCACCCACGCCCACGCCACTGTCAGCCCGAGCGCCAGGGCCAAGGCCAGTGTGACCCAGAGCTTCTCGCGGTGACGCCACAGGTGGACCACCCCGATACCCACCACCCCGGCCACGCCGGGGGCCAGTGCGACGGTGTAGTAGTCATGGAACAGCCCGGACATGAAGCTGAACACCAGGCCGGTGCTCAACAGCCACCCACCCCAGACGATGTACGACGCGCGCTTCAGGTCGGTGCGCGCAGCGCGGCCGCACAGCACCACGCCGGCGACCAGCAACACCAGCGCGGCGGGCAGAAGCCAGGAGATCTGGGTGCCTGATTCGGTGGTGAACATACGGGTGATACCGGCGTGCCCGAACATCGGCGGTCCGTGAAACCCGGAATCGCCGCCACCGGGAAGACTCGGCAGACCCCCGCTGGACCCGCCGCCGAGGATACGGCCCAGCCCGTTATAGCCCAGGGTCAGTTGCAGGAAGCTGTTGTTCGACGAGCCGCCGATGTAGGGGCGGTCGTCCTTGGGCCAGAACTCGACCAGCGCCACCCACCACCCGGCGGCCACTACTGCCGAGGTCAAACCGGCGAGCAGTTGCAGCAGTCGCGTGCGCAGTCGGGGCTGTGCCGCGACCAGATAAGCCAGGCCCATGCCGGGCATCACCAGTAGAACCTGCAGTTGTTTGGTGAGGAACCCGAATCCGATCAACGCGCCGCACAACACAATCCATCGGGTTCGTCCGCTCTCGATACCGCGCAGCACCGCCCAGGCGGCGGCGACCATCAGGAAGACCAGCAGCGCGTCGGGGTTGTCATAACGGAACATCAAGGTCGCCACCGGTGTCAGTGCCAGTACGGCACCGGCGAGCAACCCGGCCGCCGGGCCGAACGTCCTGCGCACCGCGGCGTACAGCAGTGCGACCGCGGCCACCCCGAGCAGTACCTGCGGAAGTTGGATGGACCAGGAGTTGAACCCGAACAGGCGCGCGCTGATCTCCATCACCCACAACGATGCCGGCGGTTTGTCGACGGTGATCGAATTGCCGGCGTCCGACGAGCCGAACAGGAACGCCTTCCAGCTCTGCGTACCCGCCTGGACGGCGGCGGCGTAGAAGGAGTTGCCCCAGCCGTTACTGCTCAGATTGATGGTCCAGAAGGCGGCGGTGGCCACCAGGAGGGCGATCAGCCCGGGTTTGGCCCAGCGAGGATTCGACGAGGGTTCGTCGACGGAGGGTACGGCATCACCGTCCGATTCGGTTGTGGGGGCATGTGTTGCGGTCGTCATGAATGTCTCCGGGTAGGAAGTGTCGTCGATCAGCGGTTGGGGTGGAAGACCCAGCTGCGCAGCACGATGAAGCGCAGCACGGTGGCAGCGAGGTTGGCTATGACCAGCACGCCCAGCTCGAGCCAGTGCGGAGTGGGGTTGACCAGGGCCTGAACGCTGGCAAGCGATCCGCTGGTGATCGCAAGGGCCATACCGAACACCAGGAGGCCTTCGCCGTGCTGACGGCCACGATGAGCCTGACCACGGATGCCGAAGGTGAACCGGCGGTTGGCCGCAGTGTTACCGATCGCGGTTAAAAGCAGCGCGACAAAATTGGCGGCCTGCGAACCGATCATGCCGTGCAAGGCGCTGAACAGCAGCAGGTAGGCCAGGGTGCTGATGACGCCGATGACACCGAAGCGCACCACTTGCGCAAAGGTGTTGCGTGCCGGGCGGCCACTGTCGGCGCCGAGCGCAGCAGCGATGTCGTCGACGGGAATCTGGCCCAGATGCAGACCTTTGAGCAGTCGGGCGATGCCTTTCAGGTCGGTGGTAGCGGTGGCGACGATGTCGACTCGACTGTCAGGATCGTCCACCCAATCGACCGGCACCTCGTGGATGCGCAGCCCGGAGCGCTCGGCCAGGACCAGCAGTTCGGTGTCGAAGAACCATCCGGTGTCGGCGACCAGCGGCAGCAGCCGCTGTGCGACGTCGGCGCGGATCGCCTTGAACCCGCACTGGGCGTCGGAGAACTTCGTGGACAGCGTCGTCTTGAGGATCGCGTTGTAGCAGCGTGAGATCACCTCACGCTTGGGTCCGCGTACCACGCGTGAGTCACGGTCCAGACGCGTGCCGATCGCAAGGTCGGAGTGCCCGGAAATCAGGGCAGCTACCAGGGGGGCCAACGCCGCCAGATCCGTGGACAGATCGACATCCATATAAGCCAGCACCGGGGAGTCCGAATCGGACCAGACGGCCTTCAGGGCACGGCCCCGGCCCTTTTCTTCCAGCCGGACCACGCGCACCCCGTCGAACTCCGCTGCGAGTTGTGCAGCGATGACTGGGGTGTCATCGACACTGGCGTTGTCGGCGATGGTGATGCGCGCCGAAAACGGCAGTGTCTCAGTGAGATAGCGATGCAACCGCCGCACCGAGCCGGCCAGAGCCGCCTGCTCGTTGTAGACCGGCACCACGACATCGAGCACCGGGACACCGCGCCGCGCAGCGTCTTCCAGCACGCTTGAACGTGGCCGGGTGGTCAGGCCACGCCCGGTGGCCGTGGAATCGATCAGCATCTGCGTCATGACTACGATCGTCGAGCTTGCAACTGTGCGGGGTGTGAGCCGAACTTTTGTGAATCCTATGCAAATCCTGGCCAGTCGGTTGCACCGATTCTTGTCGGGCATATCCGTCTGATACGCGAAGCACAGCTGATTCCCACACATGTGATGCAGGATCACCTTTGCTTTGACGGCTTCCGACCCGAAGGGAGACAAGGTCAACATGATGACTCGACATCGCAGGATCGTCGGTATCGCGGTGCTGTCCGGCGGTCTGGCGTTCAGTGGTTTTCTCGGTGGGGCGGTGGCGAGCGCCGAACCGCCACCGCCCTGCCTGCCCGGAACACCCTGCGGCCCCGGTGGTCCAGGCGGACCCGGTGGTCCAGGCGGACCCGGTGGGGGGATTCCCGGGCCGATCGGGGGGCCGGGTGGTCCGTTGCCCGGTGGTGGAATCCCGGGGCCGATCGGCGGACCGGGTGGTCCGTTGCCCGGTGGTGGAATCCCTGGGCCCATCGGTGGTCCCGGTGGGCCCATTGGGTGCCCGCCGTTGGCGCCATGCCCGCCGCCACGGTTCTGATCAGGGTTGATGTGTGCAAGGGACCTCCGGGATACTGCGATCAGGTTGTGCAGACCATCCCGGAGGTTTCCTCGCAGCGGGCGCGACGGTGATTCATAGCTGGCGCATAAGCAGGCCATAGTGTTCGCCTAGCACGCCCCGGCACAATTTCGTCGATGTCTGCTCCTGATTCGACGATTCGAGAATTCGAGGTCGTCCGCACCCGCGCGGTGGCCACCCGCGCCGATGGCAGCCCAATTCATGTTCTGGTTGTCGACGACGAACCAGCGCTGACCGATCTGGTGTCGATGGTGCTGCAGTACGAAGGCTGGAAGGTGTCCAGCGCGGCCGACGGTGCAAGCGCGATCCGCGCCGTGCGCGAACTGAGTCCCGACCTCGTGGTTCTGGATGTCATGTTGCCGGACATGAGCGGGTTGGAAGTCCTGCGACGGTTTCATCAGATTCGTCCCATGCTGCCGGTTCTCCTGCTGACGGCGAAGGACTCGATCGAGGACCGCATCGCCGGCCTGAGTGCCGGCGGCGACGACTACGTGACCAAGCCGTTCAGCGTCGAAGAAGTGCTGCTGCGACTGCGGGCGCTGGTGCGCCACACCGGTATCGCGGTGTCCAACGACGCCTGCAGGGTCGTGGTCGGTGATCTCGTGATGGATGAGGACAGCCACGAAGTGACTCGGGCTGGCGACGAAATAACACTGACTGCAACGGAATTCGATGTACTGCAGTATTTGATGCACAACCCGGGCCGGGTGCTCGCGAAGTCACAGATCCTGGAACGGGTGTGGAACTACGATTTCGACGGGCGGTCCAACGTCGTCGAGCTCTACATCTCGTACTTACGCAGGAAGATCGACGTCGGTCGCGTACCCATGATCCACACCGTCCGCCGTGTCGGATATGTGCTCAAGGCATGTTGATGCTCACGTAATGAGGTCCGGTTTCCGCAGCTGGTGGCGTCCGGCCACGTGGTCGCTGCGCAGGCGGCTGGTCACGACCTACACCGCCCTCCTCGTCGTACTGTGCGCCGGGATCGGTGCCGGCACATTGTTGGCGATGCACCACTTTCTGATGAGCCAACTCGACGACCAGTTGCGTGAGGCCGAGGGCAGATCGGTCACCTTCGCCAATCTGGGGCCGCCGCCGATCATCCGGTATCCCGGTCCGGGCCCCATCTTCCTCGACGCACCGGGCAATTCCGTCGGCACGGTCGGTGTCGTCGTCACCGACGGTCATGTCGGTGACGCCGCCGTCGTGTTGAGCAGTGGCGGACGGCAGGTTCTGACACCGGCAGCGGCCGCGCAGTTCGCCGACCTCCCGGTGCGCCAACCCATTTCACTTCACCTCGACGGACTCGGTGACTACCGCGTGCTGTCCGGGCCCATCGACGGGGGACGCCTGCTGGTGACCGGTCTGCCGTTGTCGGGCGTACGCGACACCCTGATGTCGGTGGTCGCCATCTTCGGCATCCTGGCGGCCATCGGCTTGGCGCTCGCGGTCGTTGCCGGCGTCGTGGTCGTACGGCGCCAGTTGCGTCCCCTGTCGGTCATGGCGGCCACTGCCGACCACGTCGCCGAGTTGGAACTCGAGCGTGGCGAGGTGTCGTTACCGTCCCCCGTGGCCCGCATCGCGCCCGGCGCCGAGCACACCGAGGTGGGTCGACTCGGTGGCGCGCTGACGACAATGGTCAACCGCATCTCGGCAGCCCTGGCGGCCCGGCACGCAAGTGAGACGCGGGTGCGTCAGTTCGTTGCGGACGCGAGCCATGAGCTGCGCACCCCGTTGACCTCCATTCGCGGCTACACCGAGATGGCACAACGGTTGTCGGTCGGTGCTCACCCTGACCTGCCCTATGTTCTGGGGCGGGTGGAATCCGAGGCCAGACGCATGAGCGCACTCGTGGAGGACATGTTGCTCCTCGCACGTCTCGACGAGGGCAGGCCCTTGGACCGCAACGCCGTCGATCTGTCCGAGTTGGTGATCGCGGCGGTCAGTGATGCCCACGCCGCGGGCCCCGATCATCGTTGGCCCCTTGATCTTCCGGACGATCCCGTGACAGTGACGGGGGACCGACTGCGGCTGCACCAGGTACTGGCTAATCTGCTCTCCAACGCACGCATTCATACGCCGCCGGGGACGACGGTCACCACCCGTCTTGCGCCCGAGGTCGGCGGCGGGGCGATCATCGAAGTGACGGACACCGGCCCGGGAATCCCGTCGGAGCGCAAGCAGGAGATCTTCCAGCGCTTCGTCAGGGGCGACACCTCCAGGTCCAGGCGTGCCGGTAGCACCGGTCTGGGCCTGGCGATCGCGGCCGCGGTGGTGGCCGCCCACCGCGGCAGGATCCACGTCGACAGCGTGCCCGGCCAGACCACCTTCACCGTCGAGTTGCCACCCGACGGTGCCCAGGGTGCATCGAGCACCCCGCCGACTGACTACCCGGGCGGTTGTTGATCAGAAGACGTCAGGGCGGCAAGGGCCTGGTCGACGGTGGCGACGATCGGGAATATCGCGTCCAGACCCATGAGCATCATGGGGCGACTGGTGGCGGGACCCTCGGCGACCACCGCGAACCCGATGTCGCCGTTGATCTCGTTGCAGGTGCTGACAAGCACATTCATCCCCCGCGACGCCAAGAACTCAACCGAGCTGAGGTCCACGATCACGGCCTTCGGTTGCTTGTCCAGCACGTCGTCGATGTGCTGTTCCAGGGTGGGGCTGGTGAGCATGTCGAGCACACCGGAGCACTGCACGACGACCGTCGTGTCGATCCAATGCTCACCGACGGCGCACGTCGGCAGGCAATCCTCTGATTGGTCACGCATGGTGCACCTTCAATCGCATGGTGTGGAGAGCGCCTCGCGGGCTGGGCGCTTAACCGTGCGAGAACCAGTGACAGATGCCTCCAGCGTAGCGCGCGGAGCGATGCGCGCCGGGGTGTTCGTTCAAGGCGGCGGCACGGACCGTCGGCCGGACTATGCCGATGCGGAGAAGTGCGGCAGCGCGGCCGTCAGATCGGCGATCTTTGCGGCACCGGCGGGATCCAGTGCGGCCATCGGCTTGCGTGGTGCGCCGACGGCGAACCCGAGCGACTCGAGGGCGGACTTGACGGAATGAGGGGCGCCGACATGATGGCGTCCATCAGCGGGTAGATCTGTGCCCATTTCCGCCGGGCGCGGACCAGGTCGCCTTCGATCAGGGCACGATGGACCGAAACAAGCTGTGACGGCATGACATTGACGGTACCGGCCATCACGCCGGCGGCGCCTTCGGTGATCGAGGCAAGCAGCAGGCTGTCCCAGCCGACGAACGTCGAGATGACATCGCCGTGTCGGTGGATGAGCTGACCCGCCTGGGCCATGTCCGCGCTGGTGTCCCTGATGTAGCGGAAAGTCGGCGCCGTAAGCCTTCTGCTGCACTTTGTGCGATATCAATATCGTGGTCGATGCGGACGGTACGCATTCGATCGGCATTCCCATCGGGCGGGGCGACCTCGACTGTGTGAGGGTCATGCAGGAGTTGCGTCCCAACGCCCCCGAGGCCCTGGACACCATCGTTTTCGAGATCGCGCCGCCGCTGGGGGCCGCTCGATCGAGGAGGGGCGCCCACTCGAACTGCGGGCGGCCAGGAAGAGCATCAACTACATGCGCATTGTTTTTGACGATCGGTCTCAAGCTGTAACGCGGGCGACAATTTGGGGGATAAAGTCAGCATGATGAATCGACATCGCAACATCATTGGTATCGCGGTGCTGTCGGGGGGTCTGGCATTCAGTGGATTTCTCGGCGTGGCAGTGGCAAGTGCAGAACCCGATGGGCCGTGCCCGGTCTGGAATCCGTGCGACGGTGGGATCCCTGGGCCGATCGGTGGACCCGGCGGTGACATCCCCGGTGGCGGCGTGCCGGGCCCGATGGGTGGCCCCGGTGGGCCCATCCCCGGTGGTGGTATGCCTGGGCCGATCGGTGGCCCCGGCGGTCCCGTAGGTTTCTTGCCTGGTGGTGGTGTGCCCGGGCCCATCGGCGGGCCGGGTGGTCCGATCCCCGGTGGTGGGATACCGGGACCGGCGGGTGGACCCGGTGGGCCGCTGCCCAACGGTGGACTGCCTGGTGGTGGGGTGCCAGGGCCGCTCGGCGGACCCGGTGACGCCC
>CAMFLL010000207.1 GCA_945957405.1 uncultured Mycolicibacterium sp. | reverse complement strand
CGGGACACCGTTCGATTCCGTCGCCGTGGACGACGTCGCCGGCGCGGCGCTGGCTGTGTCCCACCTCTGCGATATCGGCCGCAGGCGGATCGCCTTCGTCGGCGGGCCGGCCGAACTACGTCAGGTCCGTGACCGCCGCCGCGGTGCCGCCGATGCCGCTGCCGCCGTGGCCGGTGCCGAACTCGAGATCATCGACACACCGACGCTCAGTGTGCTCGAGGGCCGGGCGGTCGGCGAGATGCTGCGCGACCGTCCCGCCCGGCAACGCCCCGACGCGGTGTTCTGCGCCAACGATCTGGTGGCGATCGGAGTGCTGCAGGCGTTGACGTTGCTGGGCAACGTGCGGGTCCCCGAGGACATCGCGCTGGTCGGCTACGACGACATCGACTTCGCCCGCTCCGCGGTGGTTCCACTGACCTCGGTGGCGCAGCCGACCGGCGCCATCGGTGAGACCGCGGTGGACCTGCTGCTCGATGCCGCCGAAGGCCACCCACGGACCGGGGCGGTGCGCAACGTCATCCTGGCACCGCAGTTGGTGGTTCGGTCCTCGACGCATCCGTGACCAGCAGGACATCGAGTGTGCGCGGGCCGTGCACGCCCTCGACGCGGTCGAGTTCGATGTCACTGGTGGCACTCGGCCCCGAGATGAACGTCAAGGGCCGCACCGGGTTGAGCGCTGCGAAGGCCTGCGGGACGGTGTCGACAACCTGGTCGGCGAACACCACGCAGATGTGGTGATCGGGGACCAGCGTGAGCGCGCGTCGGCCCTGCGTGGCGCCGGCGTCCAACACGATGGTGCCCGTCGCTGCGATACCCAGGGCGCAGCCCGTGACCACCGCGTCGGCGGCATCGAGCGCGGCGACCTTTAAAGGTGCGTCGGGGGAGTCGGCCAGGATCTCGAGGCCGGTCAGCCACGCGGCGGGTGTGTCGGCCGGGGCGACGACAACCGCCGACGGTGCGAGCAGGCCGCCGATCGTGGACGCGATGTGCCGTGCGTCGACGCGGTGCACACGGGCCCGGTATTCGGCGACGGTCTCGGCGAACCGTTCGATGTCGGGGTCACCGTGCAGCGGTTGCCGGTCATAGTCTCGGGGCACGTCGACCGGTTCGGTGGGCGCGGCCGCCAGGGCGGACCGGATGCGTTGCAGAACAACCGATTTGGTGTCATTCATGGCTGTCTCCGTGGTGCGTGCGAGCCCACCACTGCCGGAAGGTCTCGGCCGGGGGCGCCGGGATGTCCCGGCTGGTGGTCCAGCGCGACCCTGGCCAGGGGAGCGCCGAGATGCGTTGGTCACCGCCCGCGACGAGTCGGCCCAGGGCCAGCGCCTTCTCGGCGGCGCCGAAGCGCCGCGGCGAGCGCATTGCCCACCCCGCTGCCTTCATGGCCAGGTCCTGCCCGCCGGGCAGGCCGTGGCGTTCGGAGTCGACCTGCTCGGCGCGCAGATGCACCAGGATGGACGGGATGTCGATGCGGACCGGGCAGGCGTCGAAACACGCACCGCACAGCGATGACGCGTATGGCAGTGACGCGTTGGGGTCGTCGTGGCCGGTGGTGCCGGTGAGTTGCGGGCTCAGGATTGCGCCGATCGGACCGGGATAGACCGAGCCGTACGCGTGCCCGCCGGTGCGCTCGTACACCGGGCACACATTGAGGCAGGCGCTGCACCGGATGCACTTGAGTGCCTCGCGACCCACCTGATCGCCCAGCACCTTAGTGCGTCCGTTGTCGAGCAGTACCAGGTGGAATTCCTGCGGGCCGTCACCGTGGTGCACGCCGGTCCACATCGAGGTGTACGGGTTCATCCGCTCGGCCGTCGACGATCGGGGCAGCAGTTGCATGAAGACGTCCAGATCGGTGAAACGCGGTACCACCTTCTCGATACCCATCACGGTGATGAGCGTCTGGGGCAGCGTGAGACACATCCGGCCGTTGCCCTCGGATTCGACGACGGCGAGCGTGCCGGTGTCGGCGACGCCGAAATTGGCGCCGCTGATGGCGACCTTGGCGGACAGGAACTTTCGCCGCAGGTGGGCGCGCGCCGCCATCGCCAGCACACGAGGCTCGTCGGTCAACTCGCCGGCATCGGGCATCTCACGGGTGAAGATCTCACGGATCTCGGCACGGTTGCGGTGAATGGCCGGCACCAGGATGTGGCTCGGCTTGTCATGACCGAGTTGGACGATCAGTTCGGCGAGGTCGGTCTCGATGGCGGCGATCCCGGCCTCTTCGAGATGCTCGTTGAGGCCGATCTCCTGGGTCGCCATCGACTTGACCTTCACCACTTCGTCGGCGTCGTGCCCGCGAACGAGGCCGGTGATGATGGCGTTGGCTTCGGTGGCGTCGCGGGCCCAGTGCACCACGCCGCCGCGCGCCACCACGTTGGTTTCGAGTTGCTCGAGGAGCTCGGGAAGGCGCGCCAGGACGTCGCGTTTGAGCGCACTGCCGGCTTCGCGTAGCTGCTCCCAGTCGGCGCATTCGCCCACGGCGGCAAGCCGTTTGGTTCGGATGGTCTGTGTGGCGTGGCCGACGTTGCGACGCATCTGGGTGTCGCGCAGGGCGCGCCGCGCGGCGTCGGGGAACGGCTCGGTGCCGCGCAGGTTGCCCAGTCCTGGGGTGCCGAGAAACGTCGGTGTCGCGGTCACGCGCGAGCTCCGGCCGGTTCGGTGGACGCCAGGATCTCGGCGAGGTGCACGGTGCGGACACCGGAGCGGATGCGGCTCAGCCCGCCGCCGATGTGCATCAGGCAGGACGAATCCCCGGCGGTGCAGATCTCGGCTCTGGTGTCGATGACGTTGGTCATCTTGTCGGCGAGCATCGCCGTGGAGGTGTCCGAGTTCTTGATCGCGAAGGTGCCGCCGAAGCCGCAGCACTCCTCGGCCGCATTCAACTCCACCAGCGTCATCCCCCGCACCCGGCGCAGCAGCTCCAGAGGTTTGTCCCCGACCCGCAGCATGCGCAGCGAATGACAGGTGGGGTGATAGGTGACCCGGTGCGGGTAGTACGCGCCCACGTCGCGGACGCCCAGCACGTCGACGAGGAGTTCCGACAGTTCGAAGGTGCGCTCGGCAACGGCGCGGGCGCGCTCGGCCAGTCGGTGGTCGCCGGCGCGCTCGGCCACCATGGTGTGCTGGTGGCGCACCGATCCGACACACGACCCGGACGGTGCCACCACCGCATCGCATCGGGCGGCCTCGAAAACCTCGACGTGGTGGCGCACCAGGCCGGTGGCCTCGGTGAGATAGCCGGTGTTGACGTGCATCTGGCCGCAACACGTCTGGTTGTCGGGGAACACCACCTCGTGGCCGAGCCGTTCGAGCAGGGTGACCGTGGCGATGGCCGCACCGGGGAACATCGCGTCGGCGAGGCAGGTGGCGAACAGGGCAATACGCATTGACGTCTCCGGGCAACGGTGGAAGAACACGACCACGGGCTGTGTGGTCAGACCACACTAACGCACTGTGGTCTGACCACACCAGGGCGAGGCGGCTATTCTCTCGTCATGCGTGCGCACGAAGTGGTTCTGCAGCGGATCGAGCAGCAGCTCGCCGACGGGTCGGTGGCGGTCGGGGACCGCCTACCGGGGGAGCGCGCGCTGGCCGAGGAACTGACCGTGAGCCGGGCATCGGTCCGCGAAGCCATCCGCGTGCTCGAGGCCATGGGTGTGGTGCGCACGGCGGTGGGGTCGGGTCCGGACTCCGGCGCCATCGTGGTCGCCGATCCGGCGACGTCCATCGGGTCGGCGCTGCGTCTGCACATCGCCACCCGCATCCTGCCGATCGACGACCTGGTCAGCACCCGCGTCCTGCTGGAGACCTGGGCGTTGCGGCAGGCGGCCGCGCTGACACCGCGACCCGATACCGCGAATCTGAGCGCGATGCTCGACGTCATGGACGATCCCATGCTGGAGCCCGGCGAGTTCCATCTGCGCGATGCCGACTTCCACGTCGCGTTGACGGCGCTGGCGGGTAATGCGGTGGTGGCGGCCATGATGGCGGCGCTGCGTGATTCTATTCACGGCTATGTCATGGCCGGTGTGCCGCTGCTCGATGACTGGACGGCCGTCGCCGCCAATCTGCGCTGCGAACACCGGGATATCGTCGCTGCACTGGGCCGCGGGCACGGGAGCAAGGCGGCCGATCTGGCCAAGGCACACATCGAGGGCTACTTCGGGTTGATCCGTGACCGGATGACTGCGTGACGGGGCTGCCCGGCACCGATCCGGGCAGCCCCGCAGCATCACGCCGAGGCCCGCACCTCGGCGGCAGCCGCGACGAGGTTGCGCAGTGACGCGGTGACCTCGTCGACACCACGGGTCTTCAGTCCACAATCGGGGTTGACCCACAGCCGTTCGGCCGGTACGGCATTGAGGGCCGCACGCAGCGAGTCCGCCATCTCAGACGTCTCCGGTACGCGAGGCGAGTGGATGTCGTACACCCCGGGTCCGACGCTGTTGGCGAACCCGACGCTGTTGAGATCGTCCAAGACCTCCATGTGCGACCGCGCCGCCTCGATGGACGTGACGTCGGCATCGAGATCGGCGATGGCGCCGATGACTTCACCGAACTCCGAGTAGCACAGGTGGGTGTGGATCTGCGTCGAGTCGGCCACGCCCGACGTCGCGAGCCGGAACGCCTGCACGGCCCAATCCAGGTAGGCACCTTGGTCTTTCCTGCGCAGGGGCAGCAGCTCGCGCAGTGCAGGCTCGTCGACCTGGATGATTCCGATGCCGGCGGCCTGCAGGTCGACGGTTTCATCGCGGATCGCCAGGGCGATCTGATTGGCCGTGTCGGCCAGCGGCTGGTCGTCCCGGACGAATGACCACGCCAGGATGGTGACCGGTCCGGTGAGCATGCCCTTGACCGGCTTTTCGGTCAGTGACTGGGCGAACGTGATCCATTCGACGGTCATCGGGTGGGGACGGTTGATATCGCCGAACAGGATCGGTGGTCGCACACACCGTGTTCCGTAGGACTGGACCCAGCCGTTCTGTGTGGCGAAGAATCCGTCGAGTTGTTCGGCGAAATACTGCACCATGTCGTTGCGTTCGGGTTCACCGTGCACCAGCACATCGAGACCCAGGTCCTCCTGCAGGCGAATGACCGAGGTGATCTCGTCGCGCATCTTCCGTTCGTATTCGGCGGCGTCGATCTCGCCGTTGCGCAGGGCCGCCCGGGCGACGCGGATGGCCGTCGTCTGCGGGTACGAGCCGATGGTGGTGGTGGGCAGCACCGGCAGCCGCAGCCGTCCCGTCTGGCTCCTGCGGCGTTCGTCGGCGGGCCCGCGGGTGACGCCGGCGTCGAGAGTCGTCGCCAGGCGCCCCCGGATGGCGTCCAGGTGCAGCCGGGGATCGTTGCCGCGCGTGGCGATGGCGGCGCTGGAGGCCGCGATGGCGGGCGCGATGGCATCCCGTCCGTCGCGCAGCGCCGTCGCCAGCGCGGCCACCTCATCGATCTTCTCGGCACCGAACGCCAGCCGGCTGCGCAGTGCGTCGTCGAGCCCGGTTTCGGGCTGCAACGAGTAGGGGACATGCAGCGTCGAGCATGAGGTGGACACCGCGAGCGCGCGGGCCGAGCCGAGCAGCGATGCCAGCTGGGCCAGGGCCGACTCGAGATCGGTGCGCCAGACGTTGCGGCCGTCGACAACACCCGCAACCAGGAGCTTGTCGGCGAGGGCGGGCGCCGCGACGACGGCCTGAACGGCACCGGACACCAGGTCGACGCCGATCGCGTCGACGGCGGTGCCGGCCAGCGCGGGCAGCGCGTCGCCGGGCGTTCCGAAGTAGGTCGCCACCAGGATCGCCGGGCGGTGCGCCACGGCCGAGAGCGCGGCGTAGGTCTTCTCGGCCAGCCCGGGACCGTCCTCGATGATGTCGGTGACCAGCACAGGTTCGTCAAGCTGCACCCATGTCGCCCCGTCGGCGGCCAACGCCTCGAGCAGTTCTGCGTACACCGGCAGTACGTCCTCGAGTCGCTCGATCGGTGCTCCTGCGCCGCCGACGGCCTTACTCAAGGCCAGGAAGGTCAGCGGTCCGACGAGCACCGGACGGGCCGGGATACCCAGCGCCAGTGCCTCTTTGAGCTCGGTCAGCACCTTGGCGGCATTCAGGCTGAACCGTGTGCCGGGCCCGATCTCGGGGACGATGTAGTGGTAGTTGGTGTCGAACCACTTCGTCATCTCCAGCGGGACGATGGTGTCGGTGCCCCGGGCCGCCGCGAAATACCGGTCGAGGTCATCGTCGACCGACATCACGCGCGGTGGCAGTGCGCCGAGCATGACGGCGGTGTCCAGCATCTGGTCGTAGTAGCTGAATGTGTTGACCGGCACGGAATCCAGGCCCGCGGCGTGCAGCGCGGTCAACGAATCCGTGCGCAGCGTGGCCGCAGTGCTCTCGAGGTGCGCACGGTCGGTGCGGCCGGCCCAGTACTCCTCGATCGCGCGCTTGAGTTCGCGATTGGGGCCGATGCGGGGCGCGCCGAGGGAGGTGGCGGTGAATGGTTGGGGCGTCACGGACATGTCCTTCACTTACGACGGTGTGCCCATCGCCTTCAAGGACGCGCAGCCCAGACAGTTCGCCCATGCGATGGAGACGCACGGATTACCCGCTGCAGCCATGCGCCCATCCACGAGGCGATGTGCCGCCGAGCGCGGCGCGCCCGGCACAACTGGCAGGTCTTCGGACTCGCAGGCGCGCACCGTGGTGCTCCTAGTGGCCGTCGCTTCCCGGCGGCAACATGACGTTGCCTGCCAGTGCTGATGACGGCGGTCGTTCCTGCATACCGCTGCGGGACAGTTCCGGATTCACACCGGATTCCCTCTCACAGCACACCCGTGTCGGCCTGTGCTGTTCGATGTCCGGGCCGCACTCGCGTGTGCCCCGGACAGACCAGTTGCGCCACTGACGATACCGCTCGTCTGCTGCGCACTACCCTCGACAGGATGAACATGCCCGCGACAGACGAGGCCACCAGGGTTCGACGACTCCTGGAGGCCCAGCAGATGGCGGAGAAGCTGTTCGCGGAGATTTCCGAGCGGGCGATGGTGCGCGCGGGTATCGGCGAGCGGGCGCTGTCGGATGAGATCCGCGATCTCGCGCGGGATATGTTCGGTATCACCCGGCATTGGCACAAACGCATCGTCCGGGCGGGTGAGAACACCCTGGAGACCTTCCGTGAGAACCCGCCCGACCGCGTCATCACCGACGACGACATCGTGTTCCTGGATTTCGGGCCGATTTTCGAGGAGTGGGAGGCCGATTTCGGGCGTACCTACGTCATCGGTGACGATGCACGCAAACTGGCCCTACGGGACGACCTGCCCAAGGTCTGGGAGGCCGGGCGCGACCACTTTCGGCGGCATCCCGACATCACGGGTGAGGAATTGTTCGACCACGTGGTCACGCTGAGCCGCGAACGCGGGTGGGAGTTCGGCGGCACCATCGCCGGACATCTGGTGGGTGAATTCCCGCACGAGAAGATCGACGACGCGGAGATCTCGTCGTACATCGCCCCGGGTTCGACGCGGCCGATGCGGGTCAAGGACCGGGCGGGTCGTGACTGCCACTGGATTCTCGAGGTACACCTGGTCGACCGCGAACGCGGCTTCGGCGGCTTCTACGAGGAATTGCTCGACCTATCCTGACCGCTGCGCCGCGCGACGCACCAGATCCAGGACGGTGTCTCGGGTCAGGGGTGCCAGCTCGATATCGCCCGGCGCAGCGGGATCGATCCAGGCGATCTCCTCGATTTCGGCGGTCGGGCGCGGCTCGTCGCGCAGGGTCACCGAGAACAGATCGGCCTCGACATGATGGCCGGGTTCGTTGGCGGCTTCGGCGCGATGCCGGCCGAGGGGACGGATGTCGGCATGTGACACGGCGGTGCCGAGTTCCTCGTAGACTTCGCGGCACACCGCCTCCGCCGGTGTCTCGCCGGCATCGATCTTGCCGCCGGGCTGCATGAACGCCGTTGTCCCTCGTTTTCGGACCACCAGAGCGCGGCCCGCGGCATCGACGATCACCGCAGCGGAGATCCGGATCACCCGTTCTGTCGCATCGGTCACGGCCGCAGTGTAGCCACGCCGCGTCGACCACTGGGCCTACCATCGCAGGCGGCGAGGAGGGGATGCCATGCGTTTCCTGGACAGATATGCGCGGGCGGCCGGTATGAGCGACGAAGCCTGGCGGCGCCATGCCAATCCGTGGAGCGTGTGGACCAGGTTCGCCGCGATCCCGGTGGGCATACTCGCGATCTGGAGCCGCGCCTGGATCGGCTGGTGGGCGTTGGCGCCGGTGGCACTGGTGGTGGCGTGGTTGTGGTGGAATCCGCACGCGTTCCCGCCCGTCGAGAAGCCGACGGCATGGTCCTCCAAAGGCATCTTCGGCGAACGGCTCTGGATGTCCGACAGATCGCAGATGTCTGCAGAATTCGTTGTGGTGCAACGCGTCTGGATCGTCGGAGCAGCCTCGGGTGCAGCGTTGCTGGGCTGGGGGCTGGTCGCGCTGGCGCTCTGGCCGACAGCGTTCGGGGCGGCCCTGATCATCTACGGCCAACTGTGGCGCATCGACCGCCTTGGCCTGTTCTACGACGAGGTCTCGCGGGGTGAATGAGGCGGGCGCTTCCGCGCGATGACGAATGCCTGGGGTGTCGACTCGACGTCGTTGTCGTCAGGTTGGCGGACCACTTCGGCATAGACGTCGAAACCGTTGTCGGCCAACATCTTCCGGATGTCCTGGGGTCGGCGGCGGGCATAGGTCAAGTGCACGTCGTGGCCGAACGCCTCGGTCAGCACCAATGGTTCATCGCCGACCTGAAAAGCCAGCAGCACCAACCCGCCGGGCGTCAGCACTCGGCGGAATTCACTGAACACGTCGCCGAGATGGCTGTCGGGAATGTGGATGATCGAGTACCACGCGCACACCCCGCCGACACTGTCGTCGGCGGTGTCAAGGCTTGTCATCGATCCGACCCGGAACGCCAACGCAGGGTTGAGCCGGCGGGCCTCCGCGATCATGCCGGGGGACAGGTCGATCCCGACTGGGTCCACACCGTGGCTGTGCAGCAAGTCCGTGGTCGCACCCGTGCCGCACCCGACATCGACAACCTGCCGGTTCGGTCCCTTGTTGATCAGCCCGGCGAAGGCCGACAGCACCGCGAGCTCGACGGGCTTGTCGTCGAGGTGATGATGGAACCTCTCGGCGTAGTCCGCGGCGGTCCGGTCGTAACCGTCCCTGGTCCGGATGAGGAAATCGGGCTGATCCACAGTCGGTATCTTCCCCGACTCCCAGCGCGCGCCAAAGCTGCGCCCAGCATCCGCACAGGGTGGACGTGGACCGTAGACGGTATGAGCACGCGTGGTGACCGTGATGACGTCGATCGGTCGTATCACCGTTCCGGCCCGCGACCGGTCGCCATCGTCGCCGCCGCGGCGACGGCGGCGGTGGTCGGGGTCGTGACCTTCGTGGCACATGAGGATGGGCATTTTCCTGCGTGGTTCGACCAGGACTCGTCGAGATCGGTCGGCGTCGTCAACGATCAGCACGGCCACTGACCAGGTTCGGGCTGTGGGTTCGACCACATCACGGTTCCCCGATTAGGTGGTCAACCCTCCAGTGGGGGTAGAGTTGCGGGGCTGGCTGGCCGCGGATCACACGGGTGAATTCCGGGCTCCCTCAATCTTTTTCGCGCACTGAGGCGCGTTCTCGCAGAACCCCGAAATGGAGCCGTGGTGAAGACGCAGTCCGATGAGGTCACACCGCAACAGGAGCAGTCTGTGCTCGCTGCCCTGCGATCACCGCGGCGGCTGCGCACCGAGGTGCTGGCCGGCCTGGTGGTGGCCCTGGCGTTGATCCCGGAGGCGATCTCGTTTTCGATCATTGCCGGTGTCGACCCACGTGTTGGCTTGTTCGCCTCCTTCACGATGGCGGTGACCATCGCCATCGTCGGCGGCCGGCCGGCCATGATCTCGGCCGCGACCGGTGCCGTCGCCTTGGTGGTGGCGCCGTTGGTGCACAGCCACGGACTGAACTATCTGGTGGCCGCGGTGATCCTGGCCGGCGTACTGCAACTGGTACTCGGCGGGCTGGGGGTGGCCAAACTGATGCGTTTCGTGCCACGCAGCGTCATGGTGGGGTTCGTCAACGCGCTGGCGGTCCTGATCTTTTCATCGCAGGTGCCGCACCTGCTCGGCGTGCCGTGGCTGGTCTATCCGATGGTCGCCGTCGGTGTCGCGGTGATCGTCCTGTTGCCCAAGGTCACGACGGTGATCCCGGCTCCACTGGTGGCGATCGTGGTGCTCACCGCTGCTACCGTGGGCCTGGGCTGGTCGGTGCCCGACGTGGGTGATGAAGGTCAGCTGCCGTCGAGCCTGCCCGCGCTGCTGATCCCCGACGTGCCGTTGACCATGCACACCCTGTCGGTCATCGCCCCCTACGCCTTGGCGATGGCGATCGTGGGACTGCTGGAGTCGTTGATGACCGCCAAGCTCGTCGACGACATCACCGATACCCATTCGAACAAGTCCCGCGAAGCGCTCGGCCAGGGCGTGGCCAATATCGTCACCGGTTTCTTCGGCGGTATGGGTGGCTGCGCCATGATCGGGCAGACCATGATCAACGTGAAGGCCTGTGGTGCCCGCACCCGCATCTCGACGTTCCTGGCCGGCACCTTACTGCTCGGGCTGGTGGTCGGCCTCGGCGACGTGGTTGCGCGGATACCGATGGCCGCACTGGTCGCCGTGATGATCATGGTGTCGGTCGGCACCCTGGACTGGCACAGTGTCAACCCGAAGACGTTGCGCCGCATGCCCAAAAGTGAGACAGCCGTCATGGTGGCCACCGTCGCGGTCACCGTGGCGACCGACAACCTCGCCTACGGTGTCGCGGTGGGCACACTCACCGCGATGGTGCTGTTCGCCCGGCGCGTCGCGCATCTCACCGATGTGGTCGTGATCCCTGGCGACGACGACAGCATACGTGTCTACGCGGTCAAGGGTGAGTTGTTCTTCGCGTCGAGCAACGACCTGGTGTACCAGTTCGATTACGCGTGCGACCCGGAGAACATCGTCGTCGACATGAGCGACGCCCACATCTGGGATGCATCCAGCGTGGCCGCCCTCGACGCGATCACCACCAAGTACGCCGCCAGGGGTAAGACCGTCACCATCATCGGGATGAACGACAACAGCGCCGAACGTCACGCCCGGCTCAGTGGCCGTCTGGCCGCGGCGCACTAGGGGGAGCCGTGGGTGGCCAGGACGGCGCTGCCGAACGGTGGCAGATCGGGGAGGTGGCCACGCGAACGGAGTTGTCCATCAAGACCATCCGGCACTACGACGACGTGGGCCTGGTCACCCCGTCGGTGCGCTCGGCGGGCGGATTCCGTCTCTACACCCGCCGCGATGTGGATCGTCTGATCGCGATACGCCGCATGAAACCGCTGGGTTTCACCCTCGACGAGATGCGTGAGCTGCTGGCCGCCCTGGACACGCTGGCCGCCGAGGACGCAACTGCGGCAGCGCGTGCCCGGGCGCACACTTTCATCGCGGTGTGTCGGCAACGTGCCGATGAGGCATGCGCCGAGCTCACCCGCCAACTCGCCTACGCGCAGGAGTTCACGGCGCAGCTGGCGCAGTACGACGAGTCGTGACCGCGCTCTCAGCGTCCGTTCAGTGGCGTTTTGGCATCGTGAAGTCTTGTGACCATGCCTCATGCGCAGCGGCTGTTACAGAGCGCTGGTGTGCTCGTGGTGCTTCTGATGCTGGATTACGCGTTGGGTCAACAGGACACCGATGACGCGTCCTTCGAAGCCGGGTACCGGGCCGCAGCCCACGGCGAATTCGTCCGGGAGATGATGGCGATGTCCGGCGTCACGTCGTCGAGCCTGTGCAGCGCATTGTTCGAGCCTGTGCGGTCGGACCCGTCGGTGGTCCCAGCCGATTTCAGTGACGGATGCCGGCGCGCCGTCCGGGAGGCGATGGAATGACGCGCTCCGGTCCTGCCTTTCACCCGTCCGGGCCACGGCCGGTCGTGGTGTTCATCGTCGCGGCACTGGCTGCGGTGCTCGGTTTTCTCGGTTTCAAAGCGCACGAGAACGGTGACTTCCCAGCGTTGTTCAGCGATGCATCGCCGGCGATCAGCACGACGATCGCGGACTGAACCGATGCTGAGAACCGGCGATGTGTTCAGGGTTCTCTCAGCGCACCTTCGCCATGGTGGTCTCAGGACGCCGCATCCCGGGGCGTTCGGAGAGAGGAGATCCACCGATGAATGCACGCCACAAGATCGCCATGGCGGCGGGCACCGCCGTCGTGCTGCTGGGACTCGGCGGCGCGGTTGCGGCCGCCCACCCCTTTGCCGGTGTCCCGCAGGCACCGCCGCCCGCGGGACCAGCCGTCGACGCGCCAGGACCCGACCTGCCCGAACCTGGAGATGTTCCTGATCTGCCTGGTCAGTGATATCACGTCGGAAACAAGTCGGGCTGCGCATTGCAGCCCGACCTCCGTCGTAACGTAGGTGGTTTCCGTGTGCGAGAAGGCGGCGTCGTGAGGGTATTGCTGGTCGAGGATGAGGAGCGGCTCGCGTCGGCGGTGGCGATGGGTCTGCGCGCGGAGGGGTTCGTCGTCGTGACAGCCGCAACGGGCCACGACGGCCTGCACGAGGCCACCGAGAACGACTACGACGTGATCATCCTCGACATCATGCTGCCGGGCCGTAGCGGTTACGAGGTGCTGCGCCGGATGCGGGCAGCGGCCGTGTGGACGCCGGTGATCATGCTGACCGCCAAGGACGGCGAGTACGACCAGACCGATGCCTTCGACCTCGGCGCCGACGACTATCTGACCAAACCGTTCTCGTTCAAGATCCTGGTCGCACGGCTGCGGGCGTTGATGCGGCGCGGCGCCCCGGAACGGCCCGTCGTGCTCACCGCGGGTTCGCTGTCGCTGGATCCCTCGCGCCGCGTCGTGTCGCGTGACGACACCACGATCACACTGACGGCCCGGGAATTCGGGGTTCTGGAGTACCTCATCAGGAACAAGGACACGGTGCTGACCAAGACGGACATCCTGGCCAATGTCTGGGACGCCAACTACACCGGACCGGTCAACGTGGTCGAGGTCTATGTCGGTTACCTGCGCCGGAAGATCGATATTCCGTTCGGCACCAACACCATTGAGACAATTCGGGGAGTCGGTTATCGGTTAGTGCCGTGACGGCAGGGTGATGGTGATGTGGGTGCCGCCGGTGCTGGTGTCGGTCAAGGTGATG
>CAMFLL010000206.1 GCA_945957405.1 uncultured Mycolicibacterium sp. | reverse complement strand
AGCCAACACCGGCTGTCCGTCCAGCAGTCCCGGGCCAACTTCGCCCCCACCGAGGTGCGGCGTGACTTCGGTTTGTCGGATGCCGAAGCGCTGCCCGACACGTCGATGTTCTCCACCAAGGAGATCCTGACGCTGGCCCGGTACTCGACGCCGCCGGGCACCTTCGTCGACCTGAGCCCGGTGCACCTGTTGAGCACCACCAGCCTGGCCTCGTTGGCGCCGGGTGCCGACGCCTACGACGTACGCAGGTTCCGCCCCAACGTCCTGATGGACATCAGCCGGCCGGGAACGGAGTTCCCCGAAGCGGACTGGTGCGGTGCGCAGGTGCAGATCGGTACCGCCGGCCTCCGGGTGACGACGCCGACCATCCGATGTGTGGTGCCCACCAGGCCGCAGCCCGGCGTCGAACTCGACCGCGCCCTGACGCGGCAACTCAAGGAACGCACCGACCGCTTTCTCGGCGTCTACGCCGATGTCACCCGACCGGGCGTGCTCCGGGTCGGGGATGCGGTGCACGTGCACCGGGCGGCGCCGCCGGGGCCGGTGCGGCGGGTGGCACAGTCGGCGAACAAGGCCATCGTCCGGCAGGTGCAACACCTGCTGGAAGCCACCATCCTCAAGGAGAAATGACCGTCGTCGCGGCGCGGCCGTGTGCCGTGAAGTGCTATTGCGGCGAAGGCGTCGTGCCTACTAGCATGCTTTTGCATACTGTCGGATTCATTGCAACTCGAGCGTGAGTCCGCCTGCTGAAGGGTGCGATGCATGAACGAGACGTCCACGTTGGCACAATTTCTGAGCGGACTCGAATTCGACGCGCTACCAAGCGATGTGGTCGAGAACGCGAAACTGTGCGTACTGGACATCGTCGGGGTGGCGATCGGATCCACCACCTGGCCATGGTCGAAGATCGTCCTGGAGACGTTCGTGGACGGGCAGGGCCCGGCGGAGGCGTCGGTGTGGGGCCAACCGAAGGCAACGACGGCGCGCGTTGCGGCGCTGGTCAACGGAACGTCGGCGCACGGGATCGAAATGGACGACCGGGTGCCGCGATCGTCGATGCATCCCGGCTGTTACGCCGTGTCGGCGGCTCTCGCGACGACCGAGAAACGGGGCGGCTCAGGGCGTGACCTGGTCACCGCGGTGGTGTCCGGCTACGAACTCGGTCTCCGGGTGGGGTCCACGATGCGGATGCGTAAGGGCGTGCACAAGAGCGGTCACAAAGGGATCTGGCCCGCCGTCGGCGCGGCGGCCCGCGCCAGCAATCTGTCCCAGCAGCAGATGCAGGACGCATTCGGTATCGCCGGTTCGATGGCGTCGGGGCTGTTCCGCTTCCACCAGGACCCGTCTCGCACCATGGTCAAGCGCTTGCACGGTGGTTTTGCGGCCCACAACGCGGTGATGGCAGCCGAGTTGGCCGCCAACGGATTCGACGGACCCGGCGACATTCTCGAAGGCGACTACGGCTATATCAAGACGTACGGTGACGATCAGGTGCCACCGCGCTGGGAGTACCTGACCGACGGCCTGGGCAGCAAGTTCCGGATCATGGATCGCGAGGTCAAGCCCTATGCGGCGTGGGGTGGTTCGCACAACGCCATCGACGCAGTGGCGAATATCTATGCCAAGAACGACATCTCGGTGGACGATATCGCCGCGGTGCGTATCGCGGCCAGCACCCGGATGATCGAGGCCCACGAATTGACGGAACCCGAGTCGGTGATGGCGGCGCAGTACAGCTTGCCGTTCATCACGGCCGTTGCCATCGCGCGCGGTGCCGACTCGCTGGTCGATCCCACCGCCATCTGGACCGAGGAGACGCTGCGGGATCGACAGATCGCGGAGGTGGTCACCAAGACATCGCTGGAGCTCGATGCCGAACTCGAGGAGCTGGCGACCAGGCTGCGCACCTACGGTGGCGCCCGCGTCAGGATCACCACCCACGATGGCCGCGAGTACGAGGAAGTGGTCATCGATTCCAAAGGCACCGTGGACAATCCGATGACACGTAACGAGATCGAGCACAAGTTCCGGCTGGTGGCCGGGCGGGTCATCCCTGCGGCGCAGGTCGACCAACTGATCGACCTGTGTGCATCGCTGGACCAACTCGACGATCTCGACGAGTTCGGGAAGGCCCTGCGCCGTCCGAACTGAACGGCACGGGAGGGCCCACCGCCGAGCCGGTGGCGCAATGGTCAGTCGAAGGCAGCCTCCGATTCCAGGAAGGGATCGATCCTGGCGTCGATGATCTCGAGGCCGCTGCCGTGCAGCTGGAAGGTCATGAGCTCCTCGCGGGTCCGGAGAACGGTGCCGCGTCCGCCGAAAACAGCAGCCAGGGTCGGGATGTCCGGCAGATCCTGGTGGGCCACATCCAACGGCAGGTGGTGTCGGCGAAGGTGTTTCATCTCGGCGCCGAGAAGCTCGTCGTTGAGGATCACGACCACGACATTGAGGTCGGTGAGCCTGGCGGTGTCGAGTCCCGCGAGCGCCATCATGAACCCGCCGTCGCCGCAGAACAGCGCTGCGGTACGGCCGGTTCCGGCCGCGGCACCCAGTGCGGTCCCGAGTCCCAGTCCGACCGATCCATAACCCCGCCCGATCAGCCAGCTCCGCGCATCCTGCGCGCCCACCAGTGCCGACGTGATGCCCTTGGTGCGGCCGGAGTCGGTGATGACGATGCGGTCGGCGGGCAGCTTTTCGTCGAATGCCAGGCACACCTCGCGCACGTCGAGGCCGCGGCCGGCGTCGTGGCCGAGGTCATGCTTGAGCATCGAGCGGCGCAGTTCGGGAAGGGGCGGCGTCGGAGTGGGGACCGACCGCGGATCCAGACCCCGCCTGCGCCATTCGTCGATGATCGCCCTTGCGGTGGCCTTGGCGTCGCCGAGCAGCGCGAGTTCGGGTGCGGAGGCCTTGATCGGTTTGTCCGGATCAGCCTCGCACTGCACCACTTTGGCAACCGGGAACATGGTTCCCTCCGCGGTGGTGTTCCGGTTGAGCGATGCCCCGAATGCCAGCACCACGTCCGACTCCGTGATGTAGCTGCGTGAGGCGGGATATGACCAGGCGCCGGCCAAGCCGAGATCATGCGGATGGCCGGTGAAGAATCGATTGCCGCGCAGCGTGGTGGCGACGCGGGCCCCGATCAGATCGGCGAGCTCGATCAGGTCGGCGCGGGCATCGGCAAGAACCGCGCCCTGGCCGGCGATCACGAGCGGTGCGGTCGATGTCGCGAGCAGATCCACCACGGCGGCGACGGCCTCGGGGCTCGGTTCCGCACCGGGACCAGGTGTGCGTGCCGGGCCCAGTTCGATGGATCGAGTCGATGATTCGCGACCGACGATGTCATCGCCGGTACTCAGCAGCTGCGGCCGTCCGTACCGGAAGGCGTCGTCGATGGCTGCCCAGAAGACTTCTTCGAGATCCTCAGGCGACCTGGCATGGTGGAACCCCATTCCGATCAGCGCGGCGAAACCCGCCTGATCCACGTGTTGCTCGCTGAACTTCTTGCCGGTAGGCGGCGATTCTCCGGCGATCACCATCATGGGGACGTGTGTCCGGGTGGCCGCGATGAGTCCGTTGACGGGAATTGGCGAATCCGGGACCCCTTGTGACGCTGGCTATCCCGAGCCTGCCGGTGGATCTACTGTAGCCCACTGCGGCGTTGATCGCCGTTTCCTCGTGGCGGGTTTTGACGAGCTTGAATTTGCCCTGCGCGACGCCCTCGCCGATCCAGGTGCAGTTCGTGCCGCCGAGCATGCTGAAGACGGTGTCCACGCCCTGTTGTGCAATGAGTTCCGGAATGAGCTGGTACCCCAGCATGGCGCCTCCTGTGTGATGTGGTGGTTGGTGCTACCGCCTCAGAAACGGATGATTCCGGTCGGCCAGAGCACCGCCAGGAGCTCGTCGCCGACGACGAACATGAAAAGCCAGATCAAGATCAGGGATACCGCCGAGGCCAGCACTTTTTTGCGGCCGTCGGCGAAGACGATCGGAATGGCTGCGCCGAGGAACAGCGCGGACCATTGCAGGCCGAAGAGGATGAGACAGATGGCGAACGCGGACAGGATGATCGCCATCTTCATCGCTGCCTTGGGTGCGTCCGCCATGCCGGCGCTCCGGACGTCCATGTCCATGATCTGACCGCGGACTTCGGTGGGGCTGGTGGCCTGCCTGACCAGCTGTATCGAGCACAACACGACGACGCCCACACCCGCACCGACCGGGACGATCTGGGCGGCCAGCCGCGTCCATCCGAGCGCCGTGATGGTGGCGGCCAGGCCGATACAGACCAGCATGATGGCGAAGAGATGTTCGTTGCGCCAGTACAGGGCGAACCGCGCCCTGGGTGCCTCGGTCCGGGTGGCCTCCG
This sequence comes from uncultured Mycolicibacterium sp., assembly GCA_945957405.1. Lineage (GTDB taxonomy): Bacteria > Actinomycetota > Actinomycetes > Mycobacteriales > Mycobacteriaceae > Mycobacterium. The sequence goes on along the minus strand of CAMFLL010000206.1, from coordinate 8,908 downwards.
CCGTCGCGGTCGTCGGTGCCGCGGCACCAGTGCCAGATACGTTGTCGCCGAGCATGATCGGCTCATCGGGATCGTCGGCGAGTTCGAGAGCCTCAATGTCTTTGGGTGGCAGCCCCAGATCGGCGACCGCCTTGTCGCTGCGATCCATCGCACGGTAGATGAAGACGACGGTCGCCACCGAGACGAGGAACAGCACGATCGTCAGCGGTCGCGTCACTGTCGCGAGGGGGCCGTGGATGGATATCGCGTCGTGAAGGTTCTCCTCGATGGTCGGCCCGAGGATGAAGGCCAACAGGAACGGCGGCCGCGGCCAACCGTACTTCTTCATCAGGATGCCGAGCGTCGCGAAGGCGACCATGAGCGGGAACACGACGAAGTGCCTGCTGTCGAAATAGGCCCCGAGGATCATCACCGGCAGCACCACCCCGGCGATCACCGGATACGGCGTCATCGTCACCCGCATCAGCTGCCGCGTGATGAACAGTGCGAGGATGGTCAGCACCAGGTTGGCCAGCGCAAAGCTGAAGACGATGATGCCGACGATGTCGGCGTGCTTGTCGAGCATGTTGGGCCCTGGGGTGATGCCGTACGAGATCATCGCGACGATGACCAACGCCCACGACGCGGTGCCGGGTATCCCCAGGGCCAGGGTGGGAATCGCCTGACCCCCCTCCTTCGCGTTCTCGGAGGACTCCGCGAACAACAGCCCGTCCAACGAGCCCTTGCCGAATTCCCGCTTGTCCTTGGCGAATCCCACCCCGATGGCGTACGAGATCCACGTGACCACGCTGCCGCTCGAGCCCGGGATGGCGCCGAGCGAGACGCCGATCAGTGAATGACGAACGGCCAGCTTCCACTTGCTCAACCCGGTGCGGAACCCGCGGAACACCGCCGCCGTGGAGACGTCGGCGTCTTTCGGGGCGACCGGAGCCCGCGTGATGGCCAGATCGATGATCTCGGGAATGGCCATGAAGGCGATCGCCACCGCGACCAGTGGCAGGCCGAATTTGAGATCGAATGATCCAAACGTGAATCGTTCTGTACCGGAATAGGATTGCAGCCCGACGGTGGCCGCCAACAGCCCGAGCAGGCCGCTGGCCAGCCCCTTCAGGATGGCGCCTCGGCTCAGCACCGCCACCATCATGATGCCGAACAGCGCCAGCATCGCGATCTCGCCGAAACTCATCGACAGCACGAGCGGCCGGATGAAGGGGATCGCCAGCAGGAGGCAGAACGCGCCCACCAGTCCGCCGATCGCCGAGACGGCGTACACCGCGCCGAGAGAGTATGCGCCCTGGCCCTTTCGGGCGAGCTTGTGCCCCTCGAGGAACGTGACCTGCGTGCCCGAGCTCACCACGCCCATGAGCTGCGCTGGAATGGAATCGAAGGTGTTACTCGTCCCGGTGATGACGGCCAGCATCAGGATGCCGATGACGGGATCATCGACGCTGACGATGATGATCGGCAGGGCGACGGCCATGGTCAGCGTCGATCCCACACCGGGGATCAGGCCGACCGCTGTCGCCAGTGCCAGCGCGATGAAGAATGCTATCCAGAATTCGGGTTTGAGCGTGTACTCCAGTGCGCTGAACAACGATTCGAACACTCAGGCTCCTACTGGACAGCCAGGCAAGTCATCGAGGCAGGGCAGCTGTTAGCTCGTCCCGGCGAAGTACTTGTCGTAGATCTCCTGCTGGATCGGCCCGTACTGGTCGGCATTCTTGACGAACGCTTCGGCCTGTGGCAGGTACTTGTCCTGCGCTTCCTGTCCGGTCAGCGCCTTGATCGGAATCGCGATCACGTCGTCGCCGGCCTCGGTGCCGCCCTCGCCTCGCAGAATCTTCGAGAACTCGTCGAAGAGTCCTTCGTCGGCGATGTAGGTATCCCAGGCTTTGCGAAGCTCTTCGGCCGCGCCCTGAGGTACTGAGGGCCCCACGTACATGATGCGTTGGATCCCGCCCGAGGTGATCAGCGGGCGCAACAGATCGAATCGTTCTTTCCGGTCCGCGGGCACGATCTTGTCGAGGTCGGGAGGTGCTTCGAGCGAGGCCGGCCATTTGATGCCGGCATCCTCGGCGTCGATCGTGTAGTAGAGCCGCGACTTCCCTTCCAGCAGTGCGTCATTCTGGACGCGCACCACCGAACCCAGCGACCGCACGTCGAAGTTGACTTCCCCGCGCGCCATCATGAGCTCGACATCGGCGGTCGAGTCGGCGGACACCACCGACAGGTCGCAGGTGATGCCGAACGTCTCGCACAGGAAGGGTGCCGTCATCGCCTCCGCCACCACGTCGGCCGGCTTTCCCACCTCATAGGCGGCCTTCAACGGGACGCTGCCGCCTTTCGCGTCGAGCAGGCTCTTGTAGGTCGAAGCGAAGTCGCCGACCCCGACGCCGGTACGCGGATCGGCGACCAGCCCACCCACCACCGACACCTTGGTCGGATCCCATTCGACCTCGGGATCGAGTACCGGCTCGAAGAGTCCGGATGCCTGCGACGTCGCGCCGATGATGAGCTCGTTCTCGGGCGCTCCGTAGACGATGCCCATGCCTTCCTGCCCCGATACGTACGTCACCCTGACCCGCGGTTTACCCGGCAGCAGGTCGCCGAGTTCGCTGGCGTAGACGCTGCTCGTCAGGCCGGTGCCGCCACCCTCGCTGTGGGTCACCACAAACGTGATGTCGCGCGAGCCGAAGTATTGCTCGGCGTTGAAATCGGTGCTCTCGGTTCCTTCGCCGCCAGAACTGGTGGCGGCCGTGCCGCCGGAACCGCCGCCGCAGCCGGCGACGGTGAGACCGACGACGAGGGCGACTGCTATGCGAGATCCCGCTGTGCCGTGCTGAAACATCTGGTCCCCTTCAGTGTTTCTGCGTGTCGGGACCCCGAACGAACGCGACCACCGTCTGGTGGCGGGCTCGATCGCCAGGGACGACACTGTCCTTGACGTGCACCGAAGCCCTTCGCAGTGCCCCGGCGTGGTAGTGCTGCTGCTGTGGAAATCCTGCATCGCTCAGGCCACAAGCGTGCTCGTTCGTATACAGATGCTGTGATATTACTCACTCGAAGTAAGTTGTCAACATCTCCACAGCTCGCATTCAGATTCCGCGACCGTACCGCTGTATCCGCAGATCCCGGCGTCGCGAACACTGAGGTCCGAGTTTGCTGGCGCACGTGTCACCGCGCGAAAACTCACCCAGAGGACGGTTGGTCTCGACTACCTGTCGAGCACCTCGTCGAGCATGGCCAGAAACTCGGTGGGCCGCAGCGGCGTGCATGCCGGCTTGGGCCGAGCGCCCTCGACGTCCAGCGTCACCAGGGTCGACTTGATGGGCCGCCAGACGTCCAGTGGCAGCCACCGGCGCAGATCCGAGCTGCCCCAGAGCCGGAAACGCTGGGTGAACATACCGAGTGGCTCCGCCTTGTACCCGCGGATCTGTTGCAGCGGAATGATCTTCGAGGTGCCTGACGGGAAGTGGTAGCGCCGCAGCGTGATCGCGTGACGGTCCAGTTGGATCAGACCGTCGTCGTAATACTGCCGCGGCGCCGATGTCACAACTTCGCCGATCGCAGTTCGTGTCCCTTGGTGGTCAGGCAGCGGCCGTTGTTCAGATTCCACTGCCAGCCGTGCAGATTGCAGGTCAGCGTCGAACCTTCGACCACTCCGAATTTCGACAGGTCGGCCTTGAGATGCGGGCAGCGGCGCTGAATCTCCCAGCCGTCCAGTGTGATCGACGCCGTATCGTCATGCGCTTCGGCGAACCAGCCGTCGGCATACGCGATCCGCTCGTCGGTCAGGCACTTGAAGAACGTGTACAGGAACTCGTTGTAACCACCGACACGCCACGCCTTGAACCGTGTCGACAGGAAGATCGTGTTGACCCAGTCCGGCTCCTGATCGCGCACGACGGTGCGCACCAGCTCCGGGGCGATCTCGAAGCCGTACCGGAACTTCTCGTCGGGAACAGCCTCGCGGACAGCACGTTTCGGAAAATCGAGGACTACCGTTTCGGAGCCCAGCCGCAATTCCACCGGATACCCGATACCGTCGCAGATCTGGTCGGTCTGCAACATGATGGGCTCGAACAGCTCCCGCAGGGGCTCCAGCAGTGACTCGCCGGCCGGGGCGGCCCAGCGTGCTTTCTCGGCGGCCAGCACCGGCGCCATCCGCTCGGCGTACGCCGCGATGTAGTCGGCCTTACCGGTGGTGAAGATCGCCTCGACTTGATCGACGGGCAACGGGTGGGTCAGCGAATTGAGTTCAGAGCCAGTGAAATCCGCGGCCGAACCGGGCATCATCAGCAGCCCGCGGTCATGGCCGTGCATCCGCATCTGCTCCAGGAACACCATCTGGTCCGGGAAGATGTTCGCCGGGTCGCCATGGTCGTCGTTGAGGTCGCGCAACGCTTCGTCGAGGAAGCACGGTGGGCCTGCCGACGGGATCACCCAGGTGGCGCCGACCTGCGCGATGTACTGACGGCACCGGTCCATCTGGCGTTGCCGCTTCTGCGTTCCGAACGCCTCTTTGGCGCGGGCGGGCATGTCGTAGACCATCGGGTACCAGATCGCGCCCGAGTACTGCAGCATGTGCACGTCGATGTGCCCGAATTCGACCTCGAGAACGTCCAGGTCGACAGGACGGGCATCGTTCATGTTGAACGCGACGGTCTGGCCGTCGGACACCACGAGCCCGGAGTCGCCGATCGGCCCATCCGCCGGGGCGCGCAGGGCGATGATCATCACATCGAGATCGCCCTTGGGTCCGGTCACGGTGTGCTTGACGGAGTCAGTGGTCTCGAAGAACCGGTGGAAGCCCAGTTTCTGCAGTTCACGCTGCAGGTCCGGCACCGGGTAGTCGGGCAACAACACCACCGCGTCCTTGTTGACGTGGTCGCGCAGGTTGTCCGGGTCGAAATGATCCTTGTGCAGGTGCGAGACGTAGAGGTAGTCGACGTCGCCGAGCGCGTCCCAGTCCAGCGTGCTGTTGTCCGGGAAAGGGAACCAGGAGCCGAAATAGGCGGGGTTGACCCACGGGTCGCACAGAATGCTGCCCGCGTTGGTCTCAATCAGGAAGCCGGCATGACCGACGCTCGTGACCTGCACAAACACCTCTCGAGTAGAACAAGTTGCGTCAACGAGCTTAGCCGCCGTCCAGCTCGGGGGCGTTCCACAACCGCCGGTAGTAGTCGATGCGGGCGGCATCCCGTTCGATGCCATAAGCCCCTAGCAGTTCGTCCTCCCAGGAGCCTTCGTAGTTCCAGTCCAGCGACATCGTCGCCACCGCCAGGTCGGCCCAGCGGTCGGCGACACCGAGCGAGCCGAGGTCGACGTGTCCGCAGTAGCGGCCGTCGGGCCCGATGAGCGTGTTGGGTGCGCATGCATCGCCATGGCAGACCACGAGCCGGTCGACGGGCGGCGGCTCGGCCAGGGCCGCACGATGCGAGTCGACGATCCCGGCCAGCCGGGTGGATACCGACCAGTCGAACGGACACGTCTGCACCGGCAGGGTGTCGTGCAGGTGGCGCAGTCCGGCGCCGATGGCGCGGGCGGCGACGGCAGGATCGCCATCCCAGCGCGGGTCGACGGCCGACCAGCCGGGCAGGCCCTCGGAGTGCAGCCAGCCGGGGCCCAGGTCCAGGACGTGCGGCACCGGGACATAGGCAGCCGCCCAGTTCAGTCTCTGCGCCTCGGCGGCCAGCGGGCCGGGGCCGGTCTTGACGTACTCGGCGCCGGCATCGATCGAGAACGTCACGCCGCCGAGTTCGTTGAGCCAGACCGCGGTGACAGGCCGGCCGGCGGCCAGGCGTGAGACCACCTCGGGAACGGGGGGCGCACTGCGCGGGAATGTCACCACACGACCCTGCCACGGGTCGCCGAACGTGCAGATCGTGTACACGTCTGCCGAGAAACCCCGTCAACAACTGCACGCTCGCGAGACCCCGCCTCGCCGGCTCGTCCCTCGCCAGTTTCGTCGCGCCGCTAGGCTGAACCGTTGTGGAACCGGTTTACGGCACTGTCATCCAGCTCGCCCGTGCGGTCTGGCGTGCCCAGGGGCTGAAGTTCACCGTCACGGGAGTCGAGAACCTGCCGAAGACCGGCGGCGCGGTCATCGCGATCAACCACACCAGCTACTTCGACTTCACCTTCGCCGGCCTGCCCGCCTACCGGCAGGGCCTGGGCCGCAAGGTCCGCTTCATGGCCAAACAAGAGGTGTTCGAGCACAAGGTCACCGGCCCGATCATGCGCAGCCTGCGCCATATCCCCGTCGACCGGGAAGCCGGCGCCGACTCGTTCGCCGAGGCGTGCCGCAGGCTCAAAGAGGGTGAGTTCGTCGGGGTGTACCCCGAGGCCACCATCAGCCGAAGCTTCGAGATCAAAGAGTTCAAGTCCGGCGCGGCGCGCATGGCCATCGCCGCCGACGTGCCGATCGTCCCGCATATCGTCTGGGGTGCTCAGCGCATCTGGACCAAGGGTCGCCCCAAGAAGATGTGGCGTCCCAAGGTGCCCATCTCGGTGGCCGTCGGCGAGCCGATTCCGCCGACCTTGCCGGCCCCGGAGCTGACGGCACTGCTGCATTCGCGGATGCAGCACCTGCTCGAACAAGTACAGGACGCCTACGGCGCGCACCCGCCCGGCGCGTTCTGGGTGCCCAAACGGCTGGGCGGTGGCGCCCCTTCCCTGTTCGACGCATCGCAGATGGATGCCGAGGAGGCCGCGCAACGCGCCGCGCGTCGGGCTCAGCAGCCGGAATAGTCGTCATGGAGCCCGTATTCCGCACGCTCGAGATTGCGGCCGGGGTTGCCGTCCGCGTCACCGGCACTCGGATCACGTTCGGTGGCCTGGAGAACATCCCGAGGGTGGGCGGAGCGGTGATGGCGATCAACCACACCAGCTACATCGACTTCCTGCCCGCGGCGCTGGCTGCCACGCAGTGCAGGCGCCGGATGCGGTTCATGATCAAGGCCGAGATGCAGCAGGTGAAGGTGGTCAACTTCCTGATCACCCATTCCAAGACCATCCCGGTGGATCGCAGTGCCGGCGCCGACGCGTACGCCGTCGCGGTGGAGCGGTTGCGCGAAGGGGAACTCGTCGGGGTCTATCCGGAGGCGACCATCAGTCGGGCCTTCGAGTTGAAGGAGTTCAAGTCCGGGGCGGCGCGTATGGCGTTGGAGGCGCAGGTGCCGGTGATCCCGCTCATCGTGTGGGGTGCGCAGCGCATCTGGACCAAGGACCATCCGAAGAGTCTGGGGCGCAACAAGTTTCCCATCACGGTGCAGGTCGGCACGCCGATCCCACCCACAGGTGACGCCACGGAGCTGGAGAACACCGTGCGCGAGTCCATGACCCGGCTCCTGCACCGCGTGCAGGACGACTATCCGCACCCCGACGGTGCGTACTGGGTACCGCGCCGCCTCGGTGGCGGCGCGCCGACCCTCGAGGAGGCCAAGGTGCTCGACCAGGTGGAGCTCGAAGAGCGCGCGCGGAAGAAGACCGACCACTGATGGCACTTCCGCTGCTGATCGCGACCGATGTGGACGGCACGCTGCTCGACGAGGACGAGCGGGTGACCGCCCGCACGCGGGATGCCGTGACGGCCGCGGTCGACGCTGGCACCCGATTCGTGTTGGCCACCGGCCGGCCACCGCGCTGGGTACCCCCGGTGGTCGAGGCACTCGGGTTCGCCCCGCCGGCGGTATGCGCCAACGGCGCCGTGCTCTACGACTCCGAGAACGACCGCATCATCTCCGCCAAGACGCTGTCCGTCGAGGTGCTGGGCGCGCTCGCCGAGATCGCGACCAGGGTCATCCCCGGCGCGGGCCTGGCCGTCGAGCGGGTCGGGCGCAGTGCCCATGACACCGCCACCCCGCAGTTCGTCAGTTCACCCGGCTACGAGCACGCATGGTTGAACCCGGACAACACCGAGGTGTCGTTGGAAGATCTGCTGTCCAGCCCCGCGGTCAAACTGTTGGTCCGCAAGGCCGGCGCCCAGAGTTCCGACATGGCCGCCGAACTCGCGAAGTACATCGGTGCCGAGGGTGACCTCACCTACAGCACCAACAACGGTCTGATCGAGATCGTGCCCAGGGGTATCAGCAAAGCCACGGGTGTCGACGAAGTGGCACGGCCGTTGGGCATCGCGGCGGCCGACATCATCGCGTTCGGTGACATGCCCAACGATGTTCCGATGCTGGCGTGGGCCGGCCACGGCGTCGCGATGGGTAACGCGCATCCGGAGGCCATCGCCGCGGCCGACGAGGTCACCGCAACCAACGCCGAGGACGGGTTGGCACGCGTCCTCGAGCGCTGGTGGATGTAGCCGAGTCCGGCGCTCAGTCGTTGAGGATGCGGCTGAATCGCTCCAACTGCATCGGCGGGCCATCGGGGGGCGGTGGCGGGATCGCCTGGGCCACACCGTCCACCACCCGGGTGACCAGGCCCGTTTCGCGGTCGAAGTTCAGCGTGCCGTGCTGGAAATTCTGCACCACCCATTGCGGTTCCTGGATCTCACCACTGGTCGGCAGCCCCAGCAGTCCCCGCTCGTAGCCCAGCGACGCCCACGCGGCGTAGATGGCGCCGGTCAGCGGTTGTGCACCGCTGTGCGGTGACCAGTACATGGCGCCCTTCTCGAACGTGGCGTAGCGCGCGTCGTCCGCGGTCAGGGCTTCAGGTGACTTCGGCGAGCCCAGCGTGCCGTTCGGTCCGCCCATGGCCTCCCACTTGGCGAAGATCGCCCCACCCCGCAGGGTGTCCTCGAGCGTCTTGGGGCCGGGCGGGTCGTTGAAACGGGCGGCGATATCGCGTATCTCGTTCATCGCGGCGTAGGCGGCGTTACCCGGGCAGTCGGTGTTGCCGACGTCGCGGTGGGTGAAGATCGTCGGCAGCGTCGGTGTGGTGCCGCGCGGGAAGTGGG
>CAMFLL010000205.1 GCA_945957405.1 uncultured Mycolicibacterium sp. | reverse complement strand
CCTCGAAATTGGAGCGCTTTGGATTCCGATCAACCCAGCCTTGAAGAAGCGGTCGCTCGAACACGTCCTGGCAGACAGCGGAGTGACGCATGTTCTCTATGCGGAGGGCTTCGAACCTTCACATCTCAGCGCGGTCGCGCGGTCGTACGGCGGAGAGACCGAAACGGACTCTCCGAGTTTCGAGTGCGATCTTGACCCTCGGCTGTCACTCGTCAGCATCAGCCACCCGGCACCGAGTGCGCCGATCGAGCCCCACGTGTGCGCTCTGATGTACACGTCCGGCACCACAGGTCCTCCCAAGGGCGTTCAGGTGACCGGCACGATGCTCTACATGGCGTCCCGGGCAGTGGTTCAGGTATTCGGTGCGGCCAAGGGAACGGTTGCCTACGTGTGGGAGCCGCTGAACCACATCGGTGGCGCTCAGATGATCTTCGTCCCGTTGCTGTCCGACGTCACACTGTCGTTCGGGCCGAGATTCCGGGCGTCAACCTTCTGGGATGACGTCGACTCCGCCGGCGGAACCCACGTTCACTACCTCGGTGGCATTCTCCAGATGTTGTTGCGCCAGCCCACTTCTCGGCTGGATCGCGATCACAAGGTCAAGATGTTGTGGGGTGGCGGAGCGTCGGCGGCCGTATGGCGCGAGTGCGTCGACCGTTTTGGTGTTGCGATGTGCGAGTGCTACGGAATGACGGAGACCTCGAGCATCGTGACCATGAACAGTTCGTCACCTGACGACGGAGTCGGCAGGGTTCTTCCATGGTTTGAAGTCACGTTGCGCGAACTTTCTGAGGAGGAATCAGGTCGTGGCGAGATCCTTGTCCGTGGCCGAGCTCCCGGGTTGATCACCCCTGGTTACCTAGGGCAGGCAGACTCCGCGTACGACGACTCGAAGTGGTGGTCCACCGGGGACATTGGTGAGTTTCAAGGGAACCACAGTCTCGCCTTCCATGGTCGGAACAACGACTCGGTCCGGGTTCGTGGCGAGAACGTTTCGTCGTGGGAGGTCGAGTCGACCGTCCTCCTCCATGAAGACGTTGAGCAATCCGCAGTCGTTGGTGTCCCTGCGGCTGTCGGTGAGCAGGACATGCTGCTTCATGTTCTCCTTCGGCCTGATGCCGATATCTCGGAGTCTGATCTCCATCGGTGGCTCGGCGAACGCCTCGCGAAGTTTCAAGTCCCCCGGTACATCCGAATAGTGCCTACACTTCCGCTCACTCCGAGCCAGCGCGTCGCCAAGGGCCTGATTGACAAAGATCTGAGCCATGTATTCGACGCCCGGCACAGCAATTGACTGACGGCAGAAAACAACCCAACCAGCCCGAGGAGACAACGATGACCTCAGCCACAACCAATTCTGCCTCCACCGCGAGCAGGAACGACCGCAACTTGTGGATGCACTTCACGCGCATGGCACCCTCGCCCGACCACGAAGCGCCGGTCATCGTTCGCGGCGTAGGGGCCTACGTTTGGGACGAGGCCGGGCGCCGCTACCTCGATGGCCTTGCCGGGTTGTTCGCTGTCCAGATCGGGCACGGCCGCCACGAGCTCGCGGAGGCTGCTGCTCGGCAGATGCGTGAACTCGCCTTCTTCCCGGTCTGGTCCTACGTGCACCCGACTGCCGTGGACCTCGCCGCGAGGTTGGCAGCCATGACGCCAGGCGACCTCAACCGCGTGTTCTTCACCAGCAGCGGGAGCGAGTCTGTCGAGAGCGCGTGGAAGCTGGCCAAGCAGTACTTCCGCAAGACGGGTCGCCCCGAGAAGACAAAGGTCATCAGCCGATTCACGGCCTACCACGGAACGACGCACGGAGCGATCTCGATCACCGGTATTCCCGCGATGAAAACTGACTTCGCACCTCTCGTCCCGGGCACCTACCACGTTCCGAATGCGAACTTCTATCGGGCGCCGGAGCACGGCGACGACATCGAGAAGTTCGGATTGTGGGCGGCAGACAAGATCGCCGAGGCGATCGAGATGCAGGGCCCTGAAACTGTCGCGGCTGTCTTCCTGGAGCCCGTTCAGAACGCGGGCGGATGTTTTCCGCCGCCCCCGGGATACTTTCAGCGGGTCCGCGAGATCTGCGACAAGTACGACGTACTCCTGGTGTCTGACGAAGTGATCTGCGCTTTCGGACGGCTCGGGCACATGTTCGGAGCGAATAGGTTCGATTACATTCCGGACATCATCACGTGCGCCAAAGGCCTGAGCTCTGGATACGCGCCCATCGGCGCCATGATCTTCTCCGATCGGATTGCCGAGCCATTCTTGAAGGGCGACAGCATGTTTTCGCACGGCTACACCTTCGGCGGGCACCCAGTCGCAGCCGCGGTCGCTATGGCGAACCTGGACGTGATGGAGGCTGATGGTCTCTGCGATCACGTTCTTGCGAAGGCTCCCGCGTTCCGCTCACGCCTGGATCAGCTGAAGAACATCCCGATCGTCGGAGACGTGCGTGGTGACGGCTTCTTCTACGGGATCGAACTCGTTCGCGACCAGGCAACCAAGGAGACATTCGACGCTGAAGAGCGGGAGCGGATTCTGCGGGGGTATCTGTCTCACGCCCTTTTCGAGTCCGGTCTTTACTGTCGTGCAGATGATCGGGGCGCGCCGGTGATTCAGTTGTCACCTCCGCTTATCTGCGACGAGTCGCACTTCGACGAGATCGCTGGGGTGTTACAGCAGGTACTGGAAAAGGCTGCCACGATGCTGTGACTGGGCAAGCGTTGAATCGTCGGTTCTCTCGTACGATGTGTGGCTCCACAGCCTTTCGCGTTCCCTACGACCGCGGGAATCCTCACGGGTGCTCGCGGTCGGGGGCAGCGGCGGGAGAATATTGACCACCAATGCCGGGCGGTACCCACGGGTGGAGGTCGGGATGATCTGGAGGCGCTCAGACTCAGATTCACCGGCACCGGGATGCGTTCAAGCGGTCCTCAGCGCCTGCGCGTTCGCTATTTCCGGCCCAAAAGCTCGCCGACATATCCTCTTCGTGCAATAGCAGCGAGACCGCACCTACTGGCGGAACACCCGACCTACATCTGGCATCGGTTATTGCAACACCATCTTGTCGTGCGGATCGTGAACGTTCGTTCGTACTGCTAGTTGGGATGGATGCGGCTACGTCCTTCAGTGGAACATGCGCCAAGAATGAACGACAGAGTGCCGAATGTGTGGCGACGCGGTAAGGCTGTGTCAAGGCAAATCGGCCCGACCGCGACGAAGTTGCTTGGCCCCAGTGTTGGGCGTTTCGAGAAGATGCGCGTCAGGTGATGGGGTCTGCGGGATGGGCGTGCACCAGGGCGCTCGATAGTTCCGGAACGGTTTGGGTTGCGGGCGTGTTCGGCGACGTGGGCGATCCGACGGCATCGGTGAAGCTAGTTGCGGGGTCGATGTTCAGTTTGCCGTTCGTGGGAGTGACCGGTGAGCGCCGGGAATGCAGAGTTCTGACTTGAGTAAGCCCCGTGGTGGGCCACCTTTTCCGAGACTGCGGCGTTGACAAGGAGATGCCGCCGTGTGACGCTGACGCTGATGCCTTAGGAGTGTCGGCCGACCGGCGAAGGGCTATGCCCACCCTTAATTGAGGAATCGTCGAATTGTCCATGCCAAATCTCGAGAATCTGCGTAAGCAAGCCAAGCGCTACCTTCGGTGGCATCGCGATCGCTACCACCCGGTGGCGGCCCACATACGTGCGACACTGCCACGCTATCGGCCGTTCACTGATCGCGATGTACTCGACCAGCCATTCAGGTTGAGTGATGCCCAAGAACTGGTGGCGCGTCAAAACGGATTCGAGGATTGGCGGGCGCTGAGGAAAGGGGTGCAGGCCATGACCGTAACTAACAGAGAGAGCGAGGGGACCGGCGATCCGGTTCTCTTTGCCGTCGAGGCCCAGCTATTCGTTAGCAACCTCAGCAAGTCATGTGAGTACTACACGACCAAGCTCGGCTTCACGGTCGTCTTCATCTACGGTGAGCCTGCGTTTTATGGGCAGGTCCACCGCGACGGTGCCCGCCTGAATCTGCGTCGCGTGTGCGAGCCAGTGTTCGTCGGCGACATTCGCGAACGCGAACAGCTGCTCTCGGCGGTAGTGACGATGACCTCTGCTGTGGAGCATCGTGAGCTGTTCCTTCAGTATCGCGAAAACGGTGTCGATCTCTTTCAGACGCTTACTGACGAGCCTTGGGGTGCAAGAACTTTCATCGTGCGTGACCTGGACGGGAACCTCATTCTGTTCTCTGCGCCAGGCAGTTAGACATTGCCTACGCCAAGGCCACGAGCGATACGCCGAGGTGAAGGCGAGCGGCTGTTCGAGCTGGGCGTAGGTGCGTGAGCGTGGATCGCGGTCGAGTCTGGCCAGCGGTTGAACTGAGTGGTGTGGCGGAACGGGTGACCTTTCGTGCGGTAACAGCGCACCTCGGCCATCCGCTCGGGCCGCAGCCGTGCGAACGAAAGATCCTTTCCGGCGTTCCAGCGTGGTGCGCGGTCGCCGGCTGCGTGGGTGGCTCGATTCCACGGATGACTATCAAAAGGGTCTGCTGGAAGAAAGGGGCACATCTGAGTTGGCTCGCCCTGCGACTGAAGCAATTGCCGCGCAACGGTATCGATGCGGTAAGGCTCCATGTCATTCTGCGTCCGCGCGTTCTTGGGAGCGGAATCATTCACATACCAAAAGATTCGGCGCTGGTCACCCTGGCTGCGCAGCTGTGCCCGAATCCGGGCCTGGTCAAAGGTCCATGCCGCTAGCATTCTGCCTCCACAGGCCGCAAGGGTTTTCACTGCACGCGAGCCGATCGCGGATTTAGCGAGCCGATCTGCTTGGGCGAAGACCGGCTCATCCTGTATCTCATCGGGCACAACAGCGCGCTCGACAGGGGGAGTGCTCGCTGAGTGAAGACATGGCTATCGCCGAGCGACACTCCTAGACGCGCAATGCCCCAGACGAGATCAGGCGCCCGGGCTCAGTCCGTTCGGATCGACATTGCAGGTGATCTGGCAGCCGGACGAGCGGCGCGATACGTCTGATGACCCATCGTGCTGCCGGTCGTGATGCCTTACGTTTCCGACCATGGACGAACTGAACCACGCTGACCGGTCCGAACTCGACTTCGTCGGCCGTTGCGCCATCGTCTCGGGCGGTTCGTCCGGGATTGGTTTGGCGACAGCTCTCCGGCTCGCGCGGCTCGGTGCCGGCGTGGTCGTGCTGGATCTGCAGCCCCCGGTCATGGACGTTTCCGGGGCAGGTGTGCGGTACGTGCATGCTGACGTCACCTGTCGAGAGGCCGTGCCGAAAGCGTTCGACGAAGCGGAGGTTCACTTGAGTGCGCCTGCAGACCTGCTCGTCGTGTCGGCTGGGCGATACACCCTCGGCGCGATCCTCGAACTGACCGAGGAGACGTGGCTGGCGACCAATCAGCTCAACGTCATGGGTGCACTGTTCGCCCTGCAGGAGTTTCGGCGTCGGCTGCCCGACGACATGGTTGCATCGTCGGTGCTGTTGTCGTCGGCGGCGACTGCCCATGCGAACACTGCCGAGCCGTATGCCGCCTACGCAGCGACGAAGGCGGCAGTCGTTGCGCTCGCCCGGCAGGCTGCCGCGGAATGGGCGCCCAGTGTCCGCGTTAACGTGGTGTCGCCGGGACTGATCAAGACGCCGATGCTGAAGATCGACCAGGACCAGCAGGCGCTCGACGCCTACCTCGAGGACCGGGTGCCCGTTCGTCGCGTGGGTACGGCAGAAGAGGTCGCGTCCGTGATTACCTTTCTGCTCTCGTCGGCGGCCTCGTACGTCACGGGGGCCGATGTCCCAGTGGACGGCGGCCTGATCATCACCTGACGCCGGCGGCCCACGTCGGGAGTCGGAAGTGCGAGCGTCGGCTTGCGCCGATATGGCGGTGCATGCCGTTCTGGACCTGATACAGCTGGTGAACATGGCCGAGAGAAGCTTCGGCAATCGCGAACGGGAATGAGTGTGTGGTCTGTTCGGCGGTGTCGAACCAGTACCCGCCGTTGACACCGCGATACGGGGTCATCCGAAGTTCCTGCTGCACTTCGCCGTAACGTCGCGGGTTCGACACCGAGCGCCAGGCGTTGATCAACAGCCCCGCCTGATCGAAGCCCAGCCCGGCCTGGCAGACGCCGGCGTCGCTGTGGAACGTCTCCTGGTATCGGGCGCGGAACCGCCGACCGATCGGATCGTCGTACACACCCGTGGTCGTGGACCAGAGCAGCCCCTCCGCGTCGTTTCCCGACTCGGCGAGGAACCCAGCCATGGACGGTGTGTACACCGCGTAGAGGAGTGTCTCGGTCGGATTCGCGTGGAACGCGTGAAGGAAACTCGCCAGTTCCGCGGGGAAGTCGTGGGCGATGAGAAGTGCGGCGGGGTTGCGATCCTGCAGGCGCCGGAGCACCGTCGACCAGTCGGTGTCCTGCGCGTCGACGCGTAGGTGGAAATCGACCTCCCAGCCGGCGCGACTCAGCTCGTCGAGGGCTGCGACGTCCACCGGTCGTAGTCCGGTGGCGAGTTCGGTCTCGACGAAGCCGAGACGACGGTTCTGCGGCGCCCACCGGCATCGGCGTCGCAGCGTCTGCAACGTTCGTCCGAACGCCTGGAGGTAGTCGGTCTCGGGCGGGCACACTTGAAACCCCGTTGGCGCAGCGAGGGTTCCGTTGGACGACCCGGCATGCAGATAGGGGGCGCCGTACTCCCGGATCAGCTGCCCGGCCTCGACGACGGGGTAGAGGTACGGGGTAATGACGCCGTCGACGTCTTGTGCGAACAGCGTCTCGAGGGCAGCTGTCACCGCCGCTGCGTCGAAGACGTCGGTGGGGGCCGGCACGATCTCGATCGGCCGGCCGCCGATGCCGCCGCGTTCGTTGGCCAATGTGACCGCGAGCGTCGCCCCGCGCAGATTTTCCTCGCCGTCGGAGGCGAGCTGGCCGCCGGCGGCACCGATGGCGCCGATCCGAATCGGGCGACGTCGCGGCACGGGTGCGGCGCGATGGCTGCGTGCCGCCTTGGTGGGCGCGGTCAGGAAGCGATCGAGCACACCTATCGCGAGCGCGTCGAGCGATCTGCCGCCGCCCGGCACCGGGAGTCGCAGCAGACCCTCCTCGGCCGCGATGGCGGCAACGCCCGCACGTCCCTGCTGGTCCAGTCGAACCAGGATGGATTCGACGTGTTTGGCAACGGTGCGGCCGGTGATCGACAGGCGGCTACCGATCTCGGGGTTGGAGAGTCCCGCGGCGATCAAGGTGAGGACGTCGAGTTCGCGCATCGACAGGTCGTACGGCGGGGCGGTGACGGCGAGGTCGAGCAACGCCAATGGCTCGGGCGAGGCCTCGTCGCGCGTCAACGTGACGCGCAACCACGAACTCGCGGCCCGCACGAAGCTGTACTTGACGCTCGGCAGCCGTGAGGCGAGGAAGGCCCGAGCGTGCCCGATCAGGTCGGGATGGTCGCGAACCTGCTGCGCCGCATCGACCGAGTCGGTCGCGACGACGTGACCGGAAGCAGAGATTTCGAGCCGCGCGCAATACGCAACTTGGTCACTTGTGGATTGGCTCACGCTGCATGTTACTTCTTCTCATGACTTCGACAGGACGACCGGCGGCGCCAGGTCCCGAACCCGAGGGGCGGGGTGTCACGGACTCCCGGACGTCCAGGGTGATCGAGCAGTACAGCATCGAACCCATTCCGGAGCACGAACGGAAGGGTCGCGGTTCCAGCCTCTTCACGATCTGGTTCGCCATCCAGGTTGGCCCAGTCGTGCTCGTCACCGGCGCACTCGGTCCCCTGCTCTTCGGACAGTCGTTCCTGTGGACCCTGGTCGCGGCGCTGATCGGAAATCTTGTGGGTGCCATCCTCGTGGCGTTGCACGCGGCGCAGGGCCCGTGGCTCGGCGTACCCCAGATGATCCAGAGCCGCGGACAGTTCGGTGCCGGCGGCTCGGTGCTGTTGATCCTGATCGTCATCCTGATCTACTTCGGCTTCTTCGCCTCCACCCTGGTCACCGGCGGCCAAGCGGTTCATCAAGTGGTGACCGGGGTGCCGACCGAGGTCTGGATCGTCGTGGGCGGCGTGCTCGCCGCGCTCGTGGCCATGGTGGGTTACGACTTGATTCACCGTGTCGGACGTCTGTTGACCATCGTGGCCGGGCTGATCTATGTGGTGCTGGTCGTCGTGCTGCTGGCCTCGGGCGACACGTCGGTGCTGTGGCATGCCGGTCCATTCCAGCGTGGTGGCTTCCTCGCGATGCTGTCCACGTCGGCCGTGTGGCAGATCTCGTTGGCTCCGTACGTATCCGACTACTCGCGCTACATGCCGCGGACGTCGGGTGGCCAACGATCCACATTCTGGTGGACCTATGCCGGTCTCGGCGGTGGGGCCGTCGTGCCGATGGCGATCGGCGCGGCGGTCGCGGCGATCACCGGCGACGACGTGCTCGCGACGCTGGACAAGGTCGTCCCTGCCGGACTCGCCGGAACGGTCCTGGTTGTCTTCGGCGTCCTGACACTGCACATCAACTCCATGAACCTCTACGGATCGGTGCTCACCGGCTCGACTCTGGTGCAAACCTTCAAGCACGACTGGCTCCCGTCGCGCACCGTCCGCGTAGCGATCATCGTCGGCGCGGCCATCATTGGAGTCGCGGTGTCGATCTTGTGGGCCGACTCCTTCCTCGCCTCTTACTCGCAGTTCCTGGTGCTGCTGGGCTACCTGCTGGTGCCATGGTCGGTGATCAACCTGCTCGACTACTACGTCGTGCGCCACGGTGACTACGACGTGTCCTCGTTCTTCGCTCCGGCCGGTGGCATTTACGGATGGTTCAGCTGGCCCGCGATCATCGCCTACGTCGTCGGCGTCGCGGTTGAGATCCCGTTCCTGACGACCAGCTGGTACACGGGTCCGCTCTATGACCGCCTCGGGTTCGACGCCTCCTGGGTCGTCTCCGCGGTGGTCACCATCCCGCTGTATCTCTTCCTCGCCCGCGGCCAGCGGACGGCACCGGCGGCGCTGCGCTCCGACGCCGTCAGCACGGGAAACGGGCTGTGAGCGCAGGCTACGAACGCATCGTCGTCTCGGGATCCCCGGAGGAGATCGGCCGGGCGTACGGCAGCGCGGCACGCGCGCGCATTGCACGATCTCGCGACGCGTACGCCGCGGTGTTCCTCGACGCCACCGGCTGGGACTGGCCGCGTGTGCGCGCCGCTGCCGAGCGGTTCGTCGACCCGATCCGCGCGTACCACCAGAAGTACGTGCGCGAGATGCAGGGCATCGCCGACGGAGCGGGCCTCGAGTTGCTCGACATCGTCGCGCTGAACGTGCGCAGCGAGATAATCTTCGCCGCCGACGCGTCCCGCGCGGCCGAGGCGACCCGCGCGTTCGTGCCTGAGTGCTCGTCGCTGGCGCTGACGGCCGAGCGCACCAGCGAGAGCCGCATGCTGGTGGGCCAGACCTGGGACTGGCTCCCGCACGCGCTCGACACGGCCATCGTTCTCGAGGTGCACCAGGACGAGGGACCCGACTACGTCACCTTCGTCGAGGCAGGCTTGCTGGCCAAGGTCGGCATGAATTCGTCGGGAATCGGGTTGTGCGCCAACGCGCTCGTCAGCGATCTCGACCGTGGTGAGCCGGGCGTGCCCTTCCACGTCCTGCTGCGGGCGATCTTCGACGCCGAATCGGCGGCCGACGCGCTGCTTGCCCTGGGCAGGTGCCGACGGGCCGGCTCCGGCAATTACCTGATAGCCGATCGGGACGGAGTGGTCCTCGACGTCGAGGCCATGCCTGGGGGTCATCGCGAGATGGCAGTCCTGCGGCCCGAGGACGGTCGACTCGTCCACACCAACCACTTCATCAGCCCACGCACCGAACCGCACGACGTTGCGGCTACTGCCATGCCCGACAGTCACTTTCGTCTGGAACGGTTGCGGCAGCTGACCCGGGAAGAGACGCTGGGGCGCGAGGACATCCAGGCAGCATTCGCCGACCATGCGCTGTACCCCTTCGGTGTTTGCACGCACCCCGATCCGCGCCAGAGCGAGTTGCATCAGTGGCGCACCATCGCAGGGCTCGTCATGGATGTTCGACACCAAAAGCTGTGGCTCGCTGCGGGGTACCCATGCTCGGAGCCATTCGTCGAGTACGACCTCGCCGCCGCACTCGCCAAGCCCTCCCCGATTCGACTTGTCAAGGAGCCAGCATGACCCCAAGCCGTCGACTATCCGTATCGTTGAGCTTCGACTTCGACGCCACCTCGCTCTGGATCCAGAGCACCGCCAACCCCGCCGCGATCTCGCGAGGGGAGTTCTGCGCGGTCGCGGTGCCGCGCATCCTGAGCCTGCTTGCGCGTCACGAGGTGCGTGCCACGTTCTTCATCCCCGGCCACACCGCATTGGCCTATCCCGAAGTGGTGCGGAAGATCGCCGAGGCCGACCACGAGATCGGGCACCACGGCTGGGTGCACGAGAACCCCGCCGATTTCGACGAGGCCGGCGAACGTCGCGTGCTGGACCTGGGCTTCCGGGCGCTCGAGCAGGCCGCGGACGTCCGTCCGATCGGCTACCGCTCACCGTCGGCCGACCTGAGCGCCCGCACCATCGGGCTGCTGGCCGAATACGGGCTGCTCTACGATTCATCCTGCGCAGCCTCAGATTTCACTCCGTACTACCAGCGTGTCGGTGATCGGTTCGGCAAGGACGAGCCGTTTCGGTTCGGGGAATCGATTGACCTCGTAGAGATGCCTTTTAGTTGGTTGCTCGACGACTATCCGCACCTCGAGTTCGAACCCGGTTGGTCGACCGAGCAGAGTTCACCGAACACCGTCCGCGACATCTGGCAAGCCGAGTTCGACTTCGCATACGACGAGGTCCCCGGTGGCACGTTCGGGCTGTGCATGCATCCACAGGTGATCGGTCGGGGGTCGCGCCTGCGCATGTTGGAGCGGCTCATCGAACACATGCAACGTCCCGGCGTCGTCTTCGAACCGTTGTCGGAAGGGGCGCGGCGCTGGCGCCAGGAGAACCCGCTCGAGGAGTGGGTCGCCACAGCGCCGGTGCAGGCCCGCCGACCCCAGTTCGAGATCGAGTGGACCGCCTGATGGCGGCACGGGACAGTGCTCCGGTCGCGCTTGTCACCGGTGCCTCCCGAGGCATAGGCGCGGCGATCACCCAGCGACTGGCGAACGATGGCTATCACGTCGTTCGCACCGATGTCATCGAACCGATCCACGCGATCGACGGCGCGGTGCATCGGCATCTGGACGTAGGCGACCTCGGATCGTGGCATCGAACTTTCGCTGAAGTCGAAGAGCTGCAACAGATTACCGTACTCGTGCACAACGCTGCCGTAGTCGCAGACGGTGACATCGTGTCGACGTCACCGTCTGAGTGGGACCGTGTTGTGCAGGTGAATCTGACAGGCGTCTTCTACGGCATGCAGGTCGCGATCCCACGCATGATCGAGAACGGCGGCGGTTCGATAGTCAACATCTCGTCGATCATCGGTGCCGTGGCAACGGCCTTCGACCCGCCATACCACGCGACCAAGGGTGCGATCCGGCAGCTCGCGAAGAATGCCGCGATCGCGTACGCGGCCGACGGGGTGCGCGTCAACTCGGTGCTGCCGGGATGGATCCACACCAAGATGACCGATGACCAGAACTCCGAGAACAACGCAGCCTTCCTCGCCGGAACGCCGATGGGTCGTGCTGCCGACCCGGCCGAAGTGGCTGCAGCCGTCGCATTCCTGTGTTCCCCGGACGCCTCGTTCATCACGGGCATCGATCTCCCCGTCGACGGCGGATACCTGGCACGCTGATCGCAGCTGCCAGCAAGCCGCTCGCAGGGAGTTCAGCATCACCGCGGAAACGGAATTGGCAATTGGCGGAGTGGTGTTCGGATGGTTCGACCAGCAGCGATCCGCTCGTGTTGAGGGTCATGCCCGCTCTACGACGGCGGAATGGCCTGGCCGGGCATGACGGCGAATTCGACCAAGAGGTCGATCAGTTGCTCGTCGCTCACCTCGGCGAGGGCGGCCGGTCGCGCCTTTCCATATCCGATCGTGTTCATGAAACCGTCCGTCGAGTGCATGATGATCGCCGCACGCGCCGCGGATTCATTTGACGTCAGCTGGGGATTCGCGCGCTGCACCAGCGTCGCCATCCGAGCCAACTGGTTCGCGTAAAGGGTGGAAACAGCGACGTTGGCGGCCGGCTCGCGGTGCGCCAGCCGCCACATCTCGAAGAAGAACCCGGCAGTCTCGGGGGTCTGAATGTCTTGCAGCACGACGTAACTGATGAAGTTCCGCAGCACGGTGACACCGTCGAGATCTTCAGTGGCAAGCTCATCGTAGATCTCGTCGTATTCGGAGCCGATACCGTCGACCATGGCCTCGACCAAGGCAGCCTTGTCGGGGAAGAGGTGCTGTAGGCCCGCCAGACTCATACCGGCGCCAGCGGCGACCGAGCGCAGCGTCACGGCCTCGTAGCCGCTGGAGACGAGCAATTTCCGTGCCACGTCGATGATCTGTGCGCGTCGCACTTCCGAACTCAATCGGCGTCGTGGCTCGCCGTTGTGAGACATCGGTCGCGCGTCCACCTCGCCATCTGCCCCAGGCGGAGGTATCTACTACCGCAACCATCGGCGTCTGCTGACGAGGCTTCTGGGGTGTCGAGGATTCTAGCCTTTCGGCGCGTCGAGTCGGCGCTTCATGGGGCGGCGATAACCATTGCCGCTGCCCGCGCGGACACAAACTAGCAGGTGAACGGGGATTGACCGACTTACCGGTCATGTGTACTGTAAGCAGCCTACCGGTCAGGTGTACGGTAAATCACACCTCCAGCGGCTGGGGACTAGCGGGCCGGACCGGACACCCCGAAAACGACGAGAGAGTACGCGTTATGACCACCGAAGCGTTCGACGACACCGCGGAGTCCTCACTGCACTCGCAGCGGCAGAACATCAGGAAGAGCCTGAAGGGCTTCCATTCGATCTTCTTCATCCTCGCCGGCATGATCGCGCTCGAGACGCTGGGACAGGTCTCGAGCTTCGGCGCTGAAACGCTCACGTGGATCATCATCATCGCCGTACTTTTCGTGGTCCCCTACGGCCTCATCGTGTCCGAGCTCGGGTCGACCTATCCGTACGAGGGTGGGCCGTACCCCTGGATGCGCCGCGCCTGGGGCAAGACCGTCGCGGGCTTGGGAGTGGTCATCTACTGGGTCGCGACACCCGTCTGGGTGGGTGGCTCGCTCTGCTTCGCGGCCGCCGCCGCCTTCAGTTCGTTCTTTGTGGAGATGCGGCCAGGTTCATTGACGGACTGGGCCTTCAAGTTGACCTTTATCGTCGCCACGGTGTCCATC
>CAMFLL010000204.1 GCA_945957405.1 uncultured Mycolicibacterium sp. | reverse complement strand
CATCTGTGTAGAACACCAGCAGCTGCCCCGGCTGAAGGGTAAAAGAACATACATCGAAGGTCGCGTCCGGCAGCGCACCCACGAGCATCCCTCCGGCTGGACGGACTTCCTCGACCGTGCCGTCGCTCGGATCGATCAGAAGCCCGGGCGGATGCCCACCGGTGGCGATAGACACCCGGCACCGTCCGTCGTCGAGCCGATCTATCGTGCCGAAATGCACAGTGCAGAAGCGGCGGGGTTCCATCTCCCGTAACAGGACCGAGTTCAATTCAGCCAGACCGGACACCAGGTCGGGGTAATGCAGTGCGGCCGACCGCAACGTGTAGCGGATCAGCGATGTGACCACGGCGGCGTCGGCGCCGTGACCGACCACATCGCCGATGAAGTACCCCCACCGGTTGCCGCCGAGCGTGAACACGTCATAGAAGTCGCCGCCGACCCGCCGCGCCGAGAACGGCCGAAAGTAGGACGCGAGCCGGACGCTGTCGATATCGGGTAGTGACGGTGGCAACAGGGTGCGCTGAAGAACGGCCGCATACTCCTCCGTCAGGTCCCGGTCCCGCTCGGCGATTCCTCGGTCCCGCACCGCGGTGTCACGATCGAGCCGGGCCTGATCACGTTCATCGCGGGCGTCATCGCGGTCAGACTCGGCACTGGCGCGATCCCGACGAGCGTCGTCGCGGTCGGATTCAGCCGCACTGCGAAGCCGCTGTTCGAGGTGGACGGCGTCGAGGGACATCAGGCGGAGCTCGAGCTGCTCCATGACCACGGCGGCGAGGTCCTCGAGTATCGCGAGCTGGTCTGGCGACAGGGTCCGCACCTCGGTGTCCATGACGGCGACAGCGCCCAGGCGATGGCCGTCGAACGTCACGATCGGCGCTCCGGCGTAGAACCGGACATTGTGTTCGCGGACAAAAAAGGTGTCCGCGGTTGCCGGCTGGGCCAGCGCGTCTGTCACGACATACGGGGCGTCGTCCAGGATGACCGCGGCCGAGAGGCCGTCGTCAAGCGGAAGCTGCCGCGTCCCGCCCTCGACGCCGTGCAGCGCGGCGTACCAGATCCGGTCACGATCGATGATGGCCACGACTGCCATCGGCGTGTTCAGGGAGCGGGCAGCCAACGCAGCGATGCGGCCGAGGACGGCGCCAGGTGCCTGGTCCAGGATCTGGTAGCGCTGCACCGCGCGCACCCGGGCATCCTCGGCGCAACGGGGAGCATGCTTCGAAACAGTCATTCAAACTCGCCTGTGTGACTTTCGCTGGCAGCAGTTAGTACACCAAAATTGTGGCAGGAAATTCCTGTTACCAGCAACACCCCCCGCAGCGCGAAGGGGGTGTCGGTGCCACCACAGCCCCATGCAGAGGACCTTTCCGCGTGATCTGCAAACAAAGGAGCCGAGCCCTTTCGGGTCCCGGCTCCAAGAGTTCGGTCGTCGCGTCAGAGATTCGCGTCGTCGCGCTCATAGCGCTGGGCGACGGCGATCAGCTCATTGCGGATCGTCGAATCGGGCAACCCGTTGATCCGGGCATAGATGCGACGGCGGTTGTTGGCCCGCTTCACATTTGCACGAAACTGCGCGAAAGACATTTCTCTCATACTCCTCAAAAGTGCCCCGAATTGCGGGGACCGGCTCTGCTGCTGACGCCCACACGCCGTGGATCGTCCTTTGTGTCAACAAGGAGATCGTCTCCGTTAATTCTGTGTAACGCAACTTATTTTGTGTGATATCGGCTACAGCCCAACGGATTTCACGACTCGTCGTGTCCGCCGAAGGTGGCGTCGGACACCATGGGCCCCGCGGCGTGACGTGGGCCACTCAACGGCCGTGTTCCAGCGACCCGACGGGCGACGGGCACCGGCTGGGGCCGACTGGTGTGGCTCAGTCAGTGGCTGGTGGCATCCATCACGCGGGCCATCCCACGTTCCACTGCCGCGATGATGCTCGGGCGCAGTTCCGCCGCGGGAACGATCGAGTGGACCGAACCAACCTCGCGGGCCCGCTCGACGTTGTGGACCGCTTCGAATTCCGCTGCGACCTCGCCGAGCTTGCTGGAACGCACGGCCGTGCGGGTGGCGTCGAGCTTGACCCGCAGGCCTGCACTCACCGCGTCGTCGGTGGCGGCGGCCAACTGCGCTTCGAGGTCGCGAACAGCGGGGTCTGCTGCCGTCCGTGCGTTGACCTCGCGCGTGAACACCACCGCGGCGGCGGGTGCGCCACCGATGACCGAGGAGAACGACCCCTCGACCGCGAGCACTTCCATGTTCTCGTTGAGCGCGTTCGAGAACACGACGAAGGCGCCACCGTGATAGCGCGAGATCACACAAAACACGATCGGCCCGTCGAAGTTGACTATGGCCCGGCCGATTTCGGCACCGTTCTCGAGCTGGACGTTGCGCAGCGACTCGGGTGAGCCGTCGAAGCCCGACAGGTTTGCCAGCACGACCAGCGGGCGGTTGCCGCTCGCGGCGTTGATTGCGCGCGCGGTCTTCTTCGAGGACTGCGGGAACAGCGTGCCTGACGTCCACTGGTCCGGCCCGTCGGCGGGCACCCACCCCTTGCGTGGGATGACGCGAGATTCGATGCCGATCACGGACACCGGGATCCCGGCCACGTGTGCGTCGAACACCACTGAGGTGTCGGCATCGGCCATGTCGGCCCACCGCTCGAGGACCGGATGGTCCTGGTCGACGACAGAGTGCATGACTGTGCGGATGTCGAACGGCTTCTTGCGGTCCTTGTTGGTACTGCTGGAGAAGATGTCGCCGACGGTGGTGAAGTCGCTGGACGGATGCACGTGCGGGTAGGCGCGGACGTCGCGGTCCACCGGATCGGACGTGTCCGCACGCCGCGGGAACCGCTCTCCGGCAACGACATACGCGTGGTCGTAATGCGCGAACAGTACCTCGCAGGCGGCCTGAAGGTTCGGTGCCCAATACTGCGCCTGCCCGTTGGGCCCCATCACCCGGTCGTAGCCGCCGATGCCGAAGTTGTCCTCCGCCGAGACCCCACCGGAGTAATCCAGAGACTGCTTCCCGGTCAGGACCATCGCGCTGTCGGGTGTCATGACGAGAATGCCTTTGGTGTGCATCAGCATTGTCGCCTCGGCGTTCCAATACGGCTGCGCGCCAACGTTGATTCCTGCGACGACGACGTTGATCTCGCCGCCGTTCTGGGTGAAAGTGATGATGCGGCGCAGCGCGCGGGACACCCAGTCCATGTTCTCGGTGCCGCTCTCCATCGAAATCGTGGCACCGGAGGACAACGCGAACCACTCGACGGGCACCGCCAGACGCTCGGCGAGGTCGAGTGCCGCGACCACGCGGGCGCATTCGGCCTCGGCCACCGTTCCCAGGGCTTTCGTCGGGTCGCCGAACAACGCGACGCGCGTCATTCCGTCGGGGTGACGGGGCG
Organism: uncultured Mycolicibacterium sp.; assembly: GCA_945957405.1. Taxonomy (GTDB): domain Bacteria; phylum Actinomycetota; class Actinomycetes; order Mycobacteriales; family Mycobacteriaceae; genus Mycobacterium. Next base: position 9,964 of record CAMFLL010000204.1, on the reverse strand, counting down.
TCGACCGCGACACCGTGCCGACGATGAGGCCGGCAGTGTTGCGTCCGTATGGACGGTCGACGGGTGCCAACGTCCCGGACTCGTCGAAGTCATATTCGACGAAGGTGCCGTCGTTGCCGGTGAGAAGGGGAACCAGCTCATAGGGGTAGACCAGGCCGCGGGCTTGTGAACGCTGGACCTTCTGTGCGTAGCCGTCGAGCGGACGCAACGGATCAGTGGGGGGCGCAGTCACATTCGCGACGACCCCGGCGCCCGGCGAGTACGAGAAGCGGATCGCCGCTCTTCTCGGCTGCGGCGCCTCGGCATCCTTGACGCTTGCCAGGATGGTGATCTCCTGCAGGCCGGCGTTGAGCGCCAGCGGTGCTATGCGCCGCACCATTGCTGGGGCGCGGACGGCGGAGATGTCGAGCACCGGCCATACGTACAGCGCGACGCGGTTGTTGTCGAGCCGTTTCTTACCGCGCTGGGTCTGCACCCGCCGGATACCGTCGAGACACGCCGCCAGGGTGCGCTCCAGGGCCGGTATGCCGATCATCTCGCCGGCGTCGTCGAGCGCAGGGGTCACATCGCGAACTTCGGCCATCGCGATGAGGCGCTCATCGGACGGGTTGTCTTTGGCCACCACGTGGAAGAGGTAGGTATCGGCGGCGGCTGGTAAACGAGTGCCGTCGAAATTCTTGAGCCGCCACATGTCGAGGCGTTGCCCGGTCAGCGGGTGTATGTCGCGGATCGTGCGGTCTTCCGCGAGGCCACCGTCCTGTGCGGGGCGGAACGTCATCTGGTGCAGTTCGCGGCCGACGACCGTGACGGTCACCCGGCGCCATTTCGTCGTGCCGGGATGCTCGGCAAGTACGTCACGCAGGGCGGTGGACAGTTCGTAGCCGTCGGTGGGTGCCTCCGGCCAAGACAGGTAGATGTCGACGACCATGCTGCCGGCATTGGGTTCGGAGAGCGCCTCGACCGTGCTCAGCGTCGCCGCCAGCCGCTCGCGGTCCGTCACCGTCGAGACCAGATGAAGTTGTTGTCCGGCCAATTCGTAACTGCCGGTGACGAACTGGAAACCGGCTTGTTCGACCGTCCTGACGTCTTGCAGGGCTCGGATCTCGTAGTACTGTCGCGTGACCACCTCGAGCAGGGGCCCTGGGCGCGAAATATGTTCTGCCAGAAGGCCGAGTAATGACTCCGGCGTTGCAGCGAGCTCGTCTATACGAGCCGCATTGTCGGGGTCGTCGGGATTGTCGGCGAGGTATTGCAGGCCTTCGCGCACCCCATCGTAGATTTGTTCGCGCGCCTTGAGGATCTGCGGTTCGTCGAACATGCGGAACTGCAGGTTGCGGGCGATGTCGCCGATCACCGGGTAGCGCACCTGTGTCGCGACGATGAGCCGCTCGAGTACCTCGCCCACCGCCGTCGTCGAAGCCGGTGGCAAATCACCCGCCGTGAGCCAGCGGCCCAGTAACGCGTTGATCACCTGCACCTGATTTTCCATGCGCTGTAAGGCGAGGAACAGTCGGTAGACGGCTTCTTCCAGTTCGGGGCCCGGCTCGAGGCTATCGACGTCGTAGTTGCGCAGCACGCGGGCGATCTTGGTGCGGAACGACGACGGCAGCGCCTCCACCTCGGCGTTCAGCGAACGCAGGAAGGAGTGGAAGTGTTCACGCGGACTGTGGACGGCCTCGTCGGCCTCTTCTTCGCCCGGCGCGGGCCGGTTGCGGGAGAGCTCGCAGATGTCGGCAAAGGTGGCCAGCAGCCCCAGTTCGGCGTCGACGAGGTCCTGGTCATTGCTGGGTTGGCTGTTGCGTAGGGCCTCGTATTCCGCGAGCAGGATGCGTGCGCGGTCGGCGCTCACGTCGTATCCGGTGATCAGGCCACGAAGTTCCTCGAGCCGGGCCAGGGTGGCGGTGCGCGGGTTTGCTCCCTCGTTCCTCGGCGGCGTGCGGAACTGGACGCGCGGCGCGGCCTGGTCTGCTGCTTTCTCCCCTACCGGATCGAAGCGTAGGAGGGCGGCGCCGGCGTCGACCTGACTGTTGACCGTCCCGAAGATCTCGCGGACTCGGCCCGCCGACGGGGCGCGCAGCGCGGTCTCCATCTTCATGCTCTCCAGGACCACGAGCGTGGCACCGGCCTCGACCTCGTCGCCCACGGCTACCGGGATGGCGACGACGACTGCCGGCGCTCCCGCGCGCACCAGACCGGCTTCGTCCTGGCTGATGCGATGACTGATGCCGTCCACCTCGACGAGGAATCCGGTGGGTCCGGCGACGGTCACGACGTGGAAGCGTTCGTCGCCGAGGGTGACGCGACTCTCGAACTCGCCGAGCCGTTCGACATCGATGACTAGGTCACCGCTGTCACCGACGACGTTATAGCTGTGCGGGCCGATCTGTCCGACCACGAGCTTGTAGGACTGGCCCTGGTAGTTGAGTTCGACGGTGCGGCCGATGGCGTGGGTGGCGCGCGGCCGTCCACCGCGCGCCGAGACCTGGAAATCGGCGCGTTCGAGACTTTCCTCGGCCTCGTACGCGTCGACCGAGGCGGCGATGAGCGCGATATCGGCCTTCGGCGTGGGACCGGTGGCCGTTCCGGCGCCCGTCCGGTCCAGCCACCCGGTGTCGGCCGTGGCGGAGATCACCTCATCGCGGTCGAGCAGATCCAGCAGGAAGGACTTGTTGGTGGTGCCTTCATCGATGACGACGGTCGTCTCACGCAGGGCGGTCCGCAACCGTGCCAGTGCTTCGTCGCGGTCGCGGCCCCAGGCGATGATCTTGGCGACCATCGAGTCGTAGTCCGGGGGGATGACGTCGCCTTGAGCGATACCGGTGTCGACCCGGATCCCGGGGCCGAGCGGAAACTTGAGGAGGCCCACGGTGCCCGGCGCGGGCGCAAATCCGTTGTCGGCGTCCTCGGCGTTCAGTCGGGCCTCGACGGCGTGGCCGAACTCGGCGGGGCATGCACCGTCGAGGGTGCCGCCTGCGGCGACGATGATCTGCAGCTTGACCAGATCGATGCCGGTGGTGGCCTCGGTGATCGGGTGCTCGACCTGGAGCCGGGTGTTGACTTCGAGAAATGTGAAGGTCTTCTGATCAGGCTGGTAGAGGTACTCCACGGTGCCGGCACCGCTGTAGTTGGCCGTGCGGACCAGGTCGGCCGACACGCGGCGCAGGTGGTCGGCCTGCTCCTTGGTCAGCAGCGGTGAACTGGATTCTTCGATCACCTTCTGGTTTCGGCGTTGGATGGAGCAGTCACGCACGCCAGGGGCCCACACATTGCCGTGTTTGTCGGCGATGACCTGGACCTCGACGTGGCGGGCGTCGGTGACGAGGCGTTCGAGGAACACGACCGGATCGCCGAAGGAGCGTTCGGCCTCGCCCTGGGTGCGCTCCAGTGCGAGTTCGAGCTCGTCCGGGGCGAACACCTTGCGGATGCCGCGACCGCCGCCACCGCTGCGGGCTTTGATGATCAGGGGATAGCCGATGGCTTCGGCGTGCCGACGAGCGTCTTCGCGGGTTCCGACTGGGCCACCGCTCCACGGTGCCAGGGGTACGCCCACCTTCTCGGCCAGCAACTTTGCTTCGACCTTGTCGCCGAGGGTCTGCATGGCCGACGGGCTGGGCCCGATGAACGTGAGGTTCAGCCGCGCGCAGAGCTCGGCAAAGGCGATGTCCTCGGCGACGAATCCCCAGCCCACCCAGACTGCGTCGGCCTTGGATTCCAGCAGAGCTCGTTCCAATTCGACGTGATCGAGGTAGACGATGCCCGCGGATGTCTTGCGCAGCGTCACCGCTTCATCGGCTTGTCTGACGAACATGGCGCGCCGCTCGGCATCGGTATGCAGTGCAACAGTTTTGATGCCGCAGCGGTACTCGGCGTTCAGCTCCCGTACGGCCCGAATCAGGCGTACCGCGGCCTCACCCCTGTTGACCACCGCAATACGGCGGGGAAATGTGACGTGCGCCTTCGTTTCGGGTCCAAACACCGTGACATTATTGGCGAACTAGGAGTGCGGCACAACATCGGGTGGACTTGCCCACCCGACCGCTGGGTTGGTCTGCACATGCTCGGCCGCACCCGGCGTGCAAGGGTGCCGGCATCGAAATCAGGCCTGCGCCAAGCCCGATCAGGCGACCGGGCGGGGGAGTGCCCGAGCACCACCGAGGCGTAGCGTGACCTGCCGGGCGGCGTCGGCGACCGCGTTGCCGAGTTGGTCGAGCATGGCGGGTGGCACGCGGAAGCGCGGTGCGGACAACAGGATTGCGCCGACGAGTACCCCGCGGTGATCGTGGACCGGGGCGGCGATACCGACCTCTTCCAGAGACGTGCGGCCGTCGTTGACGGAGTACCCGCGGTTCCGGGCATCGCCGAGCTCGTCGAGGTAGACCTGGGCGGCCTCGGGGGTGTCGGGACCCACGAGAAACCGTCGCTCGAACAACCGCTGCACGTCGGCCGACGGCATCTCGGCCAGAAACACCTGCACCGACGCGCTCTGATACGTGTCATACCGTGTACCGACCGAGGCGGTGTGCTTGACCTCCTTGGGGCTTTGTACCTGCTCGACGACCACCGATTCGTGGCCGTTCCAGACCATCAGCGCCGTGGTTTCGCCCGTGCGCCGGGTGAGCTCCACCAGCTCGGGCTGCGCGACGCGGCGCACATCCAGGTTGGCCAGCAGGGGCCCGGTCAGTGCTATCAGACCGAGCCCCAGCCGGAAGCGGCCGGTGCCGGCGTCCCGCTCCACGTAGCCGGCCTTCTCCAGGGTGGCCAGGATGCGCGAGACGCTGCTCTTGTGCAGGTCGACCTTGCGTGCGATCTCGGTGACGCCCAGCACGGGCTCGGACAGGGAGAATGACTCGAGTACACGGAGCCCGTTGAGCAGCACGGATGCCGACGGCCGGGAGTCTTCGTGTTGGTCGCCGTTCTGTTGCGCGAGGTCGTCCGCGTCGTCGACGCTCATGGTCACCTGCCCTCCTGCCGGGTGCTTCAAGTCATTGTCACCCGGCAGCCTCATCGTCTCGATGTCACCCGGCGCTGATGATGTTGTGTTCCGGGCCGAACGGGAACTTGGTGATGTTCTCGGCACCGTCCTCGCCGACCACCAGGATGTCGTGCTCGCGGTAGCCGCCGGCGCCGGGCTGTCCCTCCGGCACCATGATCATCGGTTCCATCGACACGACCATTCCGGGTTCGAGCACGGTGTCGATGTCCTCGCGCAGCTCCAGGCCGGCCTCGCGACCGTAGTAATGGCAGAGCACTCCGAAGGAGTGTCCGTAGCCGAAGGTGCGGTTCGGCATCAGGCCTTCGGCGTCGTAGATCTCGTTGAGTTCGGCAGCGATGTCCTTGCACACCGCGCCGGGCTTGATGAGTTCCAGGCCGCGACGGTGCACCTTGACATTGATCTCCCACAGCCGCAGGTGCTCGGCGGAGGGCTCGCCATAGAACAGTGTCCGCTCAAGCGCCGTGTAGTACCCGGCGATCATCGGAAAGCAGTTGAGCGACAGGATGTCTCCGCGTTCCACGCGGCGGCTGGTGGCCCAGTTGTGCGCCCCGTCGGTATTGATCCCGGACTGGAACCACACCCAGGTGTCGCGCAGTTCGGCGTGCGGGAAGGTGCGCGCGATCTCACGGATCATCGCGTTCGATCCTGCGATCGCCACCTCGTACTCCGGCACGCCCTCGGTGATGGCGGCGCGGATGGCTTCGCCGCCGAGATCGCCGATCCGGGCACTCTGCTTGATCAGTTCGATCTCCTCGGCCGACTTGATCATCCGCAGCCGCATGGTGGCTGCACTCACGTCGAAGGGCTGCATGTCGGGGAGGGCCGCGGTGAGCCGGAACAGTAGATCGGGATTGATGTGGTCGTCCTCGACCCCGAGGCGGCCGCTGGTGATGCCCTGCTCGGCGAGCACCTGCTGGACGGCGTATTCGAAGTTGTCGCGCCGCCAGTCGGTGTAGACGACGTTGTCGCCGAAGGTGCGCCGCCAGGGCATGCCCGCATCGATGTTGGCGGACACCGTCGTCGCGCTGTCCGGGGTGACCACCAGTGCGTAGGGACGACCGAACGCCGTGTAGAGGAAGTCGGAGTAGTAGTTCACGTTGTGGTAGCTGGTGAACACCACCGCGTCCAGGCCGTCGCCGGCCATGTGCTTGCGCAGCGCGAGCAGGCGCCGTTCCATCTCGGCGGCGCTGAAGGTGGGGACCACTTTCTCGCCGTTCGGGATGTTCTTGAGGCGTTCGAGGTTCATCAGAGTTTCCTTTCGAATTGACGGTGGCATCGAGGCGATGCCCAAGGGGAGCCGGAGTACGCCGAAGATTCGACGGCTGCAACGAATGATGCAACACTGATGCATCTACGTCAACAGTGGTTCCGTCAAAATTTGACACGCGTGGACGGTGGCGAGGGGCGTCTTTCGGGATTCACCGCTGGTAGAACCACATTCATGGGCAGATGGCGGTGGTGGTGTCGGCGACGCAGTCGGTGCAACGTTGACATATGACCTAGCGCACAATATCGTCACCCAACGAGTCAGTGTTGCAATTGATGCAACATAGACGCAGCGTCTCTGCATCGACGAAGGAGTTCCCATGAACCTGCATCAGCCACCGGACGGCGCAACCGCCGATCCGGCCGTGGCGCCCGTCGCCGAACACGGCACGAACAAGACCGACGGGCTCGAGATCCACCAGATCGAAGAGGTCCTCCAGCCCGTTCCCGAAGAGGTTCGTACCAACCGGGTCTCGGGGCAGTTCTGGATCTGGGCCGGTGCCAACATCGCCCCGATCAACTGGGTCCTCGGTGCACTGGGGATCGGACTCGGTCTCGGACTGCGGGACACGCTGATCGTCCTGATCGCCGGAAACGCGCTGGGGATGGCACTGTTCGGCGTCTTCGTGCTGATCGGACAGAAGACCGGCGTCACCGGGATGGTGCTGACCCGCGCCGCGTTCGGTCGGCGTGGAGCCTACGTGCCCGCCGCGATCCAGGCCGCGCTCGCCGTCGGATGGTGCGCGGTCAACACCTGGATCATCCTGGATCTCGTCATGGCGCTGTTCGGCCAGCTCGGCCTCGTCGATCCGGCCGCGCCGAACATCGCCGCGAAGATCGCTGTCGCTGCGTTGATCATGGCGATCCAGGTGACGGTGGCATGGTTCGGGTACCGGACCATTGCGGCGTTTGAGCGTTGGACGGTGCCGCCCACGCTGGCGGTGCTGATCCTGATGTCTGTCGTGGCATGGTTCCACTTGCACATCGACTGGTCCTATGCCGGGCCCGCCGGTCAGGTATTGCAGGGCACCGAGCGCATCGCGGCCATGTCAGCGGTCATGACGGTGATCGGAATCGGTTGGGGGATAACCTGGTTCACCTATGCTTGCGACTACTCGCGATTCGTCAGCACGGGCGTGCCGCGGCGGAAGCTGTACCTGGCCAGTGCCCTCGGTCAGTACATCCCGGTGGTGTGGCTCGGCGTTCTCGGCGCCAGTCTGGCCACCACCAACGGATCGGTCGATCCCGGCGAGCTGATCGTCTCGAACTTCGGAGCGTTGGCACTGCCGGTGCTGTTCCTGGTGATCCACGGCCCGATCGCGACGAACATCCTCAACATCTACACGTTCTCGGTCGCGACCCAGGCCCTGGACATCAAACTGAACCGGCGCACATTGAACTTCCTCGTCGGTGTGTTCGCATTCGCGGTCGTCATCTTCTTCATCTTCCAGTCCAGCCTCGCCACAGTGCTCAGCACCTGGCTCGGTGCGATCGTCGCGTGGATCGCCAGCTGGGCGGGCATCATGCTGGTGCACTACTTCGTGATCGAAAAGCGACAGCTGAATGCGCACCGGCTGTTCGACCCGGTCGGAACCCGCCGACTGCCCGACATCAACTGGACCACGATGGTGTGCTTTGTGGCCGGCATCGTCGCGACCTGGCTGTTCATGTACGGACCCATCGGCGTGATGCAGGGATTCGGCTCCCGCGCGCTCGGGGGGCTCGACCTGTCGTGGCTCGTCGGCGGGCTCACCGCTGCGGGGCTCTATGCGGTGCTCGGACCACGGGCCTACCGAAGCTATCTGGACGACGATCCGAGCGCAGATGCGGTCGGGTCCGCACCGGATGCGGGGCGTGCCCTGTGACCACGTCCATCACCCCTGACGAGTTCACCTGGCCCGAGGGGTACCAAGCGGCAGCAGCCTTCACCTTCGATGTCGACGCCGAATCCTGTGTGCTGGCGCACGATCCGGGTTCGGCGGCGCGGATGTCGTTGATGAGTCACCAGTCCTACGGCCCGCGGGTGGCTGTGCCGAGACTGTTGCGGCTGCTCCAACGGCAAGACGTGCGCGCCACGTTCTTCGTGCCGGGCTTCACCGCCGACTGCTACCCGGACACCGTCCGGATGATCATCGACGGCGGCCACGAGATCGGCCACCACGGCTACCTGCACGAGCCCATGCAGGGGATCGACGCCGCCACCGAGGCCCGCTATCTCGACCGTGGCCTTGATGCGCTGGACCGGGTGGCCGGCCTGCGCCCGGTCGGCTACCGCGCACCCTGGTGGGAGACCAACTGGCACACCCCGAGACTGCTTGCCGAACGCGGATTCCGCTACGACTCGAGTCTGCTCGACGGCGACAAGCCGTACCGCTTCGCGGTGGAACCCGGATCCGACGACACACTGATCGAGATTCCTGTGGACTGGACGCTCGACGACTGGGAGCAGTACGCCTGCTACCCGGGGGTGATGGGCAGCGGCATCATCGAGAGCCCGGCGAAGGTGTTGGAGATGTGGACGCTGGAAGCCGAGGCCCAGCACCTCGAAGGCGGCTGTTTCGTCCTGACCAATCACCCCTTCATCTCCGGTCGGCCGTCCAAAGCGGTTGCGCTGGAACGGTTGATCGAAACAGTCAAGGGTATGGACGGTATGTGGGTCACGACGCTCGCCGAGATCGCCGAGCATGCACAGCAGGTGTGTACCGACGCGTTCGTGCACACCAGGTTCGAGGTGCCGACGTTCCCGGATCTCGACATCGGGCCGACGACGAAGCGGTGACCGGGAAGGCCGCGGGCACGGCGTAGCGTCGGGCCATGACCACACGAGGACACGACCGCTTGGGGCTGGGGCTGGCAGCGCTGGGGCGACCGGCGTACATCACCAGCGGGCGTGGACGCGACGTGGGCGGTGCCCGCTCCATCGACGAGATGCGGGCACGCACCGCCGAGGTCCTGGATGCCGCCTATGCCTGCGGCGTGCGGTACTTCGATGCAGCGCGGTCCTACGGTCGCGCCGAGGAGTTCCTGGCCGATTGGCTGGCGTCACGACCGGACGTCACCGACATCGACATCGCATCCAAGTGGGGCTACCGGTACGTCGGTGACTGGCGGATGGATGCCGGCGTTCACGAGGTCAAGGATCACAGCCTGGGTGCCTTCGAAACCCAGATCGACGAAACGCGAGCACTTCTGGGCGATCGCCTCGACCTGTATCAGGTGCACTCCGTCACCGAGGACAGTCCGGTGTTGAGCGACTCCGAGCTCCAACGCGCCTTGGCCGAACTGCGCGACACCGGAGTCCGGGTGGGGTTGTCGACGTCCGGTCCGAAGCAGGCCGATGTCATCCGTGCGGCATTGGAGATCGACGTCGACGGAACGCGTCTGTTCTCGTCGGTTCAATCGACCTGGAACCTGCTGGAATCCTCCTCGGGCGCCGCACTTTCGGAAGCGCACGATGCGGGCGTCGCGGTGGTCGTCAAAGAGGTTTTCGCCAACGGTCGGCTGGCGCCCGGCGAGGTCGACGGCACGCCGCAGTCGATGTCCGTTGTCCGCATGGCGCAGGAGATGGGAGTCGGCATCGATCAGCTGGCTGTCGCTGCGGCGTTGCAGCAGTCCTTCTCGCCCCGAGTGCTGTCCGGCGCCGTGTCCGCGGCCCAGATCCGGTCCCACGTTGCCGGCGCTCACATCGAAGTGCCGTCATCGATG
>CAMFLL010000203.1 GCA_945957405.1 uncultured Mycolicibacterium sp. | reverse complement strand
GCGGTGCTCTTGCCCTTCTGCTGGTTGGCGGCGTTGATCTCGTCCTGGCTGTTGGCGTCGGGCTGGGCCGAGTTCACCTTGATGTTGTATTTGCTGGCGAACGTGTCGATGATCTCTTTGTAGTTCGCCCAATCCGGCGGCAGCGCAATCACATTGAGCTCACCTTCGGCCTGCGCGGCCTTGACCAGGCCGTCCATTCCGCCGAAGTCGGCCGCGGACTTGGCCTCGCTGGCGTTGACACCGGACTCGGTCTGGCTGCCGGTGTCTTTCTTCTCGGGCGGTGCGCAGCCCGCCATACCGAGGACGACGAGTGCGGATGCGGCGGCTGCGAAAAGCCGAGTTCTGGTCATGCCGAACCTTCCGATGGCAGGAGGGGCCGATAGGAGCGTTGGAACACTATCGCGACATCCGGTCATTGGCACCGGGTTCCGGATTGTCCGAGGTCGCGCCTATGGGAGCACCGTTTTCATCAGCATCACGTTGTATGCCGACCAGAGCGACAGGTTGTAGTACAGCTCCTTGCCGGTGGACCACGGGTGTAAGAACGGCGCGTAAATACCGCCGGGAATCTCGGCCGAGGCCACCAGCGGTTGCTCTGGGCCCCACGGCCCCTGGGGTGCCGGAGCGGTCCTCATCACGACATCGTTGTTCCCGTTGCAGTAGAGCACCAGGTACTGCTTCAGATAGGTGTTGTACTGCGCCGACAGCTCACCGACAGGCCCGGGGATGACGGGGGTGGCCGCCGCCGGATTGCCCGGCACCCAGGCGCCGCTGTCGGAATTCCAGTACTCGTAGCGCGACACGTCGGCGACCGCGCCGGGCGCGACGCGGGAGACGAACGCCGAACCGCCGCGACCGGCCGGCGTGCCGAATGAATACAGATAGGGGTCGCCGGGACCGGGTCGCAGGAAGGCCCCCTGCTGGAAGTTCTGGTTACCGTCGACGAAGCGCACACCGGGGACGCTGTCGGGCGCGGGGGTGCGGACGGTACCCGGATAGACGCCCCAGTGTTCGCCGTTGTCGGGCGACACCGCGACGGCCGAGAAATTGGTGGTCCACGCGCCGTTGCTGTCCCAGTTCTTGATCGACATGAAGTTCACGTACTGCGTCTTGCCCACAGCGATACCCGCAGTGGGAATGATGCCCTTTTCGACGGGCGCCCAGTTGATGCTGTTGATGATCTGCCGGGACAGGCCGGGCAGCCACGACGGCGACCCCGAATACGGGTTCGCGACGGCCCCGTTGGGCACCTCGATGCCCCGGGCCAGTTGCTGGTCCTGGGTGCGGAACAACGCGTTGTACCGCCACTGGCTGCCACGTACACCACAGAATCCGTAGGTGTCACCGAATGCGATCAACACCTGTTTGTTCACGGGATCGCCGTTGTCCCACATGATTCCGAGGTCAGTGCCGGTGATGCCGAACCGGTTGACGGTGTCGGTGGCACTGTCGGGTCCGGTGACCCAGCCCACGAGCGCAGTGCCCGGTGGCGCAGCAGGCACGGGCTGGGCGGCCGCCGGCGCGGGCGCCGCCTGTACAGGTGCCTGCTGCTGCGGACTGGTCGCCGCTGACGGGCTCGGTGGGGTCGGCGCCACCGCTGCTTCCTTCTGCACTGCCGCGGATTTGGGGTAGAGCGCTTTGAGGATTTCCAACGGCAACTGCCCCAGCTTGGGCATCGGCGCCTTCTCGTTGGTGCCGGGCGGCCGGTGCCCCGTCGGCGGGCTGAACGGAATCTTGGAGGGGCTCGCCACCTCGCGATTCAGTCCGGGCGGCGGTTGAGCGGCCGCCGCGGCGCCGGTGCAGGGATCGGCGGCGGCGATTGGGGCAATCCCGATCGCGGCGGTGAGACCTGTGACAGCGGCCAGCGCCATCGCCGATGAGGCGTTCCGGAGACGCGGCGACATGTCACACCTTTCAGGGCGGGACGTCGCTGATGACGTCACAATTCGACTGTTGTGACGATAGTGATTCGTGTGACTTTTGTGACGAATGATGCTCGGATGGATACACTTCCGTGGCCGTGTCGCAATGTCGAGAAGCGACCGATTAGGCGCGGCGGACGATGTCGAAAGCCCTTTTGACCAAGTCGGCTTCAGTGGGCCGGTCCACGCGATCCTCCACGCTCAGCTGCCAGTTGCGAATACCTGCGCTGCGTAGCGCAGCAACCGCACATCTGGCGAGCACCTGACAGGTGAACACATCGCCGAATTCGACGGGTTGGTCGGGACGCATTCGCCGTTGGAGCGCGTCGGCGATCGCCTGCTCGAATTTGAGCAGCAAGCCCGGCGTCGACTTCTCCAATTTGGGGCCGGGTGGACCGTCCTGGAACAGCCATGACAGATTCGGGCGGCTGTCGCGCATGCCCTCGGCGAGAGCGAAGAATGCGTTCTCGACGGCAGCCAGCGGCGCTTCGTCGGCCGGCCGCTGCACGATCTCACATTCGAGTCTCGGCAGCGCGGCCTCGATGTCCTTGATCAGCAGCGCCTCTTTTCCGGAAAAGTATCGGAAGAAGGTCCGCTCAGTGACTCCGGCGGCATCGGCGATGTCGCGGACGGTGGTGTTGGCGTAACCCCGGGCCTCGAACAATTTGTCCGCGGCTGCCTGAATGGCCTGTCGGGTGGCGATCTTGTGGGCCTCCCGCTTGCCGACGTCAGCGGTCATCAATGCACTATGGCATCTTCGCGAGATAAACCTGTCATGACTGACACTTCCAGTAAAGTGTCAGTCATGACAGATTTTTGGCGGCAACTCCCCAAGGATGTACAGACTCGGATCGGTTACGCCATCGCGGGGATGGCGATCGGTGCGTTGTGGTTGGCCCAGGCAGGCCATCCGCCCCTGGAGCACGCCCTGCGCCTGTTGGCCATCATGGCCGTGGTCATGGCGGTATCGACCGCGGTTCGGTGGTGGGCGCAACGCCGCGGTCAGCAGCTACCTCGCCATCCGATCGGGCGATTCCTGATCGCCAAACTGGGGTTGGTTGCCGCCGCCGCAGCGGCCGTCATGGCACTCGGACAGTGGGTTCCTGGCATCGACGTCTGGGTGGCAGTCGGATTGTTCGTCGTCGTTGCCGTGGGAGGTCCGCCCATCCATCCATGGCTGCTCAACCAGTCCCACGACATCGAGCGTGCCACTGCCGCGGTAGCGGGCGGCGGGCAGCGTCGATGACCGACTTCACGGGAACTGTGTCGCAGGACGTCCGCGAATCGGTGCCGGACTGGGATCCGTACCGCGCAGCCGCTGCGCCCGAGGGGGCGCCCAACGTGCTGTACCTGCTCTGGGACGACACCGGCATCGCCACCTGGGACTGCTTCGGCGGACTCGTGGACATGCCCACGATGCGGCGGATCGCCGAGCGTGGCATCCGACTGACCCAGTTCCACACCACGGCGCTGTGCTCGCCGACCCGCGCCTCGCTGCTGACTGGCCGCAACCCGACGTCGGTGGGAGTCGCGTCGGTGCTCAACATGGCAGCGGGCTACCCCGGCCACAACGGCCGCATCCCGGCCGAGTCGGCCTTGATCTCCGAGGTGCTGGCCGAGCGCGGATGGTCAACCTATGCCGTCGGCAAGTGGCATCTCGCGCCGCTCGAAGACTGTCACGCCGCCGGGTCCCGCCGGTACTGGCCGCTGAGTCGCGGATTCGACCGCTTCTACGGATTCCTCGACGGGATGACCGACCAGTGGTACCCGAGCCTGGTCACCGACAGCAGGCCGATCGACCCGCCGGCCACTCCAGAACAGGGATATCATCTGTCAAAAGACCTGGCCGACAACGCAATCGGCTTCCTGCGTGACCACCACGCGTCGGCGCCCGACAAACCGTGGTTCATGTATCTGTGTCCCGGTGCCGGACACTCGCCGCACCAGGTCGCCGCGCACTGGGCCGACCGGTACCGAGGTCGGTTCGACATGGGTTATGAGCGCTACCGCGACATCGCGCTGGAAAACCAAAAGGCGTTCGGATTGATTCCCGCGGAGACGGCCATGTCACCGATGAACCCGTATGCCGAGCGCACCAGCGTCGACGGCGTGCCGTGGCCCGAACTCGACACCGTGCTGCCATGGGAATCGCTTTCGGCTGACGAGAAGCGGGTGTCGTGCCGGATGGCCGAGGTGTTCGCCGGTTTCCTCAGCTACACCGACGCACAGATCGGCCGAGTGCTCGACTACCTGGAAAGCACTGGGCAACTGGACAACACCATCGTGGTCGTGATGTCCGACAACGGCGCCAGCGGTGAGGGCGGGCCGACCGGCGCGGTGGACGAAATGGCGCGGCTGCGCGGAGGCGGGGATCCGGCACTCTCGGCGCTGGACCTCTTCGACGAGCTCGGCGGACCGGGCACACAGATGAACTACTCGACGGGATGGGCGATGGCATTCAACACGCCCTACAAACTCTTCAAACGCTATGCCTCACATGAGGGTGGCATCGCCGACCCGTGCATCGTGTCGTGGCCGGCCCGTCTCGCGCGCGACGACATCCGCGACAACTACGTGCATGTCAGCGACGTGACCCCCACGATCTACGACCTGCTCGGCATCACCGATGTCGGGCAGGTCAAGGGCATCCCGCAGACCCCGCTGGAAGGAAAGAGTTTCGCCGCCGCGCTTCACGACCCGGCCGCCGAACCCGCGAAACACTCGCAGTTCTACTCGATGATGGGCACCCGCGGGATCTGGAAAGACGGCTGGTTCGCCAACACCGTCCATCCTCCGACCTCATCGCTGCCCCGCGGCTGGTCCCATTTCGACGACGATCAGTGGGAGCTCTACCACCTCGACCGCGACCGCAGTCAGTGCGACGACTTGGCCGAGACGCACCCGGAAAGGCTGGCCGAGCTCAAAGCGCTGTGGCATCAACAAGCGCTGCAGTACCGGGCGTATCCGCTCAACGATCTCAGCATGTCCGAGCTCATCGCCGCCCGGTCCTTCGTCGCAGCGGGAGCCGCACCGCATCGGGTGGCCTTCTACCCCGACACCCCGGCCACGCACTCACCGATCGGCGGCCTGATCCGCGGCCGCTCGTTCACGCTCCGGGCGCCGGTGTCGATCGACAGCCTCGACGCTCGAGGGGTGGTGTATTCACAGGGCAACCGCTCCGGTGGACACACGTTGTTCGTCGACGACGGACGGTTGCACTATGTGCGCAACAAGTCGGGCCGCGAACAGTCGTTGGTGGCGGATCAACCGATCAGACTGGGCCGCAATGTCTTCGGTGTGGTGTTCGAGCGGACTGGAATCGTCGACGGAACGATGGACGTCCGTGGCGACATCACGCTGTACCTGGACGGCCACGTCGTGGCAGCCATGACCGACATGCACATGGCGTCGATCGACATGATGCAGACCATCTCGGTGGGGCGCAGCGTCGCCTATGCGGTGTCGAAGCGATATGCATCTCCGTTCGGGTTCGCCGGCGGCTCCATCGAGGCCGTGTTCATCGATTTCGCCGGACCCGGCGAACACGACGCCGCCGTATCGGTCGACGCCACTTTCGTCCGGGACTGAGAACCTCAATCCTGGACGGCCTTGGCCAAAGCGACGCATTTGGTCAACAGCGTGGTGTCGGCGCGCGTGCCTTTTGACACCTCCTGCGCCGCGCTGTGCACCACCCGCACCAGGACCCAGGCGCGCGCCCGGTCTTCGTCGAAGCCCGCGACGTCGATCAGCGTGGCGAGCCTCAGTCGCACACCGTCGCGGATTCGGCCGGCGAGCTCATCCCACCGATGCCACAACATGGGGGCCAGTTCACAGTGCGGATCGCCGTTGTACGGCCGAGGCGCGATGGCCAGCCACGGCTCCCGGTCACCGGCCAGCACCGAGCCGTAGTGAAGGTCACCGTGCACCACGCGATCCACTCCCGAGGTGTCGGCGGCCAGTTCCCGTCCCACCGCGGCGGCCTGCTCGACCAGCCGGTGCGGTATCGGTGCGTTGCGGGGTAACGCCTCGAACTCCCGCACCCAGTCCCGCACGACGGTCGCCAGCGACCGCAACTGCGGCATCGCCGGTACGTGCAGTCGGCGATACAGCGAAGCCACAACTTCGCAGGCTTCGACATCCCAACTCGTGGTGAGGTCGCGCGGATGCAGCCGTTCCAGCAGGACAGCCCGGTGATGTGGGTCGGCGCGCAGCAGCCGCACCGCACCCTCGCCACCCCAGCGCCGCAGCACCAGGTGTTCGTGTTCGGTGTCGCGGTCGGGGCGGCCGACCTTCAGCACGGCGAGCACGTTCTCGGACGTCCGTACCGGTATGACCAACGAGCGCGACCCCTGCTGGGCCGGCCCGTCAGCCCGCAGCGCCCACTGCTGGAGGTAGCTGTCGGCGCGGCCAGTGGCCTGCTCGCGCCATGCCTGCCCATCCGGATCGGTCACCGCCGGATCGTCTCACGCGGTTGCGATATCAAGTTTTGCCGCTGACACCCCCGGGTACAGGCACTGCGCGCTGAAACCGCCGGCGCCCGTCACCAACTGGGAGTCGTCGCCATGCTTGAATTCATTTGTCCCGATTGCGGCCATTTCGACATCGAATTTGCGGTCTGTACTTCATGTGGCATCGACGACCCCGCGGTACGGTCGTCCGACACCCCGCAGCGTTAGGCGCTCATGTCCACAGCCCGCCGCCTCGCCGGCCTGCCCGCCGATCTCGTTCTGGCCTCCGCCAGGGCGTACTCCTCACTGCCTGTGGTCGGCAAGCACCTGGAACCGTTCGCCGGATTGACGGCGATGGCACTGTATGGCGGCCATTACGCACCGGCCGCCGTCACCGCCGCCATCAACCGCCGGATCGGTGTCAGCAACATCGAGCCGGATGACGGCGCCGAGCCTGACCACGAGGAGACGACAGTTGCCGCCGCCGAGACCCTCGCGGCGGTGGGCGCGGGACTGATTCCACCCTTCCTGCGGGCCGGCGGACAACGGCGCAGATGCCTGTACCGCCGTTCGGTCCAGTACGGCGACCACCCGGCGCAACAACTGGATGTCTGGCGGTCGCCCGAACTCCCCGCCCAACCCGCGCCGGTGCTGCTGTTCGTGCCCGGTGGCGCCTGGGTGCAGGGCACCCGCGTGCTGCAGGGCCACACCCTGCTGTCCCATCTGGTCGAGCAGGGCTGGGTGTGCCTGACGATGAATTACCGCGTGTCGCCGCTGCACCGCTGGCCGCGGCACATCGCCGATGTCAACGCCGCGATCGCGTGGGCCCGCGCAGGAGTCGACAGGTTCGGCGGCGACCACAACTTCGTCGCGATCGCCGGCTGCTCGGCAGGTGGTCACCTCGCCGCGCTGGCAGGCCTGACCCCCGGTGATCCCGCGTTCCGCGGTGAACTCGCCGAGACGGCGGACACGTCGGTCGACGCCGTCGTCGGGATCTACGGCCGCTACGACTGGGAAGACCGGTCCACGCCCACCCGGCAGAACTTCCAGGGCTTCCTGGAACGGGTTGTGGTGCGGCGCAGCCAATCCCGCCACCCCGAGGTGTTCACCGAGGCATCGCCCATGGCGCGTATCCACCAGGACGCTCCCCCGTTCCTGCTGATCCACGGCGAGCAGGACACCATCATCCCGGTGCGGGAGGCCCGCACCTTCCGTGACGCACTGCGCGCAGTGTCGCGCAATCCGGTCGAATACCGCGAGATACCGCGCGCCGGGCACGCATTCGACCTCGTCGATTCCTCGCACGCCCGCCGGTGCGCCGCCGAGACCAGCAGGTTCCTCGGAGATGTGTACAGCCGGCGCGCCAAAAGGCGTGTGCCGGCGGCGGGTTGAAGTCTGACGGCGACCCGGTTACAGCCTGCTCCCGTTTGACGGGCAGGTATATTACGCGCGACGGTGCAGGTGTTTCGCGGCGGTCGCCCCCTTCCGGGCACCACCAGAGATGGGTCTGGCCTGATTGATGGGGGCGAGACGATGAATGACACCGTGGCGAAACGGTCGACGATCGCCCGCGTCATCCGCGCGCTCGCGATCCCCATCGTGCTGGCTTGGCTGGTGTTGACCGTCCTGACCAATACTCTGGTCCCGACCCTGGAAAAGGTCGGGCAGGCGCATACCGTCGGCCTCAGCCCGCAGGACGGGCCCGCAATGGTCGCCATGCGCAAGATCGGTGCCGATTTCAAGGAATTCGACTCCGACAGCAATGCCATGATCGTGCTGGAGGGCAAAGACCCGCTGGGCCCCGATGCCCATGTCTACTACGACGGTCTGGTCCAGAAGTTGCGGGCCGACACCGTGCACGTCCAGCACGTGGCGGACTTCTGGGGTGATCCGCTGACGGCGTCCGGCGCCCAGAGCGCCGACGGTAAGTCCGCCTATGTGCAGCTCTACCTGCACGGCAATCTGGGCGAGACGCGGGCCAATGATTCGGTCGCCGCGATCCGCGATCTGGTCGCGAACTCACCCCCGCCACCCGGCGTCGACGTCTATGTCACCGGCGCTGCCCCGCTGATATCCGATCAGGCTCATGCCGGCGACAAGAGCATCGCGCGGGTCACCGCCGTCACCCTCGTGGCGATCGCCGTGATGCTGCTGCTGGTGTACCGCTCGATCACCACCGTGATCCTGATTCTGCTGACGGTGTTCGTCGAACTCGGCGCCGCCCGCGGGATCGTCGCCTTCCTTGCCCACTACAGCATCATCGGTCTGTCCACCTTCGCCGTGAACCTGTTGACGCTGATGGTCATCGCCGCCGGAACCGACTACGCCATCTTTGCCATCGGCCGCTATCAGGAGGCACGGGGCGACGGCGAGGACCGGGAATCGGCGTACTACACCATGTTCCATGGCACCGCGCACGTCGTGCTGGGGTCCGGCCTGACCATCGCCGGCGCCATGCTGTGCCTGAGCCTCACCCGGCTGCCGTACTTCCAGACCATGGGCGTGCCGTGCGCCATCGGCACACTGGTGGCGGTGGTCGCGGCGCTGACCCTCGGTCCGGCCGTCATCGTGATCGGCAGCCGCTTCGGCCGGTTCGAGCCCAAGCGCCGCATCCGGTCCCGCGGGTGGCGGCGCGTGGGTGTCGCGGTGGTGCGCTGGCCCGGGCCCATCCTGGCCGCGACACTGGCGTTGGCGCTGATCGGCCTGCTCACGCTGCCCGGGTACAAGACGAACTACGACCCTCGCAAATACCTGCCCGCCGATCTGTCGGCGAACATCGGGTACACCGCCGCCGAGCGGCATTTCAACGCATCGCGGCTGAACCCCGAACTCCTGATGATCGAATCCGACCACGATCTGCGCAATTCCGCGGATTTCCTGGTGATCGACAAGATCGCCAAGGCGATCGTCCGGGTCCCCGGCGTAGCCAGGGTGCAGGCGATCACCCGCCCCGAGGGCAAGCCGATCGAGCACTCGACACTGCCCTTCCTGCTCAGCCGCCAGGGCACCACCGCGACGATGAACCAGAAGTACCTGCAGGACCGGTTCGGCGAACTGCTCATCCAGGCCGAGGACATGCAGAAGACCATCGACACGATGGAGAAGATGAACGCCATCACCGCCCAGATGGCCGCAACCACCCACTCGATGGTCACCAAGACCAAGAACATGACGATCGACCTCGCCGAAATACGGGACAACATCGCCACTTTCGACGATTTTGTCCGCCCCCTGCGCGGCTACCTCTACTGGGAACCACACTGCTACAACATCCCGGTCTGCTGGTCAATCCGGTCGATCTTCGACACCCTCGACGGCATCAACACCACGACCGAGGACATCAAGTCGCTGATCCCCGACCTGGAACGCCTCGACTCGCTGATGCCGCAGATGGTCCGGTTGCTGCCGCCTCAGATCGAGGCGATGAAATCGATGAAATCGATGATGCTGACGATGTATCAGACCCAGAAGGGTATGCAGGATCAGATGTCCTCGATGCAGGACAATTCGACCGCCATGGGCGAGGCGTTCGACGAATCCAGAAACGACGACACCTTCTACCTACCGCCGGAAGCCTTCCAGAACAAGGCCTTCAAACAGGGCATGAAGAACTTCATCTCCCCCGACGGCAAGTCGGTACGGTTCATCATCAGCCACGAGGGTGACCCCGCGACCCCCGAAGGCGTCGCACTGATCGACCCCATCAAGCTGGCCGCAAAGGAAGCCATCAAGGGCACACCACTGGAGGGCTCCAAGATCTTCCTCGCCGGCACCGCCGCCACGTACAAGGATATGAAGGACGGCTCGTTCTACGACCTGCTGATCGCCGGAATTGCCGCAGTGACACTGATTTTCATCATCATGCTGATCATCACCCGGAGCCTGGTGGCCGCGTCGGTGATCGTCGGGACGGTGCTGTTGTCCCTCGGCGCCTCGTTCGGGCTGTCGGTCCTGTTGTGGCAGCACATCCTCGGCCTCGAGCTGCACTGGATGGTGCTGGCCATGTCGGTCATCCTGTTGCTGGCCGTCGGCTCCGACTACAACCTGCTGTTGGTGTCGCGATTCAAGGAGGAGGTGGCCGGCGGGCTCAAGACCGGCATCATCCGGTCGATGGCGGGCACCGGATCGGTGGTCACGTCGGCGGGACTGGTATTCGCGTTCACCATGGCGTCCTTCGCATTCAGCGATCTGACGGTGATGGCCCAGATCGGCACCACCATCGCGCTGGGATTGCTGTTCGACACCCTGGTGGTGCGCTCGTTCATGACTCCCGCGATCGCGGCGCTGCTCGGCCGCTGGTTCTGGTGGCCGCAACGCGTGCAATCGGAATCATCCAAGCGAAGGCTCGCCGAGATCATCGGCGACCGGACTACGGTGTAGTCCCATGAGCGAGGACACTGCCCCGGATATCACCGGAGTCCACCACATCTCGGTGACAGTGCGCGATATCGAGGCCAGCGTGGCCTGGTATCAGCGGGTGTTCCGGGCCGAGCGGGTGCCGATGACCTTCCCGCACTACGACCGGGAGCACACCGGATACGGTGTGCTGCTGCTGGACCCGCGCTGCGGTCTGGCCATCGGCCTGCACACCAATACCGGTAACGACGGCACCGCCTTCGACGAGGCGCGGACCGGTCTGGATCATGTGGGGTTCAACGTGAGCTCGCGCGATGCCCTCGAGGCATGGGTGGCCTGGCTCGACGAACTCGGTATCGACCACTCCGGGATCAGGACGGGTGAAGAGCCCTTCGGCTACGCGACGCTGGTGTTCCGCGATCCCGACAACATCCAGCTGGAACTCTTCACCGTCCTGTAGCCGTCAGCGCCTGGTGGCGGTCACCAACAGGTACTCGGCGTGATAGACCGTCTTCCCCGGCTCCTCGGTCTCGTTCCACTTCTCCAGGAACGCCAGGAAGTCACGGTCGAGGGCGGCGACCTGCTCCGGCTGACCGGCATTGAACTTGTACGCCGCGATCGTGGGCCCGTAGTTGTTCTTCCAGTACTCGCGGAATTCCAGTGGGGTGGCGCAGTGATCGATCAGTACGGTCTCGCGCCGGAATGTCAGCTCGGACACGTTGTCGCCGAACAGTTCCCGGACATGGTCCTCGTCACCCCACAGCGGCGGCGGGCTGGCCCCCGGCGGTGGCGGCGGCGCGTACGGCTTCATGGTGGCGAACAGGTTGCCGATGAACCCGGTCGGTGTCCAGTTGATCATGCCGATGGTGCCGCCCGGGCGAGTGACGCGGACCATCTCGTCGGCGGTGATCTGATGGTGCGGGGCGAACATCGCGCCGACGCATGAGATCACGGCATCGAAACCGCCGTCGGCAAACGGCATGGCCTCCGCGTCGGCCTCGGTCCACTCCAGTTCCACGCCGCGCTGTGCCGCGATGGCCCGGCCGGCGTCGAACAGTTCCGGCGTCAGATCACTGGCCGTGACGATCGCGCCCGCCTCGGCGGCCGGGATCGCGGCATTACCAGAACCAGCCGCGACATCCAGGACGCGCTGGCCGGTCCCGATGCCACACGCCTCGACCAGCCGCGGGCCCAGCGCCGGGATCAACTCGGCGGCCACCGCCGGATAATCGCCCGCCGCCCACAGTGCGCGGTGCTTGGCCTTCAGCTGCCGGTCGGCGTCCTGTTGTTCTGCTGTCATGACGCCGGCTTTGGCAGTGCTCATGATGGTCTCCCCTCGATGTGTCTGTGGAACTACGATCACCCACCGATCGCGCACGCACATCGGGAACCACTACCTATTTCAGGTCAGGATGCCGACTTCGCGGGCCCGTCGGACGGCGTCGCGGCGTTTGGTCACCTCGAGTTTGGTCAAGATCGCCGACACGTGATGGTCCACGGTCTTGACCGAAAGAAAGAGCCGCTCGGCCAGTTCGGCGTTGGTCAGGCCGTCGTCGAGCAACCGCAGCACCTCGACCTGCCGCGCCGTGAGTCCGGCCGGGTTGGCCAGCGTGGTGGCCCGTCGCGGCGCGGGCACCCCCTGGGCACCGCTGGCACGCAGGTCGAACCGGATCTTGGCGGCAACCGCGTCGGCACCCAGTCGGTCGAGCACATCCAACGCCCGCCGGGTCAGGACCGCGTCACCGGAATCGATCAGTGCCAGGGCGGCGTCGTAGGGCGTCGAGAGTCGGTGGAACGCGTCGGCCGACGCCTCGAACTGTCCGTCGAAGAGCAGTCGGTAAGGCTCGGCGACACCGGCCGGGGCACACTCAACCGACATCGACGCAGCATCCAGGCGGCGCAACCACATCGCGAGCTCGCCGCGCGCCCACTCCAAGCCCGTCAGTGGCGCGCGCTCCAACAGCGAGCGGCACTCGCCCAGACGGGCCTCGGGCGCCCCAGTCAACCAGGCACGTTCGACGATCGCCGCGGCCACCGGCAACAGCCGGACGAGCTCACCGAACCGGCAAGCCAGCTGCCAGGCGTCGTCGATGCCGCCGGCATCGTCGCCGGTGCGTCGCAGCGCGACCACACCGCGGATCAGCAACGGCCACGTGCGGGCCAACGGCGCACTCGGGCTGCCCAGCACCTCGTCGGCGTCACCCAGTGCGTCATCCCAGTCACCGACCAGCAGCTTCAGTCGGCTCCGGGAACCGAGCTGGACCATCCGGCAGATCGGCAGATCGTGCTCGACCATCAGCGGGACACTGCGATCGAGCAACTCGGCGGCGTCGTTGAGACGACGCTGCTCGACGTCGAAGTACGTCAGGTTGGTGTAGCCGGTTGAATAGGTCTCGTCGATGTGCCGGGGACCCGCCGACAGCAGCGCCAACACCTCGTCGCGAGCTGCCGACCGCCCGGCCTGGATGGCGCAGAAGTAACCGATCAACTGCACGCGCACCGTGAGCGCGGGATCATCGGCCTCCCCGGCAATCTCGCGCGCCCGGTCCCACAGCCGGGTGGCCACGTCGACCTGACTCGACTGCATCGCCAGGAACGCCTGCATGGCGAACGCATGCCCCAGCTGCACCAGTCGGGACGGATCTCGTTGTGCCACATCGCAATCGAGCGCAGCAATCGCATCAGCTGCATGGCGGTCGGCGACGGTGCGGTTCCCGCTGTACCACTCGTAGACGGCCAGTGCGTGGTGGTTGGCGCTGACCG
>CAMFLL010000202.1 GCA_945957405.1 uncultured Mycolicibacterium sp. | reverse complement strand
GACCGCCTCCTCGCTGGGCGGTGCCGCAGTGGTGTCACCGTGCAGCGGAACATCGGCGAAGCGGACCACCGCAGTCGATTGGGTATGGGCCGACTGGGTATGGGTCGGTCGAGTAGCGGTCATGTCATGCCCCCAGTCGAGTCAGCAGATCCGAAAGCGCTTCCACCGCATCGATTTTCGCGGTCAGATAGCCGTCGGGCCGGTTGGTCGCGGCTGCCACCGCTTTCTCCGCTCCAGCGAGGTACACCCGCTCGACGCCGGCAGCGCGGGCAGCGGACACCACCTCGGACACCTCGGCGCCGTAGCGGGCGTCGGTGCCGCAGATGACCACGATGCGCCCGGCCGGGTCGGCCACGGCGCCAGCAACATCCGCCGCGGCCAGCGGGCCGGGATTGATCGCCTCGATACCACCGGAGGCCAGCAGGTTGGTCGCAAACGTGGTCCGGATGTTGTGCTCGGCGAGCGGGCCCAGCGGTAGCAGCAGGACCTTCGGGCGCGCCCCCGAAGCATCCAGAAACGCATCGGAACGGTCGCGTAACGCCTCGAAGGCTGCCGCGTACCGCAACACGCCCGGAAGCGAATCCACCTGTGCCAGAGGCGCTTCGCCGAGGTTCGGGAATTCGTTGACACCCGTGACCGCGGTACGGCGATGCGCGATGTCGGCGATCCGGGACTCGGCCACCGCGTCGATCTGTGTCTGCACGAATTCTGTCGCATCCGCGAAACCGCCGTGCGCTTCGATCGCCTGGAAGTGCTGCCAGGCCGCCGCGGCCAGTTGTTCGGTCAGATCCTCGACGAACCACGAGCCGCCGCTGGGATCACGGACCCGCCCGAGATGAGATTCCTCGAGCAACAGCAACTGGGTGTTACGCGCGATACGCCGTGAAAAACTGCCCGACACCCCGGGTGCGCCACCGGGGATGGCCACGTCGAACGGATACACCAGCACCGTGTCCGCCCCGCCCACCCCGGCGCCGAACGCGGCCAGCGTGCAGCGCAGCATGTTCACCCACGGGTCGCGCTGCGTCATCATCGCCAGCGAGCTGACCGCGTGCAGCTTGGCGGCACCGGCCTGCGGCGCGCCCAACACGTCGGCCACCCGCGCCCAGATCTGGCGTGCGGCACGCATCTTGGCGATCGTCATGAACTGATCGTCATCGGCGGCGAAGCGGAAGCTCACCTGTCGAAGTGCGGCATCGACGTCGAGTCCGGCCTGCACCAGCAACCGCGCATAGGCCACCGCAGCACCGACCGTGGCACCCAGTTCCCAGGCCGCGTTGGCCCCCCGGTTGTGGAAGGTGGGACCGTCCACCGTGACGACCCGGACCGCGCCGCCGTAGCCGACGACTCTGCCGGCCACATCGACGACATCCGCGACCGAGGCCGCGGGCCGGCCGCTGACTGCGGCGCTCAGTGGGTCAGCGCCCAGGTCGATCGACAGGGTGGCCCGTTGATCGGCCGACAACCCGCCCACCAGCGACAACACGGCCTCGGCGGCCGCCACGTAATCGGCGCCGCTGTCCAGGACCACCGGAACCAACTCCAGAAACACGCCCTCGAGCAACCGGTCGACGTCACCGACCGCCACGCCGTCGGGCCCGACCCGCAGGTCGAGCGCACTGACCCCGTCGGCCAGCGCCGCCAACACCGCGGAATTGCCCTCGGCGACCGGCGCCGCGGGACCCGGGAACGTCTCGGCGACTTTCCAGCCCGACAGCACATCAACCGTCGCATCGCCGCCCCGGGTGAACGGCCACGCACCGGGCAGCGGCGCTTCGGTGCGGACGTCCAGCGCGGTGTAGAGCGCCCGCACCGGAAAACCCTCATAGGTCGGGGTGTCCAACAACCGCTCCGGCTCGACGGGCAACTCCGAGGCCTCCCGGCGAGTGCTCTTGGCGAGCACACCGGCCACCGCCTCACGCCAGCGGGCGCGACCCTGTTCCAGATCGACCGGATCGGCGGATACGACTGGGGCCTCTGAAGTCACCGGCAGCTCCTGTTATCGCAGCGTGTAGACCCAAAGGGTGACGGGCCACGTCAACTTTCAGGCTAAATGATGCTTATCACGACGGGGCAGCGGCCCGACGACCGGAGTGTGACCGCGGTGCGATGAATCACCGACCCTTTCGCAGGGCCGCCCGATGATCACCACGTACCCTTGATTCCCGTGGCCAGGACTGTGAAACGCGGCGTGCGAGCGGTGCGGTCGCTGGCTGCCACTATCACCTCCACCGCCCGCCAGCTACCGCGACGACGGGTCATCGCGACCGCGATCGCCATTGTGATTCTCGTCGCACTTGTGGTGTTCGTCCCGCTCCCGACCGCGGTACAACTGCGCGACTGGGCCAAATCGCTGGGCCCGTGGTTCCCGGTGGCTTTCCTTGCCGCGCACTCGCTGGTCACCGTCTTACCCTTCCCCCGCACGGCGTTCACGCTGGCCGCGGGTCTCCTGTTCGGATCGGCGCTGGGCATCGCGCTCGCGGTGACGGCCAGCACCATCAGCGCGGTGATCGCCGTTGTCCTGGTCCGGGCGGTCGGGTGGCAGCTGTCGGGTCTGGTCAGTCACCCCGCGATCGACACTGCGAACGCGCACCTGCTGCGGCGGGGCTGGCTCGCGGTGCTGTCGCTACGTCTCATTCCCGCGGTGCCGTTCTCGGTGATCAATTACGCCGTCGGAGCCTCGTCGGTACGGATGGTGCCGTACATGTTCGCCACTGTCGTCGGACTGCTGCCCGGCACGGCCGCGGTTGTCATCCTCGGCGACGCCCTGACCGGCAGAGTCGATCCGTTGCTCGTTCTCATCTCGGTGGTCACCGCCGGCATCGGTGTCGCCGGGCTGCTGTACGAGGTGCGCGACCACCGCCGCACCGCACGGCGTTCAGGTGCCGATCGGCCCGCGGACGAGCCCGCCGTCAGCGGTTGAGCGCAGCCCGGTCGGGACCCGCAGCCGTCATCGCGGCGAACAACGCCAGGAACGACGACGCCGCCAACAGCGCCGGGCTCCAATCCCTGGCGCGGAAATGAAACGCCACCGCGAGCCCGAAGTAGACCGACAACATGAACGTGGTCAGCCGTGCCAACGCGGGGAACCGCCACACCGACAGCAGGCCGATGGCGGCCGCGCCCTTGACGACCGGGAGCACCGGCCGCAGTTCATCGGCCAGGTTGACGTCGTCGAGTGCCTTCGTGATCGGGGCGATCGGCACCGCGCACAACACCGCGTCAGCCGCGTGGAAGGCCGCCAGCGCGGTGTAGACCCGAGGTTGGGTGAGGCGACGGCTCATTGATCAGAGCGGTGCGCCCCGCCCAGCGGCGGAGGGGGCGCGAAACTCGGCCCGGTGATGCCAGGGGTGGAGGTGATGCGCGCCTCGGCCTCGGCCTTGGCGACGGCTTGCGCGATCGCGGGATCGGTCTGGGTGTCGAACCAGTCGGCGACCTCGTCGGAGTCGTCCTCGGGCTGGGCACTGGCCGGCTCGACCGGCGACGGCGTGTAGCGGAAGACGCCGTCATCGCCGGGTGCGCCGAGCATCTTGGTGAAGCCCTGCAGCGCAGACCCGAAGTCGCTCGGCACGATCCAGACCTTGTTGGCCTCCCCCTTTGCCATCAACGGCAGCGTCTGGAGGTACTGGTAGGCCAGCATCTCCGGCGTGGGTCGGCCGGCCTTGATGGCCGCGAACGTCTTCTCGATGGCCTTGGCCTGGCCCTGCGCGTTGAGGTACTGCGCGGCGCGTTCACCCTGCGCACGCAACATCCGGGACTGTCGGTCGGCCTCGGCAGCGAGGATGGCCGCCTGCTTGGCACCCTCGGCCGCCAGGATCTGCGACTGTTTCTGTCCCTCGGCCTGCTTGATCGACGATTCGCGGACACCTTCGGCGGTCAGGATCATGGCCCGTTTCTCGCGGTCGGCCTTCATCTGCTTTTCCATCGACTCCTGGATCGAGGGCGGCGGGTCGATCGACCGCAGTTCGACGCGGGCCACCCGGAGGCCCCATTTTCCGGTGGCCTCGTCGAGCACACCGCGCAGCTGCCCGTTGATCTGGTCGCGGGAGGTCAGTGTCTGTTCCAGCGTCATCCCGCCAACCACGTTGCGCAGTGTGGTGGTGGTCAGCTGTTCGACACCGACGATGTAGTTGCTGATCGAGTACACGGCGGCTTGCGGATTGGTGACCTGGAAGTACACCACCGTGTCGATGTTGAGTGTCAGGTTGTCCTCGGTGATCACGGGCTGCGGCGGAAAGGACACCACACGTTCACGCAGATCGACGCGGGCCCGGACCCTGTCGATGAACGGTACGAGCAGCGTCAGCTGCCCGCTGACGGTCTTGCTGTAGCGGCCCAGTCGTTCGATCACCGCGGCCTCGGCCTGCGGTATCAGCGCAACCGATTTGGCCACGACGATGATCGCGAATATCACCAGGACGGCCAGCAAGACCAGACCCGCGATGGCACCTTCCACGAAACTCCCCCTTCTCAGCCCAGCTAGACGTTTTTCCAGACGACGGCGGTAGCGCCGTCGATCTGCATGACGGTCACCCGGTCACCGGGTTCGTAGACATCGTTCTCGTTCATGGGACGGGCGGTCCACACCTCACCGCCGAGCTTGATCTGGCCCTGGTGGGCCGTGACGCGGTCCAGCACCAGGGCCGGTTTGCCCTCGAGCGCCGCGATACCGGTCTCGTCGTCCTTGGCCGGTGCCAGGCGCCGTTTCAGCGTCGGGCGCACGAGCAGCAGCAACAGCACCGAGACGACGAGGAACACCAGTCCGTCGGCCCATACCGGCCAGTCGAAGAAATAGCTGCTGCCCGCTGCGGCCAACGCGCCGCCACCGAGCATCA
The DNA here is from genome assembly GCA_945957405.1 of uncultured Mycolicibacterium sp. GTDB lineage: Bacteria > Actinomycetota > Actinomycetes > Mycobacteriales > Mycobacteriaceae > Mycobacterium. Next base: position 8,671 of record CAMFLL010000202.1, on the reverse strand, counting down.
ACAGGAACATGTCGCCGGTGAGCGCTTCTGCGCCGGCCAGCCCGAGAGCGGCTATGAGCCAGATCAGCGCAGCGGGCATGACACGAGAATATCCTGTGCGCAGCGTGGACCGGCGGCCTAAAGCGGCGCTGATGTGCGCGTGTTCCAGCAATCTGCCGATATCGGTCACCGGCGTGTCCACTCACCCGCACGCCGCAGCCGCCGACACGCACTACACTGCGTGGATCATGTGGTGCCCGAGTGCTTCGTTGGCGGTGTGGGCCAACGCCTGGCAGGCCGGTCAGGCCGCGCCTGACGACGTCCTGGACGCGTTATCCCAATGGGCCCCAAGACATTCAGTCACGGCCTATGATGCCGATGCTGCCGACCGCACCGGTCTCCCCTGGCCCGACGTCAACGACGCCGGAGCGGTGTCGCTACTGCAGACGGTGCGCACCGCCGCGGGCCCCCGGTCGGCGCCGGGGCCCTTGATCGACATCGCACTGCCGGTGCCAGGCGACGTCCGTGGCCTGCCCGCGGGCACCACGTTCCAGCGCGACGCCCTGGCGGCCGCGGAGGCGGTGGTGATCACCTCCGAGCGCAACACCCCGATCGGGTTGGTCCCCGAACTCGACTACGGCGGTTTCGATGCCGGATACGACGACGCCGATCCTGGGTTCGACGACGCCGACCCCGGACTGGTGTCCTGGACCGTCTATTCGGTCCCCCAGCTTCCTGCGGCACACCATCTTGACCTCGGCGATGCCGAGTACACGCTGCGTTCGGCCGTTCGCGCCGCCGCCGACGCCCTCACCACGTTGCGCGCCGGAGGCACCGGTGTCGATGTGGACGATCCGCGTGGCATGGTCGAGCAGCTCCTGGACTCGGCGCGGCTGCACCAGGCGCCCGATCACGCCCCGCACCGGGCACTGCGCGTGCTGGAGAACGCCGCGCACGTCGACGCGATCATCACCGTCAGCGCCGGTCTGATGCCGATCTCCACGCAGTCCTCGTCGGAGGCTCAGATCGCCAGCGACGCACTGCGACCGCTGGACGGGGTGGTGCGTTCGGCGCGTCTCGCCGCGATCAGCGCGATCCTGCATTCGGCCTGGCACCAGTGACGTCCGGCGCGCACGCCGGCGCGCAGAACGCGCCGTCGACACTGCTGCCGTAGGCCGGGACCGGCTCCGCGCCAACAACTCTCGATGGGGTCCGGCCTCGCTGGAGCTCGTCGACGAGATCGAGCACCAGTTCAGCGAACCGTGGCTGAGCGTTCGGGGTGAGCGCCCTGGCGTACGCGATCCCAGCGGCCTCGGCCTGCTCCTTGAGTTCGTTGTCGAGATCCCAGATCACCTCGATGTGGTCTGCCACGAAGCCCACCGGGCACACGATGACGGCCTTGGTGCCGACTTCGGCCAACGCGGCCAGGTGATCGGAGACGTCGGGCTCGAGCCAGGGCACCTGTGGGGGGCCGGAGCGCGATTGCCACACCTGGTCGAAGTCCTGGTATCCGGCGGCGGCCGCCACCAGTGCCGCGGCGTGACCGACCTGGCGCTCATAGAGATCCGGCCCGCACCGGGATGCGGCACGCATGGGGATCGAGTGGGCGGTGAACACGAGCCGGGCACCGCTGCGCAGCCCCTCTGGCAGGGTCGCCGCGGCGTCGGCGATCGCGTCGACGAACATCTGGACCAGCAGCGGATGGTCGAAATACTGGCGCAGCTTCACCAGTTCCGGTGTCGCTCCGCGTCCTTCGGCCTGTGCCGCGGCGCGCGCGCGGGTGATGTCCTCCTGGTACTGGGCGCAGCCCGAGTAACCGCCCCATGCCGACGTGGCGAACACGGCGGCACGGCGAACACCGTTGTCGCGCATGAGCGCAACGGCGTCCTCGACATAAGGCGCCCAGTTCCGGTTACCGAAGTACACCGGCAGATCGGTGATGGCCTCGATCTGTTCGATCAGCGCGCGATTGATCCCGTTGATCGGTGACACGCCACCGAAATGCAGGTAGTGCTCGGCCACTTCGTCGAGCCGCTCGGGCGGGATGTTGCGACCCCGCGTCACGTTCTCCAGAAACGGTCGCACCTGCTCGGGCGCCTCGGGTCCACCGAACGACAGCAGCAGGATCGCGTCGACCTCCATGCGCGCGGTCCGCCTACAGCAGCTGGGTGTGAGCGCCGCCGTCGGCGTACACCACAGTCCCGGTGGTGGCGGGCAGCCAGTCCGACAGCAGGGCGCACACCGTCTTGGCGACCGGGGTCGGATCCTTCATGTTCCAGCCGATCGGTGCCCGCTGGTCCCACCCCTCTTCGAGCAGCTTCATCTGGGCGCCTGCCTCTTCGCCGAGTGCGCCGCCGACGATGGCGCTCATCGCCAGCGTCCGGATCGGTCCTGCGGCAACGAGATTGGATCGGACGCCGACCTTACCGGCCTCACGCGCGACGAACCTGTTGACCGATTCCAGCGCGCTCTTGGCGACCGTCATCCAGTTGTAGGCGGGCATGGCGCGGGTGGGGTCGAAGTCCATGCCGACGATGCCGCCACCCGGGTTCATGATGGGCAGCACAGCCTTGGCCAGCGACGCATAGGAGTAGGCCGAGATGTGGATACCCTTGGCGACGTCGTCGTACGGGGCGTCGAAGAACGGGTTGATGCCCATGCCGGTCTGCGGCATGAAACCGATGGAGTGCACCACACCGTCGAGCTTGTTGCCGTCGCCGATCTCGGCGGTGACGCGGTCGGCCAGCGTCGAGAGATGCTCTTCGTTCTGGACATCGAGCTCGATCAGCGGCGCCGGGTTGGGAAGTCGGTCGGCGATGCGACGGATCAGCTTCATCCGGTCGAAACCGGTGAGCACCAGTTCCGCACCGGCCTCCTGCGCGACCTTGGCGATGTAGAACGCGATCGACGAATCGGTGATGATGCCCGTGACGAGGATGCGCTTGCCTTCGAGAAAACCTGTCATGTGTGCGACTCCTTCTTCGGGGAAGAGGTGGGAAAGTTCTGCAGCGGTCGTACTTCTCGGGTCAGTGGCCCATGCCCATACCGCCGTCGACCGGGATCACCGCGCCGGCGATGTAGCCGGCGTCCTCGGAGGCCAGGAAGCTGACCGCGCCGGCCACCTCCTCGGCGGTGCCGACGCGTTTGGCGGGGATGAACTGCAGCGCGCCCTCCTGGATCCGCTCGTCGAGCGCGCGGGTCATCTCGGTGTCGATGTAGCCGGGGGCGACGACGTTCGCGGTGACGCCTGCCTTCGACAGCTCCCTGGAGATCGAGCGCGCCATCCCGATCAGACCGGCCTTGGCGGCCGCGTAGTTCGCCTGGTTGCCGATGCCCCAGGTGCCGGACACCGAACCGATGAAGATGATGCGACCGAACCGCTTGCGCTGCATGGTGCGCGACGCGCGCTGAGCGACGCGGAAGGCGCCGGTGAGGTTTGCGTCGATGACCTTCTCGAACCGTTCCTCGGTCATCCTCATCAGGAACGCGTCCGCGGAGATGCCCGCATTGGACACCAGCACCTCGACGGGGCCCTGGTGTTCCTCGACCTCCTTGAAGGCGCGGTCGACGGCATCGTTGTCGGTGACGTCACACTCGACGCCGAACAATCCGTCGGGTGCCCCGGATCCGCGGTGGGTGACGGCGACCTTGTGGCCGTCGGCGGCCAGCCGCTGCGCGATCGCCAGACCGATCCCCCGGTTCCCGCCCGTCACCAGCACGGATCGGGCGACGAACGGGGGCCGTGCACCGGCGAGCGTGGCCGTTTCGGCTTTGGGGGTGTCGGTGTCGGTCATGGCGTCAACCTATCGGTTCTGCGCGAACAGACACAAAAGCGGCCTCGGAGCGGTGTTTCGGGGTGAACTTGTGTCTGCTGGCGGGGTGTTGGTCTAACCGGGCAGCCTGCGGTTGATCAGCAGCGCCGCCACCGCGGCCAGCGCCAGCACCAACGACCCCAGCCGCAGCCAGCCGACGCTGGCGTCACCCTTGATGGTCTCGTAGCCGATCTGTTCCTGCAGCGAGGTGAACACCTCTTTGAGCTGTTCCAGGCTCGATGCCGTGTAGGCGTTACCGCCGGACAGGTCGGCGATCTTCTTGAGCATCTCGTCGTCGACGGGTACGGGTTGCCGTTGGTCGTTGATCTCGACGTAGCCGTACGGGGTGCCGAAGGACACCGTCGAGATCGGCACGCCCTGGTCCTTGGCCGTGCGTGCGGCGGTGTAGGCGCCCTTGGGGTTGTCAGGATTTGACGGCACGGTCTCTTTACCGTCGGACATCAGCACGATCCTGGCGGGCGGTGGTTCGTCACCGCCACCGATCACCGCACCGACGGTGGCAATGGACTGCAACGCGGTGAAGATCGACTCGCCGGTCGCGGTGCGGTCGGCCAGCTGCAGCTTGTCGATGGCGAGTTTGCTGGCGTCGCGGTTGGTGGTCGGGGACACCAGCACCGTGGCGGTGCCCGCATAGGCGATCAGGCCCAGGTTGATCCCCGGCGTCAGTTGATCGGCGAACTGCTTGGCGGCCTCCTGCGCGGCGGCCAGGCGGCTGGGCTGCACATCGGTGGCGCGCATCGACTGGGACACGTCGATCACCAACATGACCACCGCGCGGTTGCGCGGGATCCGGACATCGTGGGTGGGCCCGGCCATCGCGATGGTCAGCAGTGCCAGCGACGCGACCAACAGGATCGCGGGCAGGTGGCGCCACCGGGTCGGGCGCTTGGGCGCGACGCTCTCCAGCAGCTCCATGTTCGCGAACCGCAGCACCCGCTTCTGGCGGGCCAGCTGCACCACGACGTACAGGCCGATGAGCCCGAGGACAGCGAGAAAGAACAGGAAGAACCACGGGTGTTCGAAGCCGGTGAGCGACATCGGTCCGAGCAACGGCAGTGTCATAGGTGATGTGTCATTTCAGATTTCGTCGAACGTGGTCGGTCATGGTCATTGCCGTCCGGCAAACGCTCCGCGCCGGCGTGAGGCCACGAAGCGCACGATGTCGGCGATCCAGTCGCGATCGGTGCGCAGCGTCAACAGCGGTGCACCGCAACGTCGCAGCGTCCGCGCCACTTCGTCGCGGTGCGCGGTGGCGGCGGCACCGAAATCGTCCCGCAACCTCGTGTCGATGGTGAACTCGCGGGTCACCCCGGATTCCGCGTCCTGCAGGATGACGTCTCCGACGTCGGGAAGTTCGACGTCGCGCGGGTCGAGAACCTCGATACCGAGCACCTCGTGGCGCGCCGCGATGGCGCGCATCTGCCGCATCCAGTTGATCGGCCCGAGGAAGTCGCTGATGACCACCGCCATCCCCCGCCTGCGCTCCGGACGGCGCAGTGCGTCGATCGCGGCGGCGAGGTTGCCCCTGGTTCCCAGCGGAGCCCGCGGCGATGTTGCGATGGTACGCAGCAGGGTCTGCTCGTGTTGCCGACCGGACAGCGCGGGAACACGAATCATGCTGTCGCCGTTGGCGATCACCGCACCCAACCGGTTGCCGCCGCCGCTGTTGAGGTAGGTGATCGCGGCCGCGGCGGCCACCGCGAGATCGCGCTTCTCGCAGCCCGTCGTCCCGAAATCCAGGCTGGCCGACATGTCGACCACCAGCCAGGTCTCCAGCTCGCGGTCGGCGATCATCTGCCGCACGTGGGGGTGTGTGGTGCGCGCCGTCACCGACCAGTCCATCCGGCGCACGTCGTCGCCGGGCTGGTACATCCGGGACTCGCCGGGCTCCGAGCCCGGTCCGGGGATCAGACCCAGGTGGTCACCGTGCAGCACTCCGTCGAGTTTGCGCCTGACGGTGAGTTCGAGCGTACGCAGCGCTGCGGTCAGTTTCGCATCGCTGATCTCGCCGCGCTCGAATGACGGCGGATGAGCGACGTGCGGATCGCTCACCGACCGCCGGCCGCCACCGACGCCTGAGCGGCGGCTGCGGGTACCACCGGGGGCACCGAATGGCCTTGTTGCGGAACGGCATTGACCTGCGGCAGCGCCACAGTCTGCAGGATCCGGTTGATCACGGTCTCGGGCGAGACGTCGTCGGCGAGTGCGTCGTAGGTCAGGACCAGGCGGTGCCGCAGTACGTCCGGGATCACTTCGATGACGTCCTGCGGGATCACGTAGTCACGGCCGCGCACGAGCGCGAGCGCACGAGCGGCGGCGATGACACCCAGCGATGCACGCGGCGACGCGCCGAACGCGACCCAGGCCTTGACGTCGCCCAGGCCGAACTGCTCCGGCTGGCGGGTCGCGGTGATGACGCGCACGACGTAGTCGACCAATGCGTGATGGACGAAGTTGTTGGCGGCCACATCCTGCAGGCGCTGCAGGTCGCCCGGGTTGAGGATCTGCTTGGGTTCCGGGGGCGTCACACCCATCCGGTAGATGATCTCGCGTTCTTCCTCGGGCGTCGGGTAGTCCACGTTGATCTTGAACAGGAAGCGGTCGCGCTGCGCCTCGGGGAGCGGGTAGACACCCTCGTTCTCGATGGGGTTCTGGGTGGCCATCACCAGGAACGGCTTGGGCAGCGGATAGGTCTTGCCACCGATCGAGATCTTGCGCTCTGCCATGACCTCGAGCAATGCCGACTGAACCTTGGCGGGCGCCCGGTTGATCTCGTCGGCGAGCAGGAAGTTGACCACGACCGGGCCGAGTTCGATGTCGAACTCCTCGCGGTTCTGGCGGTAGATACGCGTACCGATGATGTCGGTGGGCACCAGGTCGGGTGTGAACTGGATGCGGGCGAACGTGCCGCCGACCACTTTGGCGAACGTCTCGACGGCCAGGGTCTTCGCAACACCGGGGACACCCTCCAGCAGGACGTGCCCCTTGGCCAGCAGGCCGACCAGAATCCGCTCCACCAGCTGGTCCTGACCCACGATGATCCGCTTGACCTCGAAGATCGCCCGCTCGAGCGTGTGCACCTCGGCGGCCAGACCGTTCGGTGCGCCGACCGGCGCCACCCCGGGCGGTCCGGACGGCACAGGGGTTCCGGTCGACGGCGGGGCCGCATGAGCGCCGGGTGTCCCCCCGGGCGTGTAGTTGGGCGGCCCACCTGGTGATGTCATCGACACGTTCCTCCACAAATCTCGCACAGCTTCTGCACAGTCGGCTCGGTTCACGCGATCCAGCGGCCTGGTGGCACGTGGTCCGCACTCAACTATTCCAGGCACTTCTGAATCCGTCGACGTGCCCCGCCTGCTATCAGCTTCCGCTTAGCCGGCGCTCAGGGGCGGGACCCGTCGGGTCAGGTCTCGATTATGCGCGCGACGTAGGGCTGCAGGCCCGACGTGCGGACCGGACTGACGGTTACCTTGCCTGCGCTGCCGGAGGCCTCGAGCATGCGGCCGTTGCCCAGGTAGATCGCCACGTGCTGGCTGCCGCCCGGACCCCAGAAGAGCAGATCACCACGCTTGGCCTGCGATGTCGGCACCTTGCGGCCGGTGTTGTACTGATCGCCGGAGTATTTCGGGATCAGCACGCCCACCCCGGCATAGGAGAACTGGGTCAGGCCCGAGCAGTCGAAGCCGACGGTGCCCGCGCCGGACTCGATACCGGTGGTCGGGCCCGTCGGTTTGCCGCCACCCCAGGAATAGGGCACTCCCATCTGGGTGCCGCCGCGGCGGATGACGTATTCGATCGCCTGGGGACCACGCACGCGTCCCGGTGCCACTGACGTGGGTGCGCCGCCGATACCGAGGCTCGACAGGAAGTTGCGGCCGAGGTCCATCGTGGCCTGGGTCGCCTGCGCGGTGGCGGCCAGCGAGGCGTTCGCGATCGCCAGGGGGTCACCGGGCGCCCCGGAGCTGAGCAGTTTCGGCAGCGTGGGGTCCCACTGTCCGTCATCGGGAGCGGCCACCGCGGGCGCGGCGGCACCGAACAGCAGCGTTATCGCCACCAGCGCCGTGAGCAGCAGGCGAAGGTGGCGAAACAGCTTGAGGCGCATCGAGTTTCAACTCCGTCAGTATTCGATGTAGCGGACGACGTACGGCGTCATACCGCTCGTGCGCACCGGCGAGACCTTGACGGTGGAACCGGTGTAGGGCGCCTCGAGCATCTGGCCGTTGCCGAGGTAGAGGGTCACGTGCTGGCTACCGCCGGGCCCGTAGAAGATGACGTCGCCGCGACGCATCTGCGATGAGGGGATCTTGCGGCCCATGTTGTACTGCGATCCCGAATAGTGCGGCAGTTTGATGCCGACGCCGGCGAACGCGTACAGAATGAGCCCCGAGCAGTCGAAACCGACGGTGCCCGCACCGGAGTCGATGCCGTTGCTCGGCCCGGCGGCCGTGCCACCACCCCAGGAGTACGGGACACCGATCTGAGAACCGGCGCGCCGGATGACGTACTCGGCGGCCTGCGCGCCGTACACGCGCGGGATGGCGCCGTTGTTGATGCCGGTGTCGGTGGGCTTGAGGATGCCGAGCTTCTCCAGGAAGTTGCGCCCAAGGCCCGCGGTGACCTGCGCCGACGACTGCCCGATCTGCAGGATGGTGTTGACGATGGCGATCGGGTCACCGGAGACGAAGGCGCTTGGCACCATCGGCAGCGTCGTATCCCATTGGCTGACATCGCCATACGGCACGGCGGCGCCCGCCGGCTTCGGGCTGCGGTCCCAGTCGGCGGCTGGACCGGCGGCGGGGGCCGATGATGCCCCGGGTGCGGCCGGGCCGGCGGCCGGCGCGGCGGCTGCGGGCACCGGC
>CAMFLL010000201.1 GCA_945957405.1 uncultured Mycolicibacterium sp. | reverse complement strand
GAGATGCCGATGGCGATCAGCGGAAGCATCATCGTCACCGGGTTGCGGTAGATCGTCAGGAGGATCAGCAGCACCAGGACGGTGATGGCCGCCTCGATGATCCGCAGATCGCGTTCGCCGACCAGGTTCAGATCGGCGACCGTGGCGGCGGGACCCGTCAGATACGCCTGGAGATCCGAGTTGCCCAGGACCTGGTCGGTGGTCTCGGCCACCCGCGCATAACCGGCCTTGGACTGCGCGCTCCCGAGCGCCCCGTCGAGTGTTATCGGGAGCAGCCAGGCCTTCTTGTCGGGACTGGTCATGGCGTCGCGCAGCGGCGGCGTGGTCAGGAAGTCCTGAACCTTGGCGGTGCCACCAACGTTCTGCTTCAGTGCGTTCACGAGCGCCGCATACGCGGCTTCGTCGGACTTGCCGAGGCCCTTGTCGTTCTCGAGCACGACGACCACGAAGCTGTCGGTCCCGGACTGCTGGAACGTGTCGATCATCTGCTTGCTCGCGACCATCGCAGGCGCATCGCTGGGCAGGATCGCGACCGGGTGCCGCTCGGACACTTCCTTCAACGTCGGACAGATCGCCGGCAGCCCGACCGCCAGCGCCAGCCAGAAGCCGATCACCAGCCATGGAAAGCGGACGACAATGGAGCCGATCCGCCCGAAGACGCCCCCGCTTCCGGCTGCGTCCGTTGTGTCTGTCTGCAGAGACACTCGTCACCGCCTGGAAAACTCTTGAGACCTCAAAATAGCACGCCGCAATGCGAGTTCAGCTAAGTCGGAGGTCAGGCCAGGTACCGGGCGGGCGTCACTGCCGTGACTGACCGAGTGCGGGCTCGCGACCCGCCGCCACCGCGGCGCACATGGACTTCAGGGTGTCGGTGTAGCGGATCAACGATTCGAGCGCGACCGGGTTGTCGGGGTGCACGATGGTCAGGACTGTCTCCGTGAACCGGTAGATGAAAATGCTCAACTGATATGAGGCGCGTCCGTCGCTGAAGAGCCCGGCATTGCGTCCCTCCAGGGCTGCGAGCATCGCCGAGACCGGCGGCACCCCACCGTCGAGGAAGTTCACCAGCGGCCAGTTCGGGCCGGGCCGGCTGATGTGCGGTGCCAACTCGATGACCCTGTCGAACGGCACGCGGGACAGCGCGATCCCGGCGTCGAACGACGCCTGAGCTGCGCCGGCGACCTCAGCAAATGTCGAGGCGCCGACCGGGATCGACACCGGCACGACGCCGGTGTACCAACCCATGGTCACCATTTCGTCAGGTTGCCTGGTGTCGATGGGACTCACACCCGAATAGTGGTCGGCGCCAGTCAGTTCCCGTTCCGTCATGGCGAGACAGGCGAGCAGACCACCGATGAAGCGGGCGCCACTGGCGACGCAGGCCGCCTCGAATCGGTGCGTCTCGTCCTCGTCGAGCAATGTCAGCGACAGCGTGCTACCCGCGTGTGGACCACTGCGGTCACCCAACGGCAACGGGAACGTCGGCATGATGGTGTTGTCGTTGCCCTCGGCAAACTCGACCCAGGCCTTGATCTCCGGCGAGTCGGCGGTCAGTTCACCGGCGTAGGCCCGCTGCCTGCGGCAGTACGCGTCATAATCGCCGCCCGTCGGCAACGCGATGGGCTGTCCCCCGGCGGTGATGGCGTTGTACATCGCCTGCCACTCCAGCAGGATCACCGCGGTGAACTGCGCGTCCATCAGCAGGTGATCGATGCTCATGTACAGCGTGAAGTGTTCTTCGCGCTGGATGATGCCGAAGCGGAAGCAATCCCATTGCAGTGGCGACGGGGTCTCCAGGATGTGCTCGCGCATCTCCTCGGCATTCACCTCGCCGTGCCGCGTCGCCCGTACCTCGATGTCATTGGGGTCGGCGATCGTGTGCCGGACGATGTGGTCGGCATCGATGTAGTCGAACCAGCTGCGGTAGGTGTCGTGCCGACGGACGTGGGCGTTGAAGGTGTAGGTCATCGCCCGGAGATCGCAGCGGCCAGGGACGTCGCACGACCCGATCAGCAACCGTGAGTACTCGATCCCCTCCTTGGCCTGCTCGGAGAACTGCCGCAGGTGCCGGGCCTGTTGATAGCTCGGCGGCACGTCGCTGACCGGCGCCGCACCGGCCTTCTCCCGGGACTTCGGAGTGACCTGCCAACTGATCAACGATCCGGGCTCAGGGGACCAGTCCTGGAGCTTCCCGACTGATACGGAACCTGCTAACAACGTGTCTCCTTCGACAACAGCCACATTCGGTGAGGATCCCCCGACCCTGTCCGCATGTCACGATGCCGCAGAGGCAGCTCCTTCTGACAATTTCTCGCACAGCCGGTCGGCCAGGGCGCGGACGGTGGTGATCTCGGTCGGATTGACCCTCACGCCGGTCTCGGTCTCGATGCGGGTACGCACCTCGAGGTTGCCCAGCGAGTCGATACCGTACTCCGACAGCGGCCGGTCCGGATCGATGGTCCGACGCAGGATCATGCTGATCTGGTCGGACACCAGACGGCGCAACCGTGCCGGCCACTCGTCCATCGGAACCGTCTCCAGTTCGGCCAGGAACTCACTGGAATCCGACTTGCCCTGGCCCATCTTCTGGAAGGCCTCCGCGAACGGGGACCGCTTGGCGAACTCGGTGAGCCACGCCGTCCCGACCAGTGGCGCGTAGCCGGTGTAGGCCCGGTTGTACCGCAGCAGGGTCTCGAAGGCGTAGGCGCCCTCGTCCGGCTCGATCGAGACGTCGATGCTCTCGGCGAACCCGGCACCCCGGCCGATCTCGGCCCACGCACCCCAGGCGATGGCCGTGGCCGGCAGGCCCTGCGACCGGCGCCAGTGGGTGAAACCGTCCACCCAGCTGTTGGCCGCGGAGTACGCGCCCTGGCCAGGAGAGCCGACCAGCGCGGCAGCCGACGAGAACGTGCAGAACCAGTCCAGCGGCTCGTCGAGCGTGGCGGTGTGCAGGTTCCACGCACCGACCGCCTTCGGCGCCCAGTCCCGCTCGACGAGCTGATCGGTGATGTTGGTCAGGGTGGCGTCTTCGACCACCGCAGCCGCATGCAGGACACCGCGAACGGGAAGCCCGGTGGCGGTGGCCGCTGCGACGACGCGCGCGGCCACTTCCGGGTCCGTGATGTCGCCGCACTCCACGACGATGTCGCCACCGGCGGCGCGGATCAGCTCGATCGTCTCCTCCGCCTTGACATTCGGCCGGCTGCGGGAGGTCAGCACGATACGGCCGCAACCACCCTCGGACATGGTCTCGGCAAGGAACAAGCCCAGGCCGCCCAAACCGCCGCTGATGATGTAGCTGCCGTCCTTGCGGAACGCGGGTGCCCATTCCGGGGGCACCGGGACGTCGCTCTGCCCTTCGTGCGGGACCTCGAGGACCAGCTTCCCGGTGTGCTCGGCACCGCTCATCACCCGGATCGCGGTGGCCGTGTCGGCCAGCGGGTAGGTGGTGAACTCCGGCATCGGCAGCTCACCGCTGGCGACCCTCTCGTACACACCGCGCAGGATCCCCTGCACCTTCTCAGGGTTGGTGAGCGACATCAGGGCCAGATCGACGGCGAAGAAGGCGATGTTGCGCCGGAACACGTACTGACCGAGCTTGGTGTCGCCGTAGATGTCGCGCTTGCCGATCTCCAGGAAACGCCCGCCGAACGCCAGTGTCTCCAACCCCGCCCGCTGGCTGGCACCGGTCAACGAGTTCAGCACGATGTCGACGCCATACCCGTCGGTGTCGGCCTTGATCTGCTCCTTGAAGGCCGGTGAACGGGAATCGTAGACGTGCTCGATTCCCATGTCGCGCAACACCTGTCGGCGCCGATCGTTACCGGCGGTGGCGAAGATCTCGGCACCGGCCGCACGTGCGATCGCGATGGCCGCGAGCCCGACACCGCCGGTGCCGGAGTGGATCAGCACCTTGTCGCCCGCAGCGATCTTGGCCAGATCGTGCAGCGAGTACCACGCGGTGGCATGCGCCGTGATGATCGCCGCTGCCTCGGTGATGGACATCCCGTCGGGCACCTTGGTCGCCAGCTGGGAGTCGACGATCGCAAAGGTGCTCCAGCAGCCGCTCCCCGACCACCCGCCGACGCGATCGCCCACCTTGTGTTCGGTGACGTCAGGCCCGACGGCGGTGACCACACCGGCGAAGTCGGTGCCGGCCACCGGGGTCCGGCCTTCGAACGACGGGTAACGGCCGAAGGCGACCAGCACGTCGGCGAAGTTGAGCGTCGACGCTCCGATGGCCACCTCGATCTCACCGGGACCCGGGGCGACGCGGTCATAGGTGACGAGCTCGGTCGACTGCAGGTCGCCGGGAGTGCGAACCTCGACACGCACACCGTCGTTCGCGTAATCGACGTTGGTGATGTGGCGCTCGGTGTGGCTCAGCGGACCCAGTGAGAGCCGCGCGACGTACCACTGTCCGGCGCGCCAGGCACTCTCGTCTTCATCGGAATCGGTCCGCAGCTGTTCGGCCACCGTCGCGATGTCGGTGTCGCCGTCGATGTCGATCTGGGTGGCACGCAGGTGTGGCTGCTCGGTCCCGATGACCCTCACCAGGCCACGCAGACCGGCCTGCCCGAGGTTGATCTGGTCATCCGGCAATACCGCCTGGGCATTGGTGGTGATGACGTACAGGCGCGGTGGGTCGCCGGCGATCTCCGGCAGTTCACGGGCGATGTGCACCACGTGCTGGACGTGCTGCTGCCCGCGTTCGGCCGCCTGTTCCGGCGAGCCGTCACCGGCGGGCGCCACGACGACCAGACCGGTGACCGCGGAGCCGGCGAAATGGCGTCGCAGCTCGTCGTCGAGTCCGGCCTGCCCACCCACCGGCCACACCATGGTCGACACCTCGGTGCGACCCACTTTCAGTTTCTCGGCCAGCCCGGCGGCCACCGGATCCGCCTCGTCGGAGGCAATCAGCAGCCAGTGGGCGTCGGTGATGCCCTCATCGGCAGCCAGCTCCTTGGCCTGCCATTCGAGTGTCAGCAGACGCTCGTTCAGGACGCGGTTGCGCTGACCGCTCTCCGAGATGCCGGTGCCCAACTGCAGGCCCTGGATCGACAACAGCACGGTGCCGTTCTCGTCGAGCACATCGATGTCGGCCTCGAGACCGGTGGCGTGCACCGTCGTGACCTGCAGGTAGCAATAGTGGGCGTTACGGGTCGAGGAGTAGGCCCGGATGCGCCGCACACCGAGGGGCAGCAGCAGGCCGACCTCACGCTGGTTGTCGGCGTATGCCGCGACCGCCTGGAAGCAGGCGTCGAGCAGCGCGGGATGGACGTTGTAGGCACCCTGCTGCGACCGGATGGAACCGGGCAGCGACACCTCGGCCAGTACCGACCCGGCCGGGGCGTCGGGCGTGTACGCCGCCGACAGCCCGGAGAACGCGGGCCCGTACTGGATGTCCCGTTCTTCGAAGGTGTCGCGCATATCGGCACCCTCGATGCGGTTCGGATGGGTGGCCAGCAGATGCTCGACGTCCAGAGTGCGGGATGTCTCAGCCAGATCGGCCTTGTGCAGCACTGCACCGGCGCGCTGAATCCGCTCGCCTTCGGCCGAGGTCTCGACCAGCAGTTCGACCACGCCGGGGGCGGCCTCGGTGGCGACTGTCGAGACAGTCGTCTGGTCATCGAGGAGCAGCATCTGGTCGAACGTGATGTCGCGGATCTCCGAGTCCTCGCCGAGCACCGCCCGTGCGACCGCGATGGCCATCTCGCAGTATGCGGCGCCCGGTAGGGCCGCCACATTGTGCACCTGGTGATCGCCGAGCCACGGCTGCGCAAGCAGACCGACGTCGGCCTGCCAGACGTGGCGCGGCGGATCCTCGGGCAGCAGGACGTGTGCGCCGAGCAGCGGGTGCACGGTCACCACATGGCCGCCCTGGGACTGCCCGTCCTGGCTTTCGCGGACCAGCAGCAGCGGACGGTGTGTCCAGGTCGGGAGCGGGGCGTCGATCAGCTCGCCGGCGGGGTTGAGCACCGAGAAGTCCACCGCCGCACCGGCACTGTGCAGGTCGGCGATCAACGGGCGCAGGCCCATCGGCAGCTCGGCTTCGCGTCGCATCGCTGCCAGCGGGGCGACGCTGATGTCGAGCCCGCGGGCGGTCTGTTCGACGGGATGGGTGAGTAGCGGGTGGGGCGCCATCTCGGCAAACACCCGATAGCCGTCTTCCAGCGCGGCCTGGACCGCTGCCGCGAAACGCACCGCGTGGCGCAGGTTGTCGGCCCAGTAATCGGCATCCATGTACGGCTCGTCGCGCGGGTCGTACATCGTCGCCGAGAAATACGGGATCTCGGGGGTCAGGGGCTCGATGTCCGAGAGCACCTCGATGAGCTCGTCGAGAATCGGGTCCACCTGCGGCGAATGGGAGGCGACGTCGACGGCCACCTCACGGGCCATCACACCGCGCTCGTCCCACTCCCGCACCAGATCGCGGATCGACTGGGTTGCGCCGCCGACCACAGTGGACGTCGGAGAAGCGACCACGGACAGCACGACGTCGTTGACGCCGCGCGCCGCCAGTTCGGACAGCACCTGGCTGGCCGGCAGCTCCACCGATGCCATGGCACCCGAGCCCGAGATACGTGCCATCAGCTTCGAGCGCCGGCAGATCACCTTGACGGCATCGGCCATCGACAGCGCACCTGCGACGACCGCCGCGGCGACCTCCCCCATCGAGTGCCCGATGACAGCCCCCGGCGTGACACCGTAGGACTTCGTGGTGGCCGCCAGTGCGACCTGCATGGTGAACAACGTGGGCTGGATCTGCGCGATGCCGGTCACCGGCTCCGACGACGAGATCGCCTCGGTCACAGAGAATCCCGACTCCGCTGCGATCAACGGTTCGAGTTCGGCGACGGTCGCGGCGAACACGGGCTCCTTGGCCAGTAATTCGGCGCCCATGGCGATCCACTGCGAACCCTGCCCGGAGAACAACCACACCGGGCCCTTCTTGTCATCGCCCACGGCGGGCTGGAAAGGAGTGCCGCTGTCGGCGATCTCGCGCAGCGACGCGATCAGCTCCTCGGCCGAACCGGCGGTGACGGCCGTCCGCACCGAGCGGTGCGCACGTCGGCGGGTCAGGGTGTAGGCCAGGTCGGTGAGCAGGGTGTCGCTACCGGGGCCGTCCAGACGTTCGGTGAGCCAGTCGGCCAGCCGGCCGCAGGTCCGGCACAGTTCCTCGGCCGAGGATGACGACACCGGGAAGACGAGCGGACCGGCGGGCGCGGCCAGGCGGTCCGCCTCGGTGACCTGCTCGGTTCGCTCCGGTGCCTGCTCCAGCACGGCGTGCACGTTGGTGCCCGACAGCCCGTAGGACGACACCGCCGCCCGCCGGGGCAGACCACCGTTGAGCGGCCACGGCGTGTTCTCCTGCGGCACGAAGAGATTGGTGTCGATGCCGACCATCTCATCGGGCAGCTTGGTGAAGTGCAGATTCTGCGGGACCACACCGTGCTGTAGCGACAGTACGGTTTTCATCAACCCGATTGCGCCCGAAGCGGACTGGCCGTGTCCGAAGTTGGTCTTGACCGATGCCAGCGCACACGGCCCGTTTTGGCCGTACACCTGCGCGAGGCTCGCGTATTCGATGGGGTCGCCGACCGGGGTGCCGGTGCCGTGCGCCTCGACCATCCCGACGGTGGCGGGATCGACGTCGCCCAGCGACAGCGCCGACCGGTAGGCCGAGACCTGGGCGGTCTCCGACGGCACCGCGATGTTGATGGTGTGCCCGTCCTGGTTCGCCGCGGTGCCGCGGATGACCGCAAGGACCCGGTCGCCGTCGCGGACCGCGTCGTCGAGTCGCTTGAGCAGGACGACGGCACTGCCTTCGCCGGAGACGAAGCCGTCGGCGTTGACATCGAAAGCGTGGCATTTACCGGTGGGCGACAGCATGCCCTGCGCCGAACCCGAGGCGGCCTTGCGCGGCTCGAGCATCACAGACGCCCCGCCGGCCAGCGCCATGTCGCTCTCGCCGTCATCGAGGCTGCGACACGCCATGTGAATGGCCAGCAGGCCAGAGGAACACGCGGAGTCCACGGTCAGCGCGGGGCCGTGCACCCCGAGCGCGTAGGCGATCCGTCCGGAGGCCAGGCTGAAATTGGAGCCGGTGAAACCGTACGGCCCCTCCAGCGAGCGGGCGTCGGCCGCCATCAACTGGTAGTCGTTGTGCGTCAGGCCGATGAAGACACCGGTGACGGATCCGGCGAGCGCTGCGGGATCAAGACCGGCGTGTTCGACGGCTTCCCACGACGTCTCCAGCAGCAAGCGGTGCTGAGGATCGATCGCGGTGGCTTCCCGCTCGTTGATGCTGAAGAAGTCGGCGTCGAAGCCCGCGATGTCTTCGAGGAATGCGCCCCACTTCGACACCGAGCGGCCGGGCACACCGGGCTCCGGGTCGTAGTACTCCTCGGCATCCCAACGATCCGCCGGAATCTCCGTCACATGGTCGACGCCCTGCAGGAGGGTGTCCCAAAGCTGTTCAGGCGAGTCGATCCCCCCCGGCAACCTGCAGGCCATTCCGATTACAGCGATCGGGGTCACAGCGTTCTCGCCCACGACAACTCACCTTCTCTTCGAACACGGTAGCGGCATACAACTTAGATGAGTGGTGAAAGAAATTCGCACCGCCCCGTTCGGTGCACATCCCGCCCCCGCATCCACGGATCCCGCCCGGGTTGCCAGTTTCGTCGGGACGTAGCCTAACGGCTTTTGCTGACACCCGCGTCAAATCCCCCTCATCGAACGTCGGGAAAGTCTCCGGCGGCGCACATCCTGGCGATTTCGATGCGGGTTCCGACGTCTTTGCCGAGATGGCACGGAAGCGACGAATCAGCTGTTGCAGGGAACGTCAGGCAGAGCGTTCGCATCGCCGTGGCGGGACACACCGACGGAGCGGCACATCATCGGACAACGGAAGTTGTCATCGGCCCCGATCAGCCCGCGACGGCGTCCGGCGGCCGGGTGTCGGGGGCGAACCCCGCGCCGAATTCGGTGATCGGTCGATGACCGTGCGACCGGGCCAGCGCGGCGCCACGGCGGATGAGCGCGGCAGTCGCGACGAACCCGGCCTGGTCGGTCACCACCATGGGCGTGAGCAAGCGGTTGTGCACGAACGAGAAGGCCAGCCCGCTGCCGGGCACCGCCCACCCGAGCGATCCCCCGAGGCCGACGTGGCCGAAGCCGGGCAGCACTCCGGGAAGCGGTAGGCCGTGATAGCCGAGATGGAAGGACATCGGCATGATCAGGCCGCGGTCCAGTCGCAGGCTCGGCCGTCCGACCAGGCCCGCGGTGATCTCGGGTGACAGGTACTGCCTCCCGTCGACCACTCCACCGTTGGCCAGTGCGGCGTACATCCGCGCAAGACCGCGCGCCGTGGCCACCCCGTTGGCTGATGGGATCTCGCCGTCGAGAAGCGGGATGTCGCCCTGCACAACAGCTTTCATGCCCGGGAAGTAGAGGGAGGCGAAGCCCGAGGCGACCGGCAGGCGGGCCGCCCTCGGAGCCAGAAAGTTGAAAACCGGGTTCGGGATGTTGAGCTGCGGGTGGACGATCTGCGCGACGTGGGTGGGTGCGGTGAGCGGTGGCCGGCCCAGATGGACGCCATCGGTGTCGAGCGGCTCGGCGACCTCTTCGCGGAAGAGTTGGCGCATCCCTTTGCCGGTGACCGCCCGGGCCAGACCCGACAGCAACCAGCCGTAGGTGACCGCGTGGTAGGCGGGCTTACCCCGCAGGCGCGACGCCGGCGCAGCCGCGATCCATTGCTCCATGGCCGCGTGGTCCATCAGCTGGGCCTTGCTCACGCCGTTGAGGTGGGACAGTCCGGCGCGGTGACGCATCATCTCCCGGACGGTGATGTCGGCCTTGCCGTTGGCGCCGAACTGGGGCCAGTACTCGGCGACGGGCGCGTCGTAGTCGATCAGGCCCCGATCGGCCAGGCGGTGGATCACCGTCGACGCGACGCCTTTGGTAGCCGAGAACACCATGGCCCCGGTGTCGGCCGTCCACGGCCGGTGACCCTTCCGATCCGACCAGCCCGTCCACACATCGACAACCGGCTCGCCATCGAGATAGACCGCCAGCGCGCCGCCCCCGAGCCGCGGGTGCGGGAACATGCTGGCAAAGCTGCGGACGGCGCACGCGAAGTTGGGATCCGCTGCGCCGGCCACGCCGTCCGGGAGCGCCGCGCTGCGCTCCCGAGCAGATGCTTGGGTCACCTACATAAATCTACCCGTAGATTTCGGCGAACTTACCGGCAGTTACCGATCTGTTAATCAGTTGCCGCGTCCAGGATTTGCTGTGCCGCCAGGGCCGGGGTCAGTTCCCCGTCACGGACCTGACGTTCGACCTCGCGACGGATGCGCTTGACGGCCGGATCGGTCAGCACCCGGTCGAGGACCGCATCACGCACCATCGCCCATGTCCACTCGACCTGCTGCGTGCGGCGCCTGGCGTCGAACTCCCCCGCCTCCTCGAGCACGCGGCGGTGCTCGAGGACGGTATCCCACAGTTCGGTCAGGCCCCTCCCCTGCAGCGCACTCATCGTCAGCACCGGCGGCCGCCACAGCACGTCTCGCGGGTAGATCAGCCGGATCGCACCCGACAGCTCCCGTGCGGCCTTCCCGGCCTCGCCGGCATGTTCGCCATCGGCCTTGTTGACCACCACGATGTCGGCGAGTTCCAGCACGCCTTTCTTGATCCCCTGCAACTGATCACCGGTGCGGGCCAGGGTGAGGAACACGAACGTGTCGACCATGCCGGCGACGGTCACCTCGGACTGCCCGACGCCCACGGTCTCGACCAGGATCACGTCGAATCCGGCGGCTTCCAGCAACACGATGGTTTCGCGGGTGGCCCTGGCGACGCCGCCGAGCGTCCCCGATGTCGGCGACGGGCGGATGTACGCACCGGCGTGCGCCGCGAGCCGCGACATCCTGGTCTTGTCACCCAGGATCGAACCCCCGGTCCTGGTCGACGAGGGGTCGACCGCGAGCACCGCGACCCGGTGACCGCGCTCGATCAGGTACATGCCGAGGGCTTCGATCGACGTCGACTTGCCGACGCCCGGCACGCCGGTGATACCGACGTGCATGCCCGTCCCCGCGTCGGGCAGCAGTGCCAGTAGCAGTTGCTGCGCCTTCTCCCGGTGGTCGGCACGCGTGGACTCGACCAGCGTGATCGCCCGGGCCAGCGCCGAGCGGTCACCGGAGCGGATACCTGCGGCCAGCTCGTCGGCGTCCATCTGGGATGGGGCTCGCATCTGATTCAGTTCGCGTCGCCCAGGTCGTATCCGAGGCGTTCGGCCAGCTTGTCGAGCAGGCCGATCGCGGCGTCGGCGATGACGGTGCCGGGCGGGAAGATCGCCGTGGCCCCCGCGGCGTACAGCTCGTCGAAATCGCCGGGCGGGATCACGCCGCCGACCACCACCATGATGTCCGGGCGCCCGGCCTCGGCGAGCGCATCACGCAGCGCGGGAACCAGCGTCAGGTGCCCCGCCGCCAGCGACGACACCCCGACGACGTGGACGTCGTTGTCGGCGGCCTGGCGTGCGACCTCGTCCGGGGTGGAGAAGAGCGAGCCGACGTCGACGTCGAAACCGATGTCGGCGAAAGCGGTGGCGATGACCTTCTGACCGCGGTCGTGGCCGTCCTGGCCCATCTTGGCCACCAGGATGCGGGGCCGGCGCCCGTCGGCCTCGGCGAAGCGTTCCACCAGTTCGGTGGCTGAACCGATTTTGGCCACGCCAACACCTTTCCCCACCTCGTCGCGGTAGACACCCGCGATGGTGCGGATCTCGGCCTGGTGGCGTCCGTAGACCTGCTCCAGGGCATCGGAGATCTCACCGACCGTCGCTTTGGCGCGTGCCGCGTCGATGGCCAGCGCCAGCAGGTTGTTGCCGAGTCCGTCCTCACCGGCCGGGCCCGAAGCGGCTGCGGCGCGGGTGAGATCGGCCAGCGCCGCGCGGGTGGCCGCCTCGTCGCGGTCGGCGCGCAACTGTTCGAGTTTGGCCAGCTGCTCGGCGCGCACCCGGCTGTTCTCGACCTTGAGGACCTCGATCTCGTGGTCCTCGTCGACCTGGTACTTGTTGACGCCGACGACCGGTTGCTGACCCGAGTCGATGCGGGCCTGGGTGCGTGCGGCAGCCTCTTCGATACGCATTTTCGGGATGCCGTCGTCGATCGCCTGGGCCATCCCGCCGTGCTCGGCGACCTCGGCGATGTGGGCGCGCGCGCGTTGCGCCAGTTGGTGTGTCAGCCACTCGACGTAGTAGGAGCCACCCCACGGGTCGATGGGCCTGGTCGTACCGGATTCCTGCTGCAGCAACAGCTGGGTGTTGCGGGCGATCCGCGCCGAGAAGTCGGTGGGCAGTGCCAGGGCCTCATCGAGGGCGTTGGTGTGCAGTGACTGGGTGTGACCCTGGGTGGCGGCCATTGCCTCGACACAGGTACGGGCGACGTTGTTGAAGGCGTCCTGCGCGGTGAGCGACCAACCCGATGTCTGCGAATGGGTACGCAGGGACCGCGATTTCGCGCTCTTGGGCTCGAACTGCGCCACCAGTTCACTCCACAGCAGCCGGCCGGCACGCAGCTTGGCCACCTCCATGAAGAAGTTCATGCCGATACCCCAGAAGAACGACAGCCGCGGCGCGAATTTGTCGATGGACAGTCCGGCGGCCAGCCCCGCCTTGATGTACTCGACACCGTCGGCCAGCGTGTACGCCAGCTCCAGATCGGCTGTCGCACCGGCCTCCTGGATGTGGTAGCCCGAGATCGAGATGCTGTTGAACTTCGGCATCTTGGTGCTGGTGTAGCCGAAGATGTCGGAGATGATCCGCATCGACGGTTTCGGCGGATAGATGTAGGTGTTGCGGACCATGAACTCTTTGAGGATGTCGTTCTGGATGGTGCCGGCCAGCATCGTAGGCGGCACGCCCTGCTCCTCGGCGGCCACCACGTACAGCGCGAGGATGGGCAGTACGGCACCGTTCATGGTCATCGACACCGATACCGTCGACAAGTCGATACCGTCGAACAGCTGGCGCATGTCCAAGATGGAATCGATTGCGACACCAGCCATTCCGACATCACCGGCTACTCGGGGATGGTCGGAGTCATAACCGCGGTGCGTGGCCAGGTCGAACGCGACCGACAGGCCCTTCTGGCCGGCCGCCAGGTTGCGCCGGTAGAACGCGTTCGATTCGGCGGCGGTGGAGAAACCGGCGTACTGACGGATGGTCCACGGCTGGTTGACGTACATCGTGGGGTAAGGGCCGCGGATGAACGGCGGCTCGCCCGGGAAACTGTCCACCGGGTAACCCGCCGCGGCGACGGCGTCGCGATCGGCGCCGATGTAGACCGGCTTGACGTCGATCCCCTCCGGAGTCGCCCAGGCCAGCTGTTCGGCGGTGTAACCGTGCGCCTGTGCTGCCGCCGCGACCGTCGCCGCGACCGCCTCCTCGGTGGGCGGTGCCGCAGTGGTGTCACCGTGCAGCGGAACATCGGCGAAGCTGACCACCGCAGTCGATTGGGTATGGGCCGATTGGGTATGGGT
>CAMFLL010000200.1 GCA_945957405.1 uncultured Mycolicibacterium sp. | reverse complement strand
CCGGATTGGCTGAATCGCTCCGTGAGATATTTGCGCGCCTCGTCGTCGTACTTGTCGCGACTGTCGTTGAGGACCACCATGCTGCGTGACACCAGTTCGTGGTAACCCAGTGACCGCAGCAGGTCGATGGCCCGGGTCACCGGCAACGAGGTGTCTGCGGTGAGGCCGGAGACGAACACCAACGTGTCGCAGGCGTCGAACACAGCCTTCATCACCGGGTGTTCCAGATCGTCGGCGGTGTCGACGACGATGACGTTGTGGGTGCGGCGCAACCGCGACAGCACGCCGGTGAACATCGACGGCACCAGCGGTCGGGGCTGGTCCGATGCCCGGTTTCCGGCGAGCACATCGAGGCCGACGGCGTTCTGCCCCAAGTGTTCCCGAATATCGGCGTAGCCCTGGACATCGGTGTCGTTGAGCACCGCGGAGTAGTCGCCCGGCGGGGTCTCGTCGATGCGACCGGCGAGGGTACCGAACCCGGGCGCGGCGTCGATGGCAACCACGTTCTCGGGCCTGCACTCGCGGAACACCGCCCCGATGGACGCCGTCATGGTGGTCTTGCCGACGCCGCCCTTACCGGACACGACGCCGATCACGTACTGCTTGCGGATGTGCCTGCGGATGCGCTCGCGCAACTCACGGTAGTGCCGTTCGCGCGGCGACTCACCGAAGTTGACGACATGGAATGTCGCCGCATACAAGAATTTGCGCCAGCCCGCACCGGGCGGAATTTTCCGCGGTGCCACCATATCCGAAATCCGCAGCGTCCCGGAAACCGAATCCTGCTGCCGATAATGGGCTGCCGGATTCTCCCGGTGTCGCGATTGTTCGCGATCCGGCAAATTCGTCGGGTCATTCCATGGATTTGTCACAATTTCGATGCTAACATGCGCGCCGACCCACCCATTTACACAACCTTTCGGTACGAATGCCATTCACGATCGGCCGGCAACCCTCGCAATATCTGGCCGATCGCGTTGACGATGTTTCCGGTGCTTCCGGGGCTCGCGATCATCCAGTTCTTGCCGCCGCGCTGGATGCGCTCGGACAGGATCCGGCCCTCCGGGGTGTCGATGATCGCGACAGCGGCATCGCCGACCAGGGTGCGCGTCGGGGAGTCGGTCTCGACGCCGGTCTGCAGCGCGACGATCGATGCCTGCGCGCATCTGGCGGTGTCGCCCATCAGAACCAGCATGCGCACCTGATCGGCGTCGAGGGCCTGAGCCATCAGGTAGCGCCGCATACCATCGCGGTCGCGGACGGTCGCCACCATCGCGTCGGCGTCGAGGGTCACCGGTTTCATTTGGGCGGCATCGTGATTGCCGCACAGTCTCTCGATTTGGCCACGCAGTATGCTCTGCGCCGCACCTTCGGCGCTGGCCGTGCCCGCGGGGCTGATCCGCACCAGGTGGTCGGACCGCTCCAGGACCACCCACCACTGCGCGAAGCGCGCCAACACCACCCGCCGCGGCGGACCGTCTTCGGTGGGACTCTGGACGTTGATCACCAGACCGATGTCGCGCCGGGCGATGACAGTCAGCCATTCCACGACGGGCCCGTCCACCACACCGTCGTCGTCGATGACCCCCTGCTCGCGCAGTTCGCGAGCCATCGGATGCTCGAGGGCCAGTTCCTTCGACTCGACGCTGGGCAGGTGGGGCCGCAGACCGAGCTCCGGCGCCAGCACCTCGACACCCGCGAGCACCTGCAGCACCCAGAGACCGTCGACGGTAGTCGTCAGCATGTTCCCTCCCCCGGACAAGCGGAGGGGTGCACGCCTGGGCGCGCACCCCACCGCGGTGTACCGCTTCGATCAGATCGATGTCGCCAGGTTGTTGTCGGTGTCGGTGATGTTGTCGACGATGGTGTGCACCGTGGTGACGAAGTGGTTCACCGTCTGGATCAGGTGGTCAAAGCTCTGCATGAACTGCGTCTGATGCTCGATGTAGGTGCCGGCGTTGATACCGCTGAACGCCTCCATCAGTGCCGCCGTGCGGCTGCTGACGTCCTGATGGTCGTCGGCCATACCGGCAGCGTTCTGCGCGACGTGGCCGGCGGCCTCGAGGATCTGCGCCTTGCTGTAGGTAATTGCTCCCATGAGTCTTGCTCCTGTTCGGTGTGGATTGAGGTGGGGTCGGATTCTTCGGAGCGCTTAGGTGCTCCACACCTGCTGCAGCTGGGCGACGTTGTGCATGTCGGCATCGGAGGTCACGGTTGCCGACTTGCCGAGATGCTCGGCCAGATAGGTGCCGTGCTGAAGGATCTTGTTCAGGTCGGTGGTGATCTGCTCCATGGTGTGCATCGCCATGGTGGCCGCCGGACCCTTGAACGCGCCCGAGGCGACGCAATCCATGATCAGGCTGTTGCACTGCTCCCCCAGCGACGTGCTCTGGGCGATCGCATTGGTCACCGAGTTCATGGTCTCGGTTAACTGTTCCGGAGTGGCGGTGAAGACGCCGTCACTGTTTGCCATTCTCGCTTCTCCCTTATCTGATCGCTCCCCCAAGCGCGGGGACTCAAGTCGAGTCTAAGGCCATATCCGAGGCTGTCACTTCACCAGTTGGCAAACCTGGACTCGGCCACGCGATGCGGCGACAACCGGACTATATCAGCTTTGAACAGGAGCTACCGACGGCAGTACTACAGCCGCCGGCGGTAGCCATGCTCGATTCAGCTAATCCTGCTCGGCGCGGTCCCCCTTCACTACGATCCGCGCCCGGGTGATCTCATCCTGGTGGTTCTCGCCTTTGCCGTGTCCCAGCATGCCGTGCGGTGCCATCGGCATCGCGCTGCCGCCCATGCCCGAAGTGGTGGTGGGAAGGCGACTTTCGGCCGCACTCAGCAAACCTGCCGACCGCAGGCCCGTCGGGCGGCCACCGCTGTCCGAGGCAAACCCGCTCACCGGCCGGGTGTAACTGGTCAACCCCTGGCCGGCACTGGACAACGAACCTGATCCGACACCGCCCCCGCCGCCGATGCCGGCCGTCGGCCCCAGCCCGACGCCACCGCCTCCGGCGCCGGCGCGCAGTGCTTCCGCGGCGCCCTGGGTACCGGCGCCCGGGGACGCACCTCCGAGCATCCCGGTGAAGCTCTGCATGGCGGACATCGCGGGCTGAGCCATCTGCATGGGCAGGCCCAGCAGGCCCTCGAATGCCTTCGGCACCGCTTCGATGCCCTGTTGCAACGGCTGGATGGCCTGTTGGGCGAAACTCGCCATGTTCTGTGTGCCGCCGGTACCGGCACTCAACGTCTCATTGGCCGCCGCGCTCGACGCACGCATCGCGTCACCGGCGGTACCGGTCGCGGTGGCCTCCGCGACCGCTCCCGCTGCGGTCGCGGGCGCGGCGGGCGAGGCGCCGGGCGGAGTGATGGGCAGCGGCAGCGCCAGAGCGGGCAGCAGCCCTACGAGTACCGCCGAATAGCCGGCGCCACAACCCGAATTGTTGGTCCAGAAGTGCCCGTAGTACTGGGTGTCGGCCCGGACGATGTCGGGCATGAAGAATGGCGGGAAGACGCTGTTCAGCGCCATCGCGGTGCCCCATTCGACACGGTTCTGCTCGCACAGCGCCGCGCTGACCATGGTCGAGTACGCCAGCGTGAACGCGTCTACCGCGGTGGTCAGCAGCGCGGGCCTGGGCGTCAGCCACGCCGCCAACAGGTGGGTGATGGTGTTGATCGTGGTGGACTTCGCTGCCGACGCGAGGCCCGATGCACCGACGAAATCGGCCGACGTCGCCATCATGTTCGCAACGGACACTCCCGCCGTCGCCTCGCAGCTGGCGATCTCGGCGACCGTCGCGGCCAACGCCGCCAACGTGGTGCCGGGACCCGTGCCCCCTTTCAACAGCAGGTCATTCACCTCGGGTGTGCGCGCAGCCCAGCCAGGATCGATCAACATCGGATCAGCCCAGACGTGAAACTGCGGTCACAACGCGGCGGCGATGTTCGCCGTCGCGGCGCGGATGGCCTCGGTGACCTCGAAGGTGGCGCCCGTCAGACCCTGCACGCCGGCGAACAGCCCACGCTGGCCGGAATGCTCGGCCATGGCCGCCACATAGGCCGCGTTCGACGCGCGCACCGCTTCGGCGAACACGAACGAGGTGGGGTCGCCGCCCATGTTCGTCACGCCGAGCAGCGCCGGCGCACTGGCCGCCGCGCTGGCGGCCTGAGCGGTACTGATCCCCGCTTCGGTGGCCCCCGAGAGCATGACGGACTCCGGTGCGACGTTGATGAGCGGATTCACCATGGTTTGACTCCTACACCCCTAGGCGCTCGATGCGCGTGGATCTTCATTGATATTAAGTTGTGCTGGCGGATGCTACTGACACTAATTTCGGGTGTCCTCCGGTGTGCCGACCAGCACCCCTTCGAGGGTGCCTTCTGTGCTCACCAAAAGCCCCCGACCAGGGGGAAGCTGCTGAGCCTTCACCCTGCCGAAGACGTTGACGATGCTGGGATCGTTGTCCATGAAAAGGGTCGGCGCACGCGACGCGGTCATTCGCTGCAGCAGCGGATTCATGACCGACACCCCGGCCCAGTTGCCCGGCAACCGGGTCGCAAAGACGTGCAGACCGACCTCGCGGCTGCGCTCCAGAAGCGGCAGCAGCGGCCCGACCGCCGCCGGCTTCCCGAGTACCGCGCCGGTGGCGCGGAGTTCCTGTTCGTCGTCGATCAGCACGAAGTAGTGCGGCCCGTCCCATGACGTCCGGGACAGCAGCTCCTCCTGGCTCAGACCGGCAGGCGGCAGCCGGTCCATCAACTCGCGTGCCACGCCCTCGAGGACCGTGTCGATGTCCTCCTGGGTGTAGGCGTACGCCTGCACGTGCGGACCCTGGACCCGCCCGATGAGACTGGTCTTGGGATCGATGATGATGATCCGCGCCTGTTCGGGCGTGAGCCGGTTCATCACCGCCTGACCCAGTGATGCCAACGTCGACGTCTTGCCGCAACCCTGCCGTCCGACGATGACGAGGTTCGGGGTGTTCCGGGTGTTCAGCGCGACCGGCTGCAATGCCGTCTCGCCCATGGCGAACGGGATGCTCCACGGGTCGCCGCCGCCCGGCAGCGCGGCGTCGGCGGCCACCAGATCACGTAACGGCACCCGCTGGGGCAGTCGGACCAATTGTTCCACCCGGCCGGCGCCGGTCACGCCAGCGATCACGTCACCGACACCGCGGACGCCGACGACCTCGCCGTCAGGGCCCACGATCTCGGGCCTGCCCACAAGCAGTTCGTGACCCTGCCTGGTCACACCGAAACCGGGACGATCCAACACTCGTCTTGCCGCCCTGCGGTTTTCGATGTTGTTGCCCATGTTGGTCTCGTCTGGATTGCTCAGCCGCAGCTCGATCCGCGCATTCGACACACTCACCAATGCCTGCCGCTGGCCGATCAGCCACCCACTGGCACTGGTCATCAGATGGATGCCGTAGGACAAGCCCTGCCGCGCGAGTGAGATCACCCGGTCGCCGGAGGCCATGTCCTTTTCGTAGAGATCGCCGAAGTTGTCCACGACCAGGAAGACATCGCCGAACTTGTCGTCGGGATCGGTCGGTGCGCCCGCGCCCGCGCCGAACCGCCGTTCCCGGAATTCGGCGACGTCGATCTGATAGTGCTTGAACGCCGCCTCCCTGGACCTGATCAAGCCCTCGAGCGTCGCAATGGTGCGTGAAACCCCTTCGGTGTCAGTGACACTCACGACGCCGGCGACATGTGGGAGGTTCTCGACAGCGTGCAGGGTGGCACCGATACAGAAGAACGTCACCCGGTCCGGCCGGTACATCAGGGCGGCCGACGTCATCAACGTCATGAGCGTGGACGACTTTCCGCGCTGCGCGGTGGCCACCACCATCACGTTGTCCATCTCGACGTCCAGGACGTGCACCACCTGCTCGTGGTCCTCCGGGATGTCGACGACACCGATCGGGAACACCAGCCCGGGGTTGCGCCCATAGTCGACGTGCCACGGTTTACCGCGCCACCGCTGCACCAGCTCATCGGCGCCTTCGGAAACCTCCAGCGGCGGCAGCCAGATCTGGTGGGGCGCCCGGGCGGGATGCGCCAGCAGGGAGTCGCGGATGACTTCGAGCAGCTTCTTCTTCTTGAAACCGTCGGAGTGGTAGAGGAATTCATCGGGCTCGTCCGGCTCATCGGCGACTGCCAGCGCGGCGCTGTCGGCATCGGACAACGGCTGGTACTCCCAGGTGAGCGCACGCGGCTGGCCGAAGCTGAGGTCCACCGTCCGGTTCACCGTCACCTTCTTGGGCACGACGAACGGCGCGGAGACATAGAAGCAGCGGAACTGTTCGAGCTCGCGCGGCCCGACCTTGAGCAATGCGTAGCCATTCTGCTGCGCCGGCAGGTGCAGCGCCGCGTCGCTGCCGATCACATCGCGGGAGTCCTCCGCGGTCTCGGCGCGCAACGCCACGCGGAATGCGATGTTGCTCTTGGCCTTGCTCAGCGACGACAGATCCAGGCGCTGCCCCCCGAGCGTGAAGAACACATTGCAGCCACGGCCTTCCTGGCCGATGTGGATGACGAGGTCGATCCAGTCCTGGTGGTGGTGGAACAGTTCGAGGTACTCGTCGATGATCACGAGCAGAATGGGCACCGGCTCGAGGTCGCGGCCGGCAAGCCGCATCTCCTCGTATTCGTTGGCGTCACGAGCCCCGGCGTCCTTGAAAAGCCGGTAGCGGCGCGCGATTTCACCGTTGATCGCCTTGCGCATCCGCTCGGCCAGGTGCCGGTCGTCCTTACCCAGGTTCGACAGCGAGCCGGCGACATGCGGCAGGCCGGCCAGATCCTGGGCCGCCGATTCGAACTTCATGTCGACGAAGATGACGATGAAGGTCTCCGGCGAGTGCGTGAGCGCGATGCCGTTGCACAGCGACAGGAAGTACTCCGACTTGCCGGAGCCCGATGTGCCGATCACCACCGAGTGGAAACCGTAGCCGCCAAAATCCTTGGCGCGCAGAATGATGTGCTCGAGTTCGCCGTTGGGCCGGATACCCACCGGCACCATACCCCACTTCGGGTCGCCGCGGCCCCGCCGTTCGGCCCACAACCGGTCCACATCCAGTCGGCGCGGGTCATTGATACCCAGCAGGCGCAGCAGTTCGCCGCCCTGGCTGTCCATTGCGGACATCTCGTCGGCGGTCGACGGTGACCACCGCGCGATGGCCCGGGAATAGCGGTCGGCTGTGCTCTCGGCGAGCATGTCGGCAACCGCGAAGAATCCGTCACGGTGCCGCAGCCGGCCCTCGCGCAGCGAGTAGCGTTCATCGTCCTCGGTGAAACCCACGCCCGTCCCTGGCCGGGTGGCCAAGCGCAGCACCGTGATTCCGGCCATGCCCTTCTGGCCGGTGACGCCTTCCCACTGCTCGGGGGTGCCGACGTTGTCGTCGACGATCACCCAGTGCGGTCCCAGCGCCGCTCCCGCGGCCGACTCGATCGGCGAGGGCATCGACAGCGGGCTGCTGCCCGACGGCGGTGCCCACGGGCCGCGTCCCTTGCGGTGCAGCTCGGCGTCGAGCGCCAACTCCAGTTCAGTGGGTGAGGTGAAGACCAACCGGCGCAGGCCGCAGGCGTCGAACATCTCGTCGTGCTGGTTGTGCGGTAGCCACACCAGCCACGACCACGCCTCCGGGTGGCGGGTGACCACCATCAGCTTGACGTCGCCCGGGCTGTGATAAACGGCCAGCGATGTCAGCATCGCGCGCATCAACCCGTGCAGCTGGTCCATATCGTCGCCGACGAAGCTGAAGCCGGGACGCGAG
Organism: uncultured Mycolicibacterium sp.; assembly: GCA_945957405.1. Classification (GTDB taxonomy): domain Bacteria; phylum Actinomycetota; class Actinomycetes; order Mycobacteriales; family Mycobacteriaceae; genus Mycobacterium. The sequence goes on along the minus strand of CAMFLL010000200.1, from coordinate 5,801 downwards.
CGCAGGCTCAGGACCTTGCCGATACCGCGAATCTTGCTCTGCTCCAGGATGAAATCGCGCAGGGCGCGCCCGGTCACCGGTTCCAGCTCTTCACCGATCGGCACTTCGGGCCACTGCAGCGACACCGCCGACTCGCTGGCCTGCTGGATGCCGATACCGAGCCGGACGTCGAGAAAATCCGGATCCGACGGGCGGCGCTCCCACATGCGCGGTCCACCGATCACCGTGTCGAGTTGCTGGGGGTCGCCGTGGACGAAGAGCTGGCTGCGCCGCTGTTCCTGGGCGGCCCGCTGGATCTCGTCACGGTCCTCGTCGAGCTGCCGCAGGTAGACCCTGCGCTGCTTCTCCTGTTCGCCCCAGCTGATCCGGCGGGCCCGGCCGAGCCTGCCGCTGAACATCATGGCGGCGAACCCGACCAGGCCGATCATCGGGAAGAAGCCCGACTGCAGCGACCGCACCCCGGAGGTGTACATCACCACCAGCGTTCCGATGATGCCCACCAGCAGCGCCGGGACAGCGATCATCAACAGGATGTTGCGTGGTTCCCGCTCAGGCAGTTCCAGCGGCGGCGACACCGCGACCCGCGCGGGCGGCACGGCGGGCGCGGACTTGCGTACGCCACGCACGAAACCTCGTTTGGACATTGCTAACCTCCCGCGTTCGCCGTGTCGGCGTCAGGAATCAGTGCGACGCTTCCGCCGCCGGGCAGGGTGTCACGTGCCAGCAGCGCCGCGCTGCGGCTGATGGCGGGTCCCGCGGCAAACGTGCGCACGATCGGCCACGGCGCCTGCACTGCAATTGCCGGCGACAGTCCCAGCGCACGCAAAGTCTCTTGGTCCCAGTCGATCCCGAACCGGACACCCTGCGGCGAAATCCAGAACAGACTCTCCCGGGTGTTGGATGTGACGACGCCGCTGGTGGTCGCGACGAAGTTCGCCGCGCCAGGCAGCACCAGGGTCTGGTCGGCCTCGACCGAGTCCGGGCTGCGGTCGTTGCGGACCAGCTTGACCAGCCTGGAATCCATGGCCGGCGAGACGGGCAGGCCTTTACCGTTGAGCACCGTGACGGCCGCTTGCCGATCAGTGGACATCTTCTCCCAGTTCACACAGGTCACCGGATTGCTGTCGGTGTCAACGAAATTCAGCTTGCTGGTGGGATAGAAGCCGACGTTCAGCACGTCGACGTCGGGGATGTCGACCAGCTTGTCGGGCGAGACCAGCACCGGCGCGGTCGAGCCCTGCGAGACGGCGGTGCGCAGCAGATCGGCCACGAAGGCCGTGATCTTCTGGACGCCGCCGGGCAGCAGGACATAAAAACCGCTGGTGGCGCCCGCGGAGTCACGCGACTCGAGCACCGTGCCCACCGACTGGCCGGGCAGCCACCGCGACGGGCTTCCGGCATCCGGAATCGCAGGCACGACAATCGGTTCCGTGGCCGGCAGTGCATCGAACAGCGCGTTGGAGATCGCGATGGGGTAGGTGACACCGGGGTCGAGGCCGAGGTTGAAGGTCAGCGAACGGTCGCCCGCGTCGATCATCGAGCGCTGCCCACCCCAGAGGACGTACGTCGCTCCGTCATGTGTGGCCAGGACAGCACGATTCTGCTCCAGCGGTGTCGTCCGGCCGTACCCCGTCAGCTGCCCGGCGATGGCCGTCACCACTGGCGGCGCACCGGTCCCGCGGGTGGCGGCGGTATCGCACACCGACCAGGCTGAGACACCGGCGCTGACCGTCAGGTCGTCGGGCGCCCCGGGAATCCCGATCATCGGGCCGGTCGGGTACTTGCTGATCTCGGCGGCTTTGACCCAGGTCGGCACCGACGCGCTGCCGGTCGCGAGGCGGGCCGAGGTCAGGTTCAACGCGGGGTAGAGCCTGCCGTTGATCTTCGCGTATATGGCGCCGGTGTCCCGGTCACCGATGATGTTCGAATCGCCGACCAGACCGGCCGGTTTCAGTACGTGTAGCAACGCCATCCATCCGATCCCGATCATTACGAAGACGATCGAGAGCGCGACGGCCGCCTGCTGCTTGCGGTCGTCGTGCTTCATCCGGACCGAGAATCGGGTGATGGCCGCCTTGAGCCGGCGGTTGTAAAACAGATGACCCGAATTCTGGTCCCGGTTGGACAAATTCAGCGGCACAGTCGATATCCTTTCGGCGGATGATCCGCATACGCCGGCCACAGTAGGTTGTCATTCGCGGACGGTCCGCCCCCTTACGATATCGGCGCTCGACCGACCCCCTCGACACCAATTTGCCGGCTGTGGAGAACCCCGTGGGGTCCTGCGGCAGCCGCATACAACGCTGCTGGTGGGCAGGCATCAGGACAACCTGCCGCCGTACCGTTCGGCGTTGTCGGCCTCGGCCTCCTCGCGGAGCGCCGTGAACGCCACATTGAGCCGGTCGACGAGTTCGCCATGTGTGTATTCGGTCATCGCCTGAGGGTGCACCGTCAATTCGACGAGTTTGCCATCCGAATTCGCAACGGCGTGTATATCGCCGAGGTCGACGGTATAAGTGATCTTGGCGGCTTCGGCGACAATGGCTTCCCATTTATCGGCGGCCTCGTTCAACTCGCGGAGCACAGCTTCGACAAGTGCCTTGTCGGCAGCTGTCGCGTCACCGTCAGACCCCGCCACGCAGACAGTATGCGGAGGAGTCTAGAACGGCGTCAATTCACGCATTCCGCCTAGCCCCAGCAACCTCATGCGGCTCGCGCGTCAGGTCAGGCGCGCCAGTCACGCGGCTGGGGTGCGGTCAATTCCAAGAACCAGGCGAAGTGATAATTCGCGGCGATCCGATCACCGGTCGCGATCGCTTCGGTGGCCGCCAGCAGCAGGCAGTTACCGAGCAGCCCCGTGTCCACCGCGGGATACTGGGCGAGTAGCTGATACCGGGCGGTGTCCAGATGTACCCGCAGGACGTCGACCTCGGCCTCCATCACACCCGTGCCCGAGGCGCCGGCCTTCGCCATCGTGTGCACCATCCGAGGCAGTCCGTCGCGCCACTCCGTGGCCTCGGTGAGCTGCCAGCCCAGATCGTCGACGGTGGGCGCGACGCGCGCGTCGCGGGCCGGCGCTGTCATGTTGAACCGGTCGGCGCCGCTGAAGGCGTCACCGGGTCGATAGGTGGCGACGCGCTCCGTCGGACCGAGAAGAGCGGAGACGGTGCCGGGTCGATGTCCCGGCGACAGCAGTTCGACACCGGCCGGGAGGTCGACAGCAGTCGGAATCCAGCCGTAGGCCAGGTCGGTCACCAGCAGGATCGAGCCGTCGGACCGCTCTCCGACCGCCCACCGCAATCCCGGCACCTGCCTGGCCACGAACTCGACCAGCCGCTGGAGGCGCGTTTCGGCGGCCTCACCCGAGAGCGGCTCGGCGGGCCGGCGGGGTTGCGCGCGCACGGGTGGCGCCGGCGGCGGCTCCGAGCGGCGGGTAGGTTCCGGGATCGGCCTGCGGGGCGGTTCCGGACGGGGCTGGGACCGCACCGGCGGCGGGTCGACGGCGATGGCGCCCTGGTCCGCACCGACAGCGCCGTCACGTTCGTCGGGCTCGAGCATCTCGTGCGGTTCATCGTCCTCGGCAACCGGCTGGTCCACGACCTCGCCGGCGCGCTCGGTTTTCGGTTCAGGCTGGGCCGGCCCGGTCGTGGCGTCCTCGACATCTCCCCCGGGGTCATCCTCAGCGGCACCTTTGATCGGGTGACTCTCGACGATGCGCGGTTCCGGTGGCGACGGTGGCTGCGCGGGTTCGACGATCCCCACCTCCGGTTCTGGGGCCGGCTTTCTGGGGACGACGACGGTCGGCTCCTCGGCGACCACGACAGTGGGCTCGTCCGGTACGGCACCGAGGCTCAGGTACTCGGGCTGGAAACCGAGCGGCTCATTGCGCAGGTGCCGCACGGTGGATTCGACGCGCAGGACCGCGAACGCCCGGGCCACGTTGATGACCCGGGTCTCCTCCTGCTGACGAGCGTGATCGGGCAGCCGGGCCTCACTGATCGCACGCAACTTGTCGTTGGCCGAGCTCGCGATCCGCTGGAGATCGTTCTTCAGATACTGGGCCAACCCCGCCGTCTGCGGCGTCACCCGTTCCAGTTCGGCTGGCCAGAGGCCACCGAGCACCCACGGCGTGCAGTCAGCCGGGGTGCGGAATGCCGGAATCGACAGGGCCTGCTCCGTTGCCCTGCGCATGCGCTGGCGCGCACTTTTCCGACCGAAGATCGCCACCGGGCAAGCGTACCGGGATCAGCGGATACGTCAGTTCACCGATTTCGGGTGGGTGAATTGTGGGCGTTCGCGCAGGTCGGTACCGTCACCACATGGCCGATTCGGTGCTGCAGCAACAGATCGACGAAACCCGCGCGATGTTGGCACGTGCGCGGGAACTGTTCGGCGCCAACCCCGTCGAACCGCCGAGCGATATCGCACCGCCGAATGACGCCGCGCAGAAGTGGATTCGCTGAATCAGCTGCCCGCGGCCAGGCGGTGATCGCGCAGCCGCGCGACCGCCCGTTCGAGTTCGCCGGCACCGGGGACTTCGTCGCTGGGCGTGTGCCCGGCGGCAAGGATCTCGCTGCGAACCTCCATCAGCGACTTGAGATATGACACGTCGGCGGTCAACAAGATCGCCTCGGCGAGGGTTTGCGCATCCGCGTCCATCGCAGCCTCACTCAACGCAACGCTGTGCAGGTAGCCGCCGCGGCAACTCCTGAACAAAATGTGCCCGCTGGGATGGGCGGCGTCGAAGTCGGGGTTGGGTTCGGTCATCAGTGTTCGTCGAGCACAGCACGGATCTGCGCCGCACCGATACCCGCTTCCTCTTCCAATGTGGTCGCCGATGCCGACAGCACCTCTGCCAGGTGCATGTGGTCTTCGGCCTGGCGGCGATAACACAGCTCGCGCTGCTCGAGCAGGCTTCGGCCGGTCTCGCGCAGATCGGCGAATATCGGGCCGAGCGAGTCCAGGCTGGCCTGGATGGCCTCGTGTGTCTTCGGGACGGCGCGCAGCTCGTCGGCGGTGTCGTTGTGCCTGGTGGCGGCGGCCCGCAAATGATCGGGGTCGACGTCGATGATGTCGGCCATGGCGGTCTCCTATCGTGCGTGCGCGGCGACGTTCGCCGGGCGGGTCGGTGGCGGGACGGCCTCGCCAGTGGGTGATGTCAGCGACGGCGCCGCCTGACCCGGTCCGGGCGGATGCAGCCAGCCTAGAAAACTCGGGCCGCTCACGCCGGTGACCGGCTGGATCTGCCCATTGAGCAGTGCCCTCTTGGCGTCCAGCGCCAGCGCCTGCCGGTCGGTAAACATCCCGATGTCACCCGTGACCAGGTCCGTCGGGGGCACCGGATGCGGCACCGCCGTGCCGGGCGGCGGAACCGCGATGCCCTGCTTGTGGAATGCCTCGCTCAACGGGGTGCCGTCCAGTACGGCCCTGATCGCATTCGCGATCTGGGGCGTCGGCGCGTTCACCACGTCCCCGTCGGGCAGCCGCACACTGGTCGATGGAGGTTCGGCGACGGGCTCCTGCGCCGGCTTTTCGACATCCTCGTCTGGTTGTTGGTCGTCGTCTGATCGTTGGTCGTCGTCCGGTTCTTCGTCGTCCCCTGGTGGCACGCTGTCGAGCTCGGCAAGCAGGTCGTCGAGTCCGCTCATCTCACGTCGATCCGCCGGTGTCGGCTCGAGTCCGTCATCCATGCGGGGGAGTGGGAGCGCGGCCGGTGTGGCCAGCCCGCCCCCGGTGGGCAGGCTCGGCAGCGGCGGAATCGCCGGTGCGACCTGTGGTACCGGCGCGGGCGCAACGGGTCC
>CAMFLL010000199.1 GCA_945957405.1 uncultured Mycolicibacterium sp. | reverse complement strand
AGTCCACGGTTGCGCCTACCACGCGTGATGGTCGCGGCTAGCGGCCGCAGCGGAGACCAGTTCGCAGCCCGTGTCGGCGGCGGCCGCGGCGGTGATATCCGCCAGGCGTGCGGCGACGCGACGTCCGAGGTCGGCCTCGGCCGTCGACAACGGTGCGGCCGGGCCGTCGGGCGGCAGCAGCGTGAGGTAGTCGACGAACACCACCCGCGCCTGCGGTGCGCGTTGCCGCGCGGCCGAGCCGACAGCTCGCAGCGACGCGCCGACCTGGTCCAGGGCGGTGTCGCGCGACGCCGGGTCGAGCAGTTCGGCCACTTTGGCACTCAGCAGCGGCAGCCTGCGCAGCGGCCGCGGCACGCCGGCGGCCATCAACAAGGGCACATAGCCGACGTCGTTGCCGCCGATGGTGACGGTCACCAGCGCGGCGTCCGCACCGACCGCGGTGATCTGAGGGGCGGCGCCGGCCTGAGATTCGGTGAGGATATCGGCCGTGGTCGCCCCGGAGTAGGTGACATCGAGGAGCTCCAGACCCAGGTCCTGGGCGACCAGATGCGGATAGTTGCGCGCCGAACGTCCCGCGCGCCACGGCGACCCGGCAGCGCGGGGCGTGACACCAGGCCCCGCGGCCATGGAACTGCCCAGCGCGATATAGCGCCCCGGGCTCACAGGGCCGGGCTGGACGCCTGCGCCCAGAACCGCTTGGGGATGCGACCGGCGATCCGGGCCAGGTACCCCGCGGTGACGGCCGAAGCCATCGCGGCGGCCATGGTCGCCGGGTCCGATGCCCTGGTGACCGCGGTGGCCAGCAGCACAGCATCGCAGCCGAGTTCCATCGCCAGCGCGGCATCGCTGGCCGTGCCGATCCCGGCGTCGAGCACCACCGGCACGCCGGCCTGCTCGACGATCATCTCGATGTTGTGCGGGTTGGCGATACCAAGACCGGTGCCGATCGGTGAGCCCAGCGGCATGACCGCGGCGCAACCGGCATCCTCGAGGCGACGCGCCAGCACCGGGTCGTCAGTGGTGTAGGGCAGCACGATGAACCCGTCGTCGACCAATTGCTCTGCGGCACGGACCAGTTCGATCGCATCGGGCAGCAGCGTGCGTTCGTCGGCGATGACCTCGAGCTTGACCCAGTCGGTCTGCAGCGCCTCGCGGGCCAACTGCGCAGTGAGCACGGCCTCGGCGGCGCCACGACAGCCGGCGGTGTTGGGCAGCGGCATGATGTCGAGCCGGTTGAGCAGGTCGAGCACACCGGTGCCACCGGCCGCATCGACACGGCGCATGGCCACGGTGGTCAGTTCGGTGCCCGACGCGATGAGCGCCTCTTCGAGCACCGCGAGGTTGGCCGCACCGCCGGTGCCAAGGATGAGCCGGGAGCCGAAACTGCGATCGGCGATGGTCAGCAGTGAATCAGCCACCTTGCACCGCCGTCACGACCTCGACGCGCGCTCCATCGGAAAGCGTTGTGTACCAATCTGATCTCGGTAACACCGCCCAGTCGACGGCCACCGCGATACCTCTGCCCGGGTAGCCGAGCCGCTGAACCAGCGCCTCGACGGTCGTGTCGTCGTCGACCTCGACCTCTTCGTCGTTGACCAGGATTTTCATGCCGGAACACCCACTTTCAGTTCGGCGGCGATTCGTTGCGCGGTCCACGGCGCCAGCAGGAACCCGGAGCGTCCGTGGCCGGCGGCCACCAGGGTGCGCTCGTCCAACCGCCCGACCAACGGCAGATTGTCGGGTGTCATCGGGCGCAAACCCGCTGCGCATTCGGCGAATTCGTATTCACCGAGGGCGGGGATCACCGCGCAGGCGTCGTCGAGCAGCTCACGCACCCCGGTCACCGCGGGCGCAGTGTCGCGGCCGTGCTCGTACTGGGTGGCGCCGACCACGACACCGTCGGCGCGCGGCACCAGGTAGACCTGCCTACCGTGGATCCGGGCGCGGATCACCCGTCGCGGCACGGGCATGCAGCCGGGCCGCCACCGCAGCCGCAGCACCTCACCCTTGACCGGGCGGATCTGCAGGCCGGGCCACAGCGCGGAGGCATCGACGCCGTTGGCGATCACCCGCGTGTGGACGTCCGGGGTGTCCAGCTCGGCGAGGTCGGAAATCGGCGGCGCCCACTGCACACCGAGCCGTTCGCAGTGGCCCTCCAGTGCGACGACGACGGCGCGGTTGTCGACGGCCAGTTCGGTCTCGGCGCGGAAACCGTGCCGGATGCCCTGGGCCAGCAGCGGCTCGACGTCACGGGCCTGGGTGGTCGGCGTGACGGGATGTCCCCGCGCGGCGAGCAGCTCGGCGACGGTGCGCAGGTCGGCGGCATCGGCGCGGTCGACGGCCACCACCAGGGACTCGTGCGCCGTCACCACCTCCGGGGGCAACCCGTCGAGATAACTACCCGGGCCGGTCGAATGCCACAGCGCCAGCGACTCCAGCCCGATCCGCAGCAGTTCCTCCTCGCCCGGCCAGGCCTCACTGTGCGGGGCGAGCATGCCACCGGCGACCCACGAGGCACCGGTCTGTGTGCTGCGGTGGACGCGGACCGCCCAGCCGTCGAGCAACGCGCGGCGCGCGACGGACAGGCCGATTACGCCGCCGCCGATGACGGCGATCCTCTGTTGTGCTGGTGAGCTCATCTGCCTTCCTTCGCCGGCATTACCCGGATCAGGTCCGACGGTAAGGGCCGGGGTGAAGGCCCACTCTCAGCCCGGTCCCCGGGCTCCCGTGTTTACGGCACTCCACAGTACCCTCGCGGGGTGGTCGAACCAGCCCCATTACCCCTTGACCGGCTCATCACCGCCAAGCTCTACCTGTGCACCGATGCCCGCCGCGAGCGCGGCGATCTCGCGGAGTTCGCCGACGCCGCGCTGGCCGGCGGCGTCGACATCATCCAGCTTCGCGACAAGGGCTCGGCAGGCGAGCAGCGCTTCGGTCCGCTGGAGGCCCGCCACGAACTCGAGGCGCTGGCGGTCCTGGCCGACGCGGCCCGCAGGCACGGCGCCCTGTTGGCGGTCAACGACCGCGCCGACATCGCCAGGGCCGCGGGCGCCGACGTGTTGCACCTGGGCCAGGATGATCTGCCGCTGGAGGTGGCCCGCGACATCGTCGGGGCCAGGCCGGTGATCGGCCGCTCCACCCACGCCGACGCCGAGGTCCGCACGGCGATCACCGAGGATGTCGACTACTTCTGCGTCGGCCCGTGCTGGCCGACGCCCACCAAGCCGGGTCGGCCCGCCCCGGGCCTGGGTCTGGTCACCGCCGCCGCGCGGTCGGCGACCAGCAAGCCGTGGTTCGCCATCGGCGGAATCGACGAAGCGCGCCTGCCCGAGGTGCTTGATGCCGGTGCGACGCGTGTCGTCGTGGTGCGCGCGATCACTGCGGCCGACGACCCGGGGGCTGCGGCGGCCCGGCTGGCTCAGGCCTTATCGGGCCCGGGCCGGTAGTCGACGGGCAGATCGGCGGCGACTTCGCGCAACCGTTGCCAGCTCGCCGCGAACCCGGGATGCAGGGGTAGCGCGTCGACCTCGTCTTCGCCGACCCACCGCAATTCGGAGCTCTCGCGGTTCGGCACGGTGTCCAGCAGCGTCGGGGCGTCGGCGATCACCGTCGTGTAACTCCAATAGGCACCGTCGGCGGCGGAACCGATCTCTGCGGTGACCACGCTGACCCGCACCGTGACCTGGTCGGCGGGTAGGCCGGCCTCTTCGTGGGCTTCCCGCACGGCGGCCTGTTCGGGTGTTTCATGGCTGTCCCTGGCGCCGCCGGGTAGCCCCCACGTCCCGCCCTGGTGGCTCCACGGCGCGCGATGCTGCAACAGGACTGCAGGCGAACCGTCCGACCGCAGGGCCCGCAGCATCAGTCCGGCGGCGCCGTGGCGACCCCAGTAGTGGGCACCGGTGTCGGAAATGACCCAGCCGTCTCCGTCACCACGCACGCGTTCAGGATAGGCGGGCGGCCGCGCGATCGCTGGCGCCGCAACACGCCGGATCCGGCGATTCGGCGTGTTGCGCCAGGAGTTAGCGAGAAAACGACGATCTCGGCAATATCGGCGACCGTTCTCGCCCCATCCGTCACACAAGGCTCTTAGACTTGCTCTTAGGATTCTTTTAAGCATTCGAAGAACACTTGCAAAGACTGGACCGACAGCCGACAAGGGAAGGGTCGCAGAGGTGACGGTTGAGCTGGCGCATCCGTCGACTGAACCGCTGGCGTCCAGGGCGCCCAGCGAACCCGCGCATCCGCGGTGGTGGTTCCTGTGGACCACGCCGGGGCGCATCATGGCGCTCGGCCTGATCCTGGCCGCCCTCGGCGTGCTCAGCGCCTTCGCCACCTCGACCACCATCGACCACCGCCAGCAGGCGCTGACCACCGTGCTCGACCACACCGAGCCGCTGTCCTTCGCGGCGGGTGAGCTCTACACCACGCTGTCAGTGGCCGATGCCGCGGCGGCCACCGCGTTCATCGCGGGTGCCGAGCCGCGACCGGTGCGGCAGCGCTACGAGCAGGCCATCACGGATGCGGCCGTCGCGCTCACCCGCGCGTCCAGCGGTCTGACCGATGCGCCCATGCAGGACCTGCTCGGCCGGATCAACGCCAACCTGGCCGTGTACACCGGCCTGGTGGAGACCGCGCGCACCAACAACCGCGCCGGCAACCCCGTCGGCTCGTCCTACCTGTCGGAGGCCTCGTCGTTGATGCAGGACACGATCCTGCCCGATGCGCAGCGGCTCTATCAGGAGACCTCGACACGGGTCGACACCGAGACCACGGCCTCGACCCGCATCCCCGCTCCGGTCATCCTCATCGTCGCCGCGACCATCGTGTTCGGCGCGTTCGCGCACCGCTGGCTGACGCGCCGCACCCGCCGCCGGGTCAACATCGGGCTCATCGCCGGCGGGTTGGCGATCATGATTATGGTGATATGGGTGGGCACCGCCCTGGCGATCTCGACCGCGGGCAGCCGCAGCGCGAAGGACACTGCGGCCGAATCCCTCAAGACCGTCACCAATCTGGCCATCACCGCGCAGCAGGCACGCGCCGACGAGACACTGTCGTTGATCCGCCGCGGCGACGAGGATGTGCGCAAGCAGTCGTACTACCAACGCATCGACACCATGCAACAGCAACTCGCCGACTATCTGGACCGCGACGACGCCATCGACAAGTCCGATCTGCGCGACGCCGACCAGCTGCTGTCGAAATGGCGCGCCGCCGACGAGCGCATCAACGCCTACATCTCGGTGGGTAACTACCAGGCCGCGACTCAGGTGGCACTGGGCACCGGCGAGGACGACTCCACACCGGCCTTCGACAAACTCGAGGCCACCCTCGACAAGGGCATCCAGGAGAGCCGCAATCAGTTGCGCCGCGACATCCAGTCGGCATTGCGGGTGCTCTCCGGCGCCACGGTCGGCGGCGTGGTGCTGTCGCTGGGCGCCGCGGCGGCGGTCGCCCTCGGTCTGTGGCCGCGGTTGAGTGAGTACCGATGACCCACCTGCGCACCGTGATCACCCTGCTGCTGCCGGTCCTGCTACTGGCCGCGGTGCTCACCGGCTGCGGGTCCACCCAGTCGACCGCGGCGGTGCCCGGTCTCAGCATGGCGCCGCCGACGCCGGCCGGCATGGAGGAACTCGCGCCGGAGGTGGCCCCGCCGGTGGACACCTCAGACCAGGGCTGCGACCGCACCGCGAGCCTGCGCCCGTTCCCCACCAAGGCCGAGGCCGACGCGGCGGTGGCCAACATCCGCAACCGCGGCAGGCTGATCGTCGGCCTCGACATCGGCAGCAACCTGTTCAGCTTCCGGGACCCGATCACCGGTGAGATCACCGGTTTCGACGTCGACATCGCCGGCGAGGTCGCGCGCGACATCTTCGGCACACCGTCGCAGGTCGAGTACCGCATCCTGTCGTCCGCCGACCGCATCACGGCGTTGCAGAACAACCAGGTGGACATCGTCGTCAAGACCATGACCATCACCTGTGACCGGCGCAAGCTGGTCGGTTTCTCGACGGTGTATCTGACTGCCTACCAACGCATCCTGGTACCGCGCGACTCCGCGATCAGCCAGGCCTCCGATCTGTCCGGCAAGCGGATCTGCGTCGTCGACGGCACCACGTCGCTCAAGCGGGTCCAGCAGATCTCCCCCGCCCCCATCATCATCTCGGTGGTCACCTGGGCGGACTGCCTGGTGGCCATGCAGCAGCGTCAGGTCGACGCCATCAGCACCGACGACACCATCCTGGCCGGCCTGGCGTCGCAGGATCCGTTCCTGCACATCGTTGGTCCCAGCATGGCGCAGGAACCGTACGGGATCGGCGTCAACCTGGAGAACACCGGACTGGTGCGCTTCGTCAACGGCACCCTGGACCGGATCCGCCGCGACGGTACCTGGAACACGTTGTACCGCAAGTGGTTGACGGTGCTCGGCCCGGTACCGGCTCCCCCCACCGCCAGGTATGTGGACTAGGCGGATGAGATGACCGAACCCGAGCGCGAACTGCCGACCGAACCGACCCCCGAGCCGCCGGCGGTGGCACAGGCCGCAGATGCCCCCGACGACATCGACGAGGGCCCGGGCACCCAGCCGGCGGACCTGATGATGCTCGATTCCGCGTCGACGATGCGGCCCATGGCCACGCAGGCTGTGTTCCGGCCCGACTTCGACGATGACGACGACCTGAGCGGCCCCATCTCGGGATCCACCGAACCGCACGACCACACCACGCAGTTGACCAGGGCCATCGCGCCCACCCGCCGGCTCGGTGGTGGACTGGTCGAGATCCCGCGGGTGCCCGAGATCGATCCGCTGGCCGCGTTGATGACCAATCCCGTTGTCGCCGAGTCGAAGCGGTTCTGCTGGAACTGCGGTAAACCGGTGGGCCGGTCCACTCCCGACGGTAAGGCGCTGTCGGAGGGCTGGTGCCCCTACTGCGGTAGCGGGTACTCGTTCCTGCCGCAGCTCGGACCCGGCGACATGGTGGCCGACCAGTATGAGATCAAGGGCTGCATCGCGCACGGCGGCCTGGGCTGGGTGTACCTGGCCGTCGACCACAATGTCAACGAACGGCCGGTGGTGCTCAAAGGCCTGGTGCATTCCGGTGACGCCGAGGCCCAGGCCATCGCGATGGCCGAACGGCAGTTCCTGGCCGAGGTGGCCCACCCGTCGATCGTCAAGATCTTCAACTTCGTCGAACACCCCGACAGCCACGGCGAGCCCGTCGGCTACATCGTCATGGAGTACGTCGGCGGAACGTCCCTCAAACCGCGGCGCGATGAGCGGTTGCCGGTGGCGCAGGCCATCGCCTACATGCTCGAAATCCTGCCCGCCATGGGCTATCTGCACTCCATCGGGTTGTGCTACAACGACCTCAAACCCGAGAACATCATGCTCACCGAGGAGCAGCTCAAGCTCATCGACCTCGGCGCCGTGTCACGCATCGCGTCGTTCGGATACCTGTACGGCACACCGGGTTACCAGGCGCCCGAGATCGTCCGCACCGGGCCCACCATCCAGACCGACATCTACACCGTCGGGCGCACCCTGGCCGCGTTGACGCTGAAACTGCGCACCCGCAAGGGTCGCTACGTCGAGGGGTTGCCCGACGACGATCCGGTGCTCAAGCAGTACGACAGCTTCGGCAGGTTGCTGCGCCGCGCCATCGACCCCGATCCCCGACGCCGGTTCGCCAGCGCCGAGGAGATGTCGGGCCAGTTGCTCGGCGTGCTGCGCGAGGTGGTGGCATCCGACACCGGGGCGCCGCGGCCCGGCCTGTCCACGGTGTTCAGCCGGTCGCGCTCGACGTTCGGGGTCGACCTGCTGGTCGCGCACACCGATGTGTATCTGGACGGCAGACCGCACTCCGAGAAGCTGACCGCCGCCGAGATCGTCACCGCACTTCCGGTGCCGCTAGTGGATCGCACCGATGTGGCGGCGACGGTGCTGTCGGCCAACGTGTTGTCGCAACCGGTGCAGACCCTGGACTCGCTGCGGGCGGCGCGGCACGGGTCGCTGGACGCCGAAGGTATCGACCTGAGCGAATCTGTCGAGCTGCCACTCATGGAGGTGCGCGCGCTACTGGACCTCGGCGATGTCGCGAAGGCCAACCTGAAACTCGACGACCTGGCCGAGCGCGTCGGATGGCAGTGGCGGCTGATCTGGTTCCGTGCGGTCTCCGAACTACTGACGGCCGACTTCGATTCAGCCACCAAGCATTTCACCGAGGTGCTCGATCTGCTGCCCGGCGAGTTGGCACCCAAGTTGGCCCTGGCAGCCACCGCCGAACTGGCCAGCAGCACCGCCGAGGAACAGTTCTACCGCACGGTGTGGCGTACCGATGACGGCGTCATCTCGGCGGGGTTCGGCCTGGCCCGCGCCCAGTCGGCGATCGGTGAGCGCGGCGCGGCGGTACGCACCCTGGACGAAGTGCCGCCCACCTCAAGGCATTTCACCACCGCACGGCTGACCAGTGCCGTGACGCTGCTGTCGGGCCGGTCATTCGCCGAGGCGACCGAGCAGGACATCCGCAACGCGGCACGCCGCGTCGACGCCCTACCCGACACCGAACCCAGGGTGTTGCAGATCCGCGCCCTGGTGCTGGGCACCGCACTGGACTGGATCGCCGATCACGAGGCCAGCACCAACCACATCCTGGGTTTCCCGTTCACCCAGCACGGCCTGCAGCTGGGCGTCGAGGCGTCGCTGCGTGCGCTGGCCCGCCAGGCCCCCAGCCAGGCGCATCGTTATGCGTTGGTGGACATGGCCAATACCGTCAGGCCGACGAGCACCTTCTGAGCGCGCCCAACGTGCCGGTGTTCGCCGCCGTATCCCGGATTCGTGTACAACACTTGCACGTTGGGTGTAGGACATCACACAGGAGGTGGGCGTGGACATCGACAACGCCGATACGGCCGTGCTCTTCATCGATCCGCAGATCGATGTGCTCAGTCCTGACGGCAGGAACTGGGAGTTGCTCGAAGCGAGCGTGACCGAGAACCAGACGGTTCCCCACATGCTCGAGATCTTCGTGGCGGCCAAAGAACACGGATTCGATGTCGTGATCTCACCGCATTACTTCTACCCCACCGATCAGGCGTGGAGGTTCAATGGACCGTTGGAGACCGCCGAACTGGACTCGGGCACCTTCAGCCGGGTCGGCCCGTTGGACCTGACCGGCTTCTCGCAGTCCGGCGCCGACTGGCTCCCCGAATTCAGGCAGTACATCGAAGACGGCCGAACCGTGATCGCGAGCCCACACAAGGTGTTCGGTCCGCAAACCAATGACGTGGTGTTACAGCTGCGGAAGCGAGGTATCTCGAAGATCATTCTCGGCGGCATGCTCGCGAACATGTGTGTCGAGTCGCATCTGCGGGACCTGCTGGAGCAGGGATTCGAGGTGGCCGTCGTTGCTGATGCAACCGCGGGTCCCCGGCACCCCGAGTGGGGCGACGGCTACCAGGCCGCGATGGTGAATTACCGCTACCTGGCACACGCCGTCATCACCACACGCGACGTCACCGAC
The DNA here is from genome assembly GCA_945957405.1 of uncultured Mycolicibacterium sp. GTDB lineage: Bacteria > Actinomycetota > Actinomycetes > Mycobacteriales > Mycobacteriaceae > Mycobacterium. The sequence goes on along the minus strand of CAMFLL010000199.1, from coordinate 4,233 downwards.
GCGATGCGCACCTGACTGACATCTAGAGCACCTCGACGCACGCCCGCGCGATCGCCAGCTCCTCGTTGGTCGGGATCACCAGTACCGTCACCGGCGACGCCTCGGCCGAGATGACCCGGGCGCCGCGGGCCGGACTCTCGTTGAGGTGCTCGTCGATCTCGATCCCCAACGGCGCCAACCCGGTCAGTGCGTCGCGGCGCACCGCGGCGTCGTTCTCGCCGACGCCGGCGGTAAAGGTGATGACGTTGGTGTCGCCCAGGATGGCGAGGTAGGCGCCGAGGTATTTGCGCAACCGGTGGATGTACACGTCGTACGCCAGCCGGGCCTGTTCAGATCCTTCGCCGATCAGCGTGTGCAGGTCCCGGAAATCGATCTCACCGCCGAGTCCCAGCACGCCGGAGCGCCGGTTGAGCATCGACTCGATGTCCTCGACGTTCATTCCCGCAGTACGCGCCAGGTAGAACACGATGCCCGGATCGACGTCACCGCTGCGGGTGCCCATCACCAGGCCCTCCATCGGTGTCAGGCCCATCGACGTGTCGACGGGCCGGCCGCCTGAGATCGCCGACGCCGACGCGCCGTTGCCCAGGTGCAACACGATCTGGTTGATGCTCGCCGGATCGACACCCAGGAACTCCGCCGCCTGCTCGCTGACGTATTTGTGCGACGTGCCGTGGAAGCCGTAGCGCCGGATCTGCCACCGCTGCGCAACCTCACGGTCGATCGCATAGGTTGCGGCCGCGGCGGGCAGGTCATGGAAGAACGCGGTGTCGAACACCGCCACATGAGGCAGGTCCGGCAGGATCTTGCGCGCCACTTCGATACCGAGCACCGCAGGCGGATTGTGCAGCGGCGCAAGGGGTGCCAGTTCACGCAGCACCGCCAGCACGTCATCGTCGACGACGGTCGGCTGGTAGAGCTCCTGCCCGCCGTGCACCACCCGATGCCCGACGGCCACCAACCCCGCGTCACGCAGATCTGCGCCGGCCTCGGTGAACAGTTCGAACACGGTGCGCAGCGCGGCCTCGTGGTCGGCCACCGGATCGTCACGCCGCAGCGTACGGTCGCCGATGTCGAGCTTGGTGGCCGACGTGTCGTCGCCGATCCGCTCGACGATGCCGTCGGCCAACGATACGCCCGAATCCGGTTCCAACAGCTGATATTTCAGCGATGACGATCCGGAGTTGAGCACCAGCACGGTGCGGTCGTCGGTCATTTCGACTGCGCCTGAATGGCGGTGATCGCCACCGTGTTGACGATGTCTTCCACCAGAGCTCCTCGGGACAGGTCGTTGACGGGTTTGTTCAGCCCTTGCAGCACTGGGCCGATCGCGATGGCGCCCGCGCTGCGCTGCACGGCCTTGTAGGTGTTGTTGCCGGTGTTGAGGTCCGGGAAGATCAGCACCGTGGCCCGGCCGGCGACCGCCGAGTCGGGCATCTTGGTGGCGGCCACCGTCGGTTCGACTGCGGCGTCGTACTGGATCGGCCCCTCGACCAGGAGCTCGGGCGCCCGCTGACGCACCAGTTCGGTTGCGACGCGGACCTTGTCGACGTCGGCACCCGTCCCCGACGTGCCGGTGGAATAGGACAGCATCGCCACCCGGGGATCGATGCCGAACTGCGCGGCGGTCCTGGCCGAGCTGATGGCGATGTCGGCGAGTTGCTCCGAGGTGGGATCGGGGACGATCGCGCAGTCGCCGTAGGCGAGCACCCGGTCGGCCAGGCACATCAGGAAGATGCTCGACACCGTCGAGACGCCGGGTTCGGTCTTGATGATCTCGAACGCCGGGCGCACCGTGTGGGCGGTGGTGTGTTTGGCGCCCGACACCATGCCGTCGACGAGGTCGTTGTGCACCAGCATGGTCCCGAAATAGGACACGTCGTGGATGGTTTCCCTGGCCCGTTCGAGGCTGATCCCTTTCTTCTTCCTCAGCTCGGCATACTGCTCCGCGAACTGATCGCACAACTCGCTGGTCAGTGGGTCCAGCACGGTGGCCGCATCGATGTCGAGACCGAGTTCGGCTGCGCGGGAACGCACCTGGGATTCGTCGCCGAGGATCGTCAGCTCCGCGACGTTGCGACGCAGCAACCGACCCGCGGCTTTCAGGATCCGGTCGTCATCGCCCTCGGGGAGGACGATCCGGCGACGCACGGCCTGGGCGCGCTCGATGAGCTGATATTCGAACATCTGCGGTGTGGTGATCGTCGGGATCGGGAAGGCCAGCCGGTCGAGCATGTCACCCAGGTCGACGTGGCGTTCCATGAGTTCGACGGCGGTGTCGATCTTGCGCTGCGAGGTCACCGTGACCCGGCCCCTGGTGGCGGCCACGGCGCTGGCGGTGTCGAACGTGCCGAGTTCGGTGGCGATGATCGGCAGTCGCGATCCCAGGCCGTCGACCAGCGCCGCGATCGACGGGTGCAGTTCGAGACCGCCGTTGAGGATCACCGTCGACAGCGATGGAAACCCTTCGGCCGCATGGGCACTCATGACAGCCAGCACGACGTCCGAGCGGTCGCCCGGGGTGATGACGGCCATCCCGTCCCGCAACCGTTCGAGAACATGTTCGGCGGTCATGCCCGCCACCAGCACGCCAAGCGCTTCGCGGCCCAGCAGCGCCTGATCACCCTTGATCAGTGTGCCGTCGACAGCGTCACGGAGCTCGGCGACCGACGGCGCGAACAGCAGCGGCTCTTCCGGCAGCACATAGCATTTGGGCCCGAATCTGGCCAGGGCGGCGGCCACGTCGGCGAGCCGCTCAGGGTCGCACCGGTTGGCCACCACCGCGGCTGTATGCGCGTGCTGACCACCGATCTCGGCCAGGCACACGTCGACCACCTGAGCGATCTCATCCGGCGTGCGACCGCTGCCGCGCAACGCCAGGACCACTGGCGCGCCCAGATTGGCCGCGATCCGGGCGTTGACCGACAACTCGCTGGGACTTGCGACGTCGGTGTAGTCGCTGCCGACGATCAGCACGGCGTCACATGCGTCGGCGACGGCGTGGAACCGGTCCACGATCGCGACGATGGCGGCATCGGGATCCTCGTGCAGTTGCTGATAGCTGACGCCGACGCACTGTTCGTAGGGCAGGCCCGCAGTGGTCCGAGCCAGCAGCAACTCCAGAATGTAGTCCCGTTGCTCACCGAGACGCGTTATCGGGCGGAACACCCCGACCTTGGGCACGCTCGCCGTCAGCCGGTGCAGTATGCCCAGCGCGATCGTCGATTTTCCGGTGTCACCCTCAGGTGAGGCAACGTAGATGGCTGAGGCCTGACCGTCCGTCACGCCCCCAGCTTTCCAAATCGACGGCGTCTTGTGCAGACTCGCAGGTTAACGGCGCCAGAAATCGAGCCTGTCCCGTCCCGGCCGGAAACCGGCCGCCTCGACGATGTCCACGGCGACGTCGAACTTCTCGCCGACCCGGGACGCCTCGTGCGCATCGCTGCCGAACGACACCGCGTCGCCGCCCTCCTGCCACCACCAACGCACCAGCTCGACCGAGGCCAGCGGGCTGCGCGTGTTGATCTCGAGCGCCCGGCCCGACGAGGCGAGCACCCGGAACACGGCCCGGTACTCCTCCTCGAATTCGCCTTCGTCGTACTCACCGACCCGCCGGGACGGCCAGTACCGGCGCGGATAGTCGCAGTGCGCCAGCACATTGAAAGCCGACGAGCTGCCCACCAGCGCGACCATCTCGGTGAAGTAGCGACGCATCAGATCATGCGGGCCGAGCCTCCTGAACAGGGCACCGTCGACACCTTCGAGCACGCCGTCGCATTCGATGGCGTGCAAGCTGCCGAGCACCCGCTCGAAGTTCCCCGCAGCCAGCACCTTTCCGACACTGGCCGCGAACAGGTGTGGCTCGCCGGCTTCGATACCGGCTTGCACGCGCAGCTCCGGGAACAGCTCGCGGCAGCGTGCGATGTCCGCCGAGTAGCCCGCGACGTCCAGCGGTTGTACGCGCGGCCGGGCGCCGACATGGGTGATCAGGGCGGTGCCGTCGCCGACGCCCCAGTCGGTGAAGTCGACGTGCTCGGTGAACGCCACGCCCGGCAGCCCGAGGTCACGGGCCCGCTCGCACGCCAGTTCCATGGTCGACGACGACGCCGTGTCCCACGACCACCGGGAGTGGACGTGGTTGTCGGGGGGCAGCATTCTTGTTGGAGGGTCCCGCTAGCCAAGCTTGCGGAGGCGGGGTTCGAGGTCGCGCTGGAACAACTCGAGGAACCGGCG
>CAMFLL010000198.1 GCA_945957405.1 uncultured Mycolicibacterium sp. | reverse complement strand
CTCCGTCACCGCCGCCGGATCGGTCACCGTGATCGTGGGCGCGTCGTTGGCACCCGTGACCGTGATGGTGATGGTCTTCGTCACGGTGTCGGGACCCGACGACGCGCTGAAGGTGAACTTCGCCACCACGGACTGGTTGCCCGTCAGATAGTCGAAGGCCGCCTTGTCGTAGGTGATCTGCCCCGTCGTCCGGTCGAGGGTGAACAGGCCGGCGAGGCTGCCGCCGGACGGAGCCGGGCCGGTCGAGTTCACGGCGTCGAAGGCCAGCGTGTCGGCGACATACTTCGTCTGCGTGTCGCCCGCATCCACGTCCGCGATGGCGACCTGGTTGGCCAGCGCCACCGTCACACGCTCGGTGGTCCCGGTGTTGCCCTCCGTCACCGCCGCCGGATCGGTCACCGTGATCGTGGGCGCGTCGTTGGCACCCCTGATCGTGATGGTGATGTACTGCGTACTGCTGTCCGCCGTGCCGTCCGACACCTTCACGAAGTAGGTCAGCGTCAGGACGTCGCCCTCCTTCAGCCAATCCAGCGCCAGCGTGTTGTCGAAGCCCCAGCTGATGGTCTTCGTCCCGCCGTCGGACGTTGCCGGGGCGCCCAGGGTCAAGGCCGCATTTTGCAGGGCCGTCAGGACCGCCGAAGGGATCGCTCCGGCCGGCGGAGTGGCGCCGTTCAGCTGGATCAGCGGTGCATCGGCGCTCGCTGTCAGCGTGTTGCCGACGTCGAGGTCCGTCACCGACAGGGTTCCCGACGTCACGACCTGCTGGGACGACGCGTTGGCGGCCTCGTCGACCACCCCGGGCTGCGTGACCGCGGCGAGGACGGGGATGTTGTTTACCGCGTTCACGGTGATGTCGGCCGTGTCGGTTGCCGTCGAGAAGGCCGTCGTGCCGCCGTTGGTCGTGGTGTCGACCTTGCTGCCCGCCGTTCCCGATGTCTGGTCCCAGGCCCGGAACGTGATCGCGTTGGCCACCAGCCCGCTGAAGTTTGCGCTCGGCTGGAAGTACAGCCGCGTGTTTGCATCCGCCGCCAGCAGGAGCGCCGAGCCGTCCGAGACGGCCCCGACCGCCGCCCAGCTCGTGCCACCGTCGGTCGAGTACCACCACGTGCCGTTCGTCGTCGCGGTTGCCGTGAGGGCGAGGCCCGTCGAGGCTCCCGTATCCGCATCGGTGACGTTGGCCCCTGCTCCGGACTGAGAGACGAGCGCGGTGACGAGCGTCCCGACCGCACCGGCCGGCGCGCTGGCGCCCTTGTTCACGGAAGACAGAAGGGGTGTTTTGGACGCATCCAGCACGGGCGCGGCGTTCACCGCGTTCACGGTGATGTCGGCCGTGTCGGTCGCCGTCGAGAACGCCGTCGTACCGCCGTTCGTGGTGGTGTCGACCTTGCTGCCGGCCGTCCCCAACGTCTGGTCCCAGGCCCGGAACGTGATCGCGTTCGCCACCGGCCCACTGAAGTTCGCGCTCGGCTGGAAGTACAGCCGCGTGTTCGCATCCGCCGCCAGCAGGAGCGCCGATCCGTCCGAGACAGCCCCGACCGCCGCCCAGCTCGAGCCGCCGTTGGTCGAGTACCACCACGTGCCGTTCGCCGTCGCGGTCGCCGTCAGGGCGAGGCCGGTCAATGCACCCGAATCAGGATCGGTGACGTTGGCGCCCGCTCCGGACTGAGAGACAAGCGCGGACACGAGCGTCCCGACCGGCCCGGCCGGCACGCCCGCCCCCTTGTTCACGGACGCCAGAAGGGGCGTCTTGGACGCATCCAGCACCGGCGCGTCGTTCACTGCGTTTACGGAGATGTCGGCCGTGTCGGTCGCCGTCGAGAAGGCCGTCGTGCCGCCGTTGGTCGTGGTGTCGACCTTGCTGCCCGCCGTTCCCGATGTCTGGTCCCAGGCCCGGAACGTGATGGCGTTCGCCACCGATCCGTTGAAGTTGGGACTCGGTTGGAAATACAGTCGGGTGTTGCCATCCGCGGCCAGCAGCAACGCGGATGTATCGGACACCGCGCCCACCGCCGTCCAGCTCGAGCCCCCGTTGGTGGAGTACCACCAGGTGCCGCTCGTCGCCGCCGTTCCGGTCAACGCCAGGCCGGTCGATGCCCCGGCATCGGCATCGGTGACGTTGGCCCCTGCGCCGGACTGAGAGACAAGCGCGGAGACGAGCGTCCCGACCGCCCCGGCCGGCGCGCCCGCGTCCTCGTTCACGGACGCCAACACGGGGGTCATGCTCGCATTCAGCACCGGTGCGTCGTTCACCGCGTTCACGGTGATCGCGGCCGTGGCCGCGGCCGTCGAGAACGGCGTCGTGCCGCCGACGCTCGTGGTGCTGACCCTGTTGCCGGCCGTCCCTGTCGTCCTGTCCCACGCGCGGAAGGTGATGGCGCTCGAAACGGTCCCGTTGAAATCGGCCGTCGGACGGAAATACAGGCGCGTGTTCGTGTCGGCGGCAAGCAAAAGCGCCGAGGTGTCGGACACAGTCCCGACCGCCGTCCAGTTCGCGCCCCCGTTGGTCGAGTAGAACCACGTCCCGTTCGCGGTGGACGTCGCGGTCAAGGCGATGCCCGTGAGCGCGCCAGCATCCGCATCGCTGACATTCGACTGCGACACCAGCGTGGAGACGAGCGTTCCCACCGCCCCAGATGGCGCGCCTGCGTCCTCGTTCACGGCCGCGAGCACGGGCGTCACGCTCGTATTGAGGACCGGGGCGTCATTGGTTTTGATGACGCTCACGGTGGCACGCGGGAGGCCGGACGTCGCCGCCACGTTGGCGCTCGCTCCGCTGTCGGTCAGCCCCGTCACGGCGATCGTCCTCGTCCCCTGGCTCGGAGAGTCGCTGGTGTTGAGATAGGCGAGGCCGCGCAGGATTGCCGTCGCGTCCGTCACGGCCATCCCCGTACCTTGCGTGATGACGATCGTCGCCGTCGTCCCGCTCATCGTGACCTCCGCCTTCACGCCGACCGATCCGGTCGTCGCATTCGGCCCATAGATGGTCGACGTGCTGCCGGAGGCGACGTTCAGCTTCACCTGCAGCCCGTCGATCAACAGGATTTCGTTCGCACCGTCGCTGACGTTCGAGACGGTGAGCTCCATCCTCGTGATGGACTGGTCGGTGTCGTCGCCGGTCACGTTGGCGGCAGTGACACTTGCGGTGCTGACGGTTGCGGTGGAGAACACGTAAAGTGGCACCGAATCCGTCGCGGCAACCTCGGCTTCGGTGAACGTGTAGGTGGGATTGGCCGGGACGTTCGCGCCCATCTTGATCACGGGTGGGGTGTTTACCGCCAGCACATTGAGTGTAAGCTTTGCGGACGCAGTCGAGAATGCAGAATAGGGAGACTGGTCATTGTCGTTCGTATTGGCCAAGGTTCCCGCTGTGTAGGACTTCTGCACACCGTTGACGGTGCCGCTCCACGCCGAATCGAATGCCTTGACCTGAACCTCCACGGCTTGCGGACCCAGGACGTATTTTCCGTTGGCCAGCGCATAGCTGTCTGGGATGAAGGCGATGGAGTCGTTCGGCCCGATCAGCAGAGCGTTCGTGTCGCTCAAATTGCTGGCGCTGCTGTAAGATGTCGAGGTGATGCTTTTGACGTAGAGACGTCCGCCGGTCAGCTTCGTGATGGCCAATCCGATGTTTGCTACCGGCGTGTCGAGGTCGACCACGCCGCGTGCCGTGAGGCTGGAGACCGACGTCCAGAGTGCGGAGTTCGGGTTGGGACGACCTTGTGCCGTCCCCGCGATGATGGGGTCGAGATCGAACGCGGCCAGAGCGATGTCCTTGTTTTCGAATTGCTTCGAAGTGTCGAGAACGGGTCGCTCGTTGGCACCTGCGGCAGCGACCTTCAAGGTGACCGTGATGTCTCTGCTGGATCCAGAGTAGTCCCGGATGAAGTTTCGCTTGGTGTTCTCTCCAGACCCGATCAGGGTTCCGCTGTCCGCGCCGGTCCCGTCCCAAGCGCGCACGGTGAATGTTCCGGTCGCGCCCACGCTCCTCGCGGTCGCGGGCTGGCCAGCCTGGATGGAGACGCGCGTGAGGTCACCGTCGGCCAGAAGGTAGAGTGTCTGTCCCAGCACATTGTTCCAGGTCAGGCCGCCGTCCGTCGTATAGGCAAGACTCGTGTTGCTAGCCTTTGTGATCATGATTCCACGCACGCCATTATCATTGACGTCCGAGTAACCAATTCCGCCGATGATATCCTTGATGCTTACACCGGACTTTGCCCCCAGGATGAGCGGTGTGTCCCGATCGGTCGCCTGGATCGTTTCGTCGAAGGACGGGGAGGTCGCCGTCGTCGTCGGGAGCGTGTTCGCCGTCAGCGAAACCTGATAGGTATTGGAGAATGCGCCGGTAGCTGAAGCGATGTTGGCGAAGCCGACGTTGATGTTCGCGGCATTCTTGCCGCCGTTCACGAAGCTGATATCGGTGCCGCCTGCGCCCGCAGGATCCCAGACCCGGAGTGTGAGTTTCGCGCTGGCCAGATCGGCCGCGTTCGCAGCCTGGTAGAACACGCGCGTCGCAGCGCGATTGGCGAGGAGCAAGGCGTTAGCGTCCGAAACGGCGGTAAGCCTCGTCCAGGTCACGCCACTGTCGGTCGAATACCACCACCCAACGGTCCCCGAACCTGATGCCAGCGCGTCCGAGGTCGCGCCCACAATGGCGATGCCACCCGGGCGGCCATCGGCATCGCTGGCTTTGTTGCTGGCTATATCGTTTTGCAGATTCAGAAGATCCGAGACACGCAGTCCCAGGCCGCTCACGGTCGCAGTATTGGGATTTCCGATGGACTCAGCCAGCCTCACGCCCGTCGTCGTGTTGTAGGTCGCGTTGGTAAAGAGGACCTGAGTGGCCGTGAAGCTGGGCGGCGCGGTCGGTGCCGTGTTCTGCTTGACGGTAATGGTGGCCGTTTCGGGCGATAGAAGGCCCGCAACATCCGTGATGGGACGCACGGTTCCATCTGCCGGGACCGTTGTTGCCTGCGACGTGGCATACAGGTCGAGAGCCCGGACAGTGAGTTGACCCATGGCATTGTCCGCGCCCTTCTCGAAATACAGGAGGGCCGTGCTAGGCAGGAGAACGGTGGTGCCACTCATCGTCGCGGGAAGGGTGCGCCAGGTCGCTCCTGCGTCGATGCTGTACCGCCACGTGCCATTGGTGCCGTCGCGTCCAGTGATCGCGATTCCCCACTGGCTCGCCGACGGGTTGGTGTCGGCCTGGAGTGCGTACAGAATGTTGGCAGCCCCGCCGGTAGCGACGTTGCCGAAGAGCGAAGCGATGGAGACGCCGGTGACGCCGGCCGTGCCGATCGGGTCGAAACGGGCCTGCCCCATCGTGACCGTGAGGCCGTCCGCGGGGGAACCATTGCTGACGAACCGGATAGGCGCATTCCTGAAGACCACGGTGAACGAGCCGGACGCCTCCAGTTCCACACCACCGTAGGCCGCATTGCCAAGGTCATTGTAGGTGATCTTCACAGACATGGAGTAAGCGTTCGCGACCGTTCCGGTGGACGGTGCTCGCAAGGATATGGACGGCAGCAGGGTCTCGATGGCCGCCTTCTTGCCGACGAGGCGAATGACCGACGTCCCGGAGCCCAGGACGGACACGGTTTCCGTGACGGGATTGCCGGCGCCGTCACGCAAGACGTTTCCGGCGCTGTCACGCATCGTGACCTGCACCCTACCGTTCACGACGCCCGCGACGGTCAGAAGTCCTAAGTTCACGGAATTGCTCGCGTCGATCTCGAGGCGGACAAGAGCATTCTGCACGCGCGGGCTGAGTTGGTCGGCGTCCGCCACGCTGAACGTGATGACGTTTCTTTGTGCCTGTGTCCCGTTGCTGAACGTCGCGGACGCTCCAGCGTCGAGATAGTAGACGTTCGTCGTGCTGCCCGGGTTCGTAACGATCGTGTCAGGCACAAGCGTCAGGGCAGGAGCATCGTTCACGTCGCGCAGGCGGAACGTCACATTGCGGGTGACCTCGGCCCCGACACCATTGGTGACCTTGATCTGAGCCTGGATGTCGCCTTGCGTGGTTTCGTAGTCCAGTGCCATGCCGTTCGCGACGATGATCCATCCAGTGACCACGTCGATCGTGAACAGGCTCGTTCCCGTCATGCTGAAGGTGTACGGGCCGCGCGTGGGATCCTGGGGCGAGACCTGCGCGACGGGCAGCATGGAGCGCGTCGCCGTGTTGGCGACGAACTCGTTGACCAGGACCGTATAGCTCACGGATCCGTCGGTCGCGGTCGTCGTGGTGACGACAGTCTGCGGGGGAGAGGGCGACAGCGTGTTCAACGTGCTGGGCGGCTGGATGACGTCGAACGCGATCGCCGCCGCCGGGTCTACGTAGAAGCTGAAGGGCAGGACCTTTCCCGATGGCGTCTTGAACAGGACCGTGTTCGTCCCGGACTGGACATTCGTCAGCGTGATTTGCAGGCTGTCGGCCGAGATTCTGGTGACGGCCGACAGGTCGGCTCCGCCATTGACGGAATAGGTGATCCCGTCAGGCAGATTGCTCCCGGACAGAACGATGGTCTGTGTCGACCCGCTCGTCCGAAGGTCCGGATGCACGGTTCCGGAGCTGTCCCTCACCTCGGCTGCGGGCAAATCGGGGGCGAGCACGAGAGTGATGAAGCCGTCGCGAATGCTCGCAAAGGCCGGATCGTTGATCAGGACGCCCGTGACCTTGATCGTCGTGCCGTCCTGGACGGCTTTCGCCGAAGACACGATGGACCAGTCTGCCGAGCCGGGAGCCCTGTAGGCCACACGAAGCTGCGTGACTTCGGTCGAGGTCAGGGGAGCCGAAACGTCGAATGTGAAATCGGCCCGTCCAGAGTTGCTGCCGCCGACGTCGATGGCCCAGACGCGGTCGAGCGCCTTGGTGATGGGGCTGTCCACTGCGGTATAGGCGCTGAAGCTGCTCGTCGTACCCGTGGCGTAGCCCCAGCCGATCGAGCTGATGCTGGTGGACAGATAGTTGGTGGCATCGATGGTCAGTCCGCCACTGCGGGCCAACCGCATGCCGTCCTGATCCGAGCGGGACACAACAGCGACGCCGTTGCTGTAGGACGTGTCCGCGGGCTTGAAAAGCAGATTGTTGCCGCCCCCTGCTGTGGTGTCGTTCAACTTCCATTTCGCTGCCAGGGCCGCTTCGACCGAGCGGCTCTCCGCCGCGCTCAGGCTGCGGCCGAACACCACGACTTCGCGGACGGTCATGAAGGCCCTTCCGCCGTTCGCCCCCGATGCGCCGAGGAACATGGGCACGTTGCTGCCCGTAGCGTAGTTTCGCGTTTCACCCACCGTCTTCACGTCGGACAGGTTGGAGCGAACGTCCAGCGTCTGCGCTGCGCCTGACTTTCCAAACTCGCGGGCCGTGATGACTTGCGTTTTGAAGTAGTCACTTCCCGAGTCGATGGCGACGATCGAGCCGGAAGGATCCGATGCCTGACCCAGGATCGCGTCATTGAAGTCCGCTGTTCCGTCGGCGAGGTATTTCTGGGCGAGGAACTGGTTTCCGTTCAGTCCCAGGATGGTGCGGGTTGTCGCCGTCGTCGACGGCGTCGTCGGCTCGTTTCCCGCCATGACGATGAAGACGGTCAGCCCGTCGGCTGGCCAGCTGATCGACCCAAGGTCAAATCCGCCGGTTCCTGCGAAGCTGACATAGGCCCCATTCGTGGCGTCGCTGCCGACGGTGGCGGTACCCGTTCCGGACCACCGAAAGGATGCGGCGGTTCCGGTGTCGATCTTGTTGGCCCAGGCTTGTATGCCGTTCGACGTCGTCGGTGGGGTCTTCGCGTCCAGCCACACCAGCAGCTTGGACGTATCGACCCCGCCGAGAGCCTCCCGCGCCTCAGCCTGCGTCGCCAAGCTCCCATTCCATCCCTCCGGCGCAACCATGCGCGCCTCGATGCTGCCCGTGTTCTTCTCGAGCGCCCAGTCCGCGCCCGTCCTGCTCCCCGTCGCGTCGTCGGAGGCCGCCACGTCGGCCCCCGTCTCGCGCGAGAGGGCGGCGATGAGTGCCGCCCCTTCCACGCCGGCGCCGGTGTCGCAGCCGTAGAGCAGGATGTCGGCTCCGGCGGCGAGGTGCGGGCGCCAGGTGGCGAGGAGCGCGGCGTCGGCCTCGACCGCGGCGGTGTCGATCTTCTGACTGCCGAGCGTGAAGGAGCCCTCCCGGCCGTGGCTCACGATGTGGATGGCGGAGACGGGACGGTCGAGGCTGTCGAGCACGTCGCCGATCGCGGCGAGGCCGTCCTGATCGGCCGAGATGCTGACGACCAGGCGGCCCGGGCCGGCGGACTTCGCGAAGGCATCGGCGTCCGAGACGCGGCTGTCCACGAAGACGACTTCCACGGCGGAGGCCGGCGCGGCCGACGTGGCCGGCGGGGTGGCCGCGACGGGCGCGGCGTCCGGCACAGCGGTGGTGGCCTTGTCCGCGGCATGGCTGTCGGCGGCGTTGGCTTCGGCCGCGTGGTTGGCCTCCGCCTGCGCCGCCGCGTGGCTTGCATCGTCCGTGGCCTGCTTGACCACGGCGTCGGCCGTGGCCGCCATCGCGCCGTCGAAGATCATGCGTGGCTCGAGCGCCACGACCCCGTTCCGCAAGGCGGAAGGCCGCAGGCCCAGGACGGCTTCGGCACGAGCCTGGCGGACCTCACGATCGGACGGACGGGATGCGGACATGGAACAGTCTCCGGACAGACGGGCACGAAGCCCATTGCAACGTTTCGGAAACTATCCGGTCCCTACAGTGTAGAGCAAGTACAACCCGAATCTTCACTCAAAACAACGTAAAATTACTTTGGGTTGTACTATCTGAGAAAGCAATCTACACGCGCATTTCCATTGCTCTAGACGGTATTCACCCGTGCACTGCAACCACGACGATCAGGATTTCGGTGTCGAAACGGGACTGTTCCGGGCGTCAGGCCCGGGTACCGACCACGGTGCGTACGAACCGGCCGACGGACTTGATGATGCCGAAGGTGGCGAGCTGTTCGTCGAACCGGTTGGTGATCTGCGTGCGGCGGGCGTTGAAGTAGGCCGTCTCGACGTCGAGGAGCTCCAGCAGCGTGCGCTTTCCGCCGCGGAACTGCTCGTTGTAGAGCTCGCGGGCCTTGAGGCTCGTCTCCACCCCGTCGCTCAGCCCGGCCTGCTTGCCGCGGGCCGACTCGAGCTGCCAGTAGAACTGGCGCAGGTCCGCCTCGATGTCGTCCTTCTGGCTCTGCAGCTTCATTTCCTGCTGCACGATGCGCGACACGGCCTGGTCGATCTGGGCGCTCTGCAGCCCGCCGTCGAGCAGCTTGTAGCGCAGCGCCGCCACGGTGCGCACGTCCAGCTCGGTCTTGTTCTTCTCGCCGGCATTGTGCTTGCCGGTGACGCCCGCCTCGAGGTTCAGCGTCGGCAGGGTTCCGAGCTTGACGGCGTCCAGTTCGCGCTTGCCCGCGGCGATCGAACTCTGCAGCGAGAGGATCGCCGGGTTGGCCCGGTAGGCCTCCTGCAGGGCCACGTCCTTGTTGGCCGGAATGCTGCCGGTGAGCGGCCTGGGCGCCCGCAACGCCCCTGGCTCGGCCCGGGCGAGGCGCCTGAAACGGTCGGTGGCGAGGTGCAGCTCGTAGTCCTGATCCGAACGGAAGGTCTGCGCGTCGAGCACGCGGGCCCGGGCCCGCTTTACGTCCGCCAGCGTGGCGTTGCCGTTGCGCTCGTTCTCGTCGACGAGCCGGGCGATGTCCTTGAGCGCGGCGAGGTTCTCGTCCGCCAGTTTCAGCAGCTCGCGCTGCTGCAGGAGCTTCATGTAGGCCTGCGACACGCTGAAGGCCACGTCCTCGGCGGTCGCCACCGATTGAAGGGCCTGCGCGTCCATGGTGCGTGCCGCGCGGTCCACGTCGGCCGCGGTGGCTCCGAAATTGAACAGGAGCTGACGGGCACTGAGATTGGTCTCGACACGCGCGGCGCCCATGGCGTTCTTCGTCGACCAATAGTCTCCCACCGCCGTCGCATAACTGCCGGTCAACCCGTGCCCCCCGGCGACGCTGGCCTCGGCCTGCGGGTAGAGCGGCGCCTGTGCCACCCGCACCAGGGCCGACGCTTCGTCGTACCGCGCGACGGCGAGACCGATCTGCGGGTTGTCGGCCAGGGCACGCGTCACGGCCTCGCTCAGCGTCGCGGGCTTCGACGGCGCGGCCTTCGGCGCCGCGAACGGCTTCACATCGTCCAGCGAGGGGCCTTCGCCGGCCCGGGCGGCGGCCGCTTCCGGCAGGGCGGCGAGCGCGTTGCGGGCCCGCTGCTCGGCCTCTACGCGCGGGTCGGCGACGGGTGCCGGCGACAGGGCTCCGGTGGTTGCGGCGCAGGCGTCGCATGCCTCGCCGGTGGTGTTGCAGGCACTGAGCAGGCCAAGCACCAGCAGCGCGGCGGTGCGCAGTCCGCGCCCCGCACGCTCGCTCGGTCTCACGCTGCGATCCACGCCGCTCGGCGGCGCGGTACCCTGCACCACACGCATCCCGCTAGCTAAACCTGAGCTTTTTCACCGAGACAACGGGCCTCCGTTCACAAAGAAGACTTTCCCACATCACTGCACGCCGTAGCGGGACACGAGGTCGGCCACGAGCGTGTCGTCGATGAGGTTGTCGAACCGGATGCCGTAGCCGGCCGGCCGCATGTTCACGATCGTGCCGGTCACGCTGATATCCGCCGTCTGGACCGTCACGGACATGCCGACCCGGTCGAGGATGAACCGGGAGGCCTCGCGAAACAGCGCGCCGCCACGCGAGATCTCCATGACCAGGCCTTCGATCCGGTAGCTGCGCTCGCGGATCTCCAGCGCGCCCTGGATGCAGCAGGGGTAGCGTTCGTGCTGGCGCAGGCCGCGGTTCGGCCGCCGCCTGAACCAACGCATCGGTGCGATATCCGCCCTCATCGTCGCCGCCATCGTCCTTCTCCTTACGCTCGCGGTTCCACGGTCGGGGATCTCAGCGGCCCGGCTGCCGCGCCGGATGCCGGCGTCGCGCGATGTCGCTCAGGCGATCCAGGGCAATGGGCTGATCGGAGGCCTCCGGCTCGACGGTCACCTCCACGGACGACGGCGCGGGCTCCGCGCCGGAGCGGCGGGCGAGCTCCGCGTAGGAGAGGAAGATGCCCTCCACAGACCGGGCGAGATCCCCGAAGCCCGAGGTCATGCCGCCCTCGATGGTGCGGGCAACCTCGCGCAGCTCCTGTCCCAGCACCTTGGCCGGGCCCGTGGCATCCAGGGTGGCGGCCAGCGCCGTCTGCTGGGCGGCGAGCCCGGCGACGGCGGAGCCCAGCGCCTCGGTCCCGTCCGCCATGGAGCGGGCCAGGCCGGCGAAGCCCTCGGCCAGCACCGGCCGCAAGGCGGCCGCCATGGCATCGGGCTGGCGTCCCGCCACGTCGATCAGGGCCTGCAACGCGGTCGAGGTCTCCGACATGCGGGCGGCCACATGGTCGAGCCCTTCGATGCGAGACCGGCTGGCGGCCTCGGCGGCGCCGGCGCGTGTCGCCCCCTCTCGCGCCAGGGCGGCGATCTCCGCCAGCACCTGCGCGGTGTGCCCGGTGTCGCGGGCCTGTTGGGCGCGGGCTTCGCCCATGGCGCGGCCCAGCCCCTCGACGGCCTCGTCGACACGTCCGACCCCCTCGCCGACCCGCGCCACCGCGTGGCCCATGTCCGCCGCGACGGCCTCGAGCCGCTGGCCGAGCCCGGCCTGCCCGCCGGCGAGTTGCTGGATGCCTCCCATCAGGACGGCCGAGTCCGCGGAGAGCCGGGTCGACACGGCCTCGAACCCATCGGCGACGCGGGTCGACACGACGCTTTCCATGCGGTGCAGATCGTCCCGCACCTTGCCGAGCTGCTGCCATATCGCGTCGGTGCGCGACAGGGCCTGGCGGATCTTGGCCTCCTGGGCCGCGAAGTGCTGCATCTGCTCCACGGCCTTGCCCAGGAGTTCGACGTGCTGGGACTGGCGCTCCCCCAGGAGACGCACCGAGGTGGCCACCTGGTCGAGGGAGTCCTGCGAGCGGCGCATGCCGGCGAGCAGCGACACGGCCATGCCTCCCAACTGGCCGGTCGCGATGCCATGGTGCGCGCCCCCGGAGTCGCTGAGCTCCTTGCCCTCGATCTCGGAAATGCTGGCGAGCCAGGCCTCGAACTCGTCCCGCAGGGCACCCGTGGCCTGGCTGACGAACTTCGCCGTCAAGCCCAGGACGAGTGAACTGAAAAGGCCGAACAGAGAGGACGAAAATCCTGTCGCCATGCCATTCAGCGGCGCCTGCAGCGAACTGATGAGGCGTTGGACGGTCTCGGTGGGGTTGCCGCCGGCTGCCGGGTCACCGGCGACCGTGCCGATGATGCCGCCCACCGATTGCACCATTTCCATGAGGCCGATGAAGGTGCCGATGAGGCCGAGGAAGATGCAAAGCCCCGCCAGGTAGCTGACCAGGGACCGTTCCATGGCGATCCGGCCGTCGACGGCGTGCATCAGGTTCTGCATGGTCGACACGGAGATGCGCATCTGCCGCGTGCGCATCAACTCTTCGAGAGTGAGCTCGAAGATGTGGCCCAGGAGCTTCGGCCGCCGGTAGAGCACGCCCGGTTCGAACGCGCGCTCGAACCGCGCCAGGCGAACCTCGCCGCCGGCGCGATCGCTCTGGACGTCCGCCCACAGTTCCTCCAGCGCCTCGAAGGCGACACCCTCCTTGCGCAACTGCATCAGGGACGCGACAAGCTTCAGACTGCCGAAGCCGAACACCGCGATGATCAGGAGGTTGAGGTACGGGTTGGATTCGACGCCCGTCCTGATGAAATGCCACTGCCAGGCGACGATCACGCCGATCAGGCCATAGACGGATGCAATCCTCCAGTATTGCAACCTGACTGTAGCTTTCATGATTTCAACAACCTTCGGTTGAAAAGACAACGATCAAATAGTCGAGAGATTGCAATGACGAGGGCTTCTACCTATTCACGGTCGTGCCGTCAAACGCACCGTATTACTGTTGGTCACCGTCAGCGAGTCGTCGATCTTCATGATGACCCTGGACGCGTCAATTCCTGCGCTTAGGATCTCTTTCCGCACGGTGAGCACCCGGTAGTAGGCGAACCGCCGCGCATCGCTCAACGTGCCGTTGGACGGGTCGGCCGCCGCCGCGATCTCCACGAGGCGAGCGGTCCGGAAGGCCGACGTCGGGTCGGCCACCGACGACCGCAGCACCTGGGCCGAGACCGCGTCGAGCAACGTGGCCTTGTCCTTGAACTTGATGTTGATGGTCGCCAGGCCCGAGCCCACCTTGGCTCCCTCGCCCGGTCGGACGAGGTCGGCCTCGCGCGTCGACTCGATCTCGACGGGCGCCGTCGCCGCGACCGGCGGGCTGTCCTTGATCGCGGGAGCCATCGTGCTGCCGACCCGGCGCTGGTTCGTTGCGGCCAGGGCCGCCGTGAGATCGGAGGTCACCTCGAGGTCGGTGGGGCCCGCGCCCGCGCGCTGGCTGGGACTGTCGCCGATCGGCGCTTGCCCGGCGACCTTCGGCTCGTCGAACGACGCCCCCGCCCCCGTGCCGATGGTGGTGCCGGCGGCAGGCCGGTGCGAGCCGCCGGACGCCGCCGCGGCCGTGGCGCGGTCGCGGCCCGAAACGGCCGTCCCGTCGTCCGCCAGGGGTTGCAGTGCGATCCCGTCGGCGTCCTGCTCGCGCGCGGCGCCATGCGTCCCCTGCTGGGCGGCAGCGCCGCGGGCGGCAGCTTCGAAACCGACCTGGTCGGGACGCTTGGCCAACCGC
>CAMFLL010000197.1 GCA_945957405.1 uncultured Mycolicibacterium sp. | reverse complement strand
CTGCGCCGAGCGTGCGTGTCTGTACAGAAAGCGGCGGCGAGCCGCGTACAGGCACGCGCGCTCGCGTATAGAGGTGGGGCGTTTCAGAAGGGCAGTGCCCCGCCGAGCAGGTCCAGTGGGATCGGCGATTGGCCGTTGGCCACCGATGACACCACACCGGGGCAGAACAGCGAGATCGCCAGGCCGGTGAACATGGTCGCCGGGCCCAGCGGGCGGCCGATCGAGTCGGATACCTTGGCCGCGACGTCGGCCATCTGCTGCCCCGGCTCCGACAGCATGGGGCAGACCTGCTGACCGACGGAGACCGCTGTCGCCGGGTCGATGCCCGTGAGGCCCGAATCGGTGAGCGCACCCAAGAACGCATCGGTGGACGGGTCGGCGTGAGCGGGGGCAGCCCCGATGGTCAGGGACAGACCCACGAGGCCGGCCGAGACGGCGGCGGACGCGACGGTCGTGATGCGGTTGGACTTCATGATGTGGGCATCGTATGTGCTCACAGCGGTGTTACCGAATCCGCGCAGCGACCCGCCAAACCAGGTACCGCCGGTATCGGGTAACCTGGCCATTACTCGACACAAGTCAAACAACCACAGGAGTGCGTCCATGGAAGGCTTCGCCGGGAAAGTCGCTGTCGTCACCGGTGCCGGGTCGGGCATCGGCCAGGCATTGGCCATCAGATTGGGCCGCGCCGGCGCCAAGCTTGCCATCAGCGACGTCGACATCGAGGGGCTGGCGAGCACCGAACAACAGCTGAAGGCCATCGGCGCCCCCGTGAAGGCCGATCGGCTCGACGTCACCGAACGCGAGGCCTTCCTGCTGTACGCCGACGAGGTCAAAGCACACTTCGGCAAGGTCAACCAGATCTACAACAATGCCGGTATCGCCTACACCGGCGACGTCGAGATCATGCCCTTCAAGGACATCGAACGCGTGATGGACGTCGACTACTGGGGCGTGGTGAACGGCACCAAGGCGTTCCTGCCGCACCTCATCGAGTCGGGCGACGGACACATCGTCAACGTGTCAAGCCTGTTCGGCATCTTCGCCGTGCCCGGTCAGGCCGCCTACAACTCGGCCAAGTTCGCGGTGCGCGGTTTCACCGAGGCGCTGCGCCAGGAGATGCTGCTGAGCGGGAAGCCGGTGGCGGTGACGGCCGTGCACCCCGGCGGTATCAAGACCGCGATCGCGCGGAACGCCACTGCCGCAGAAGGTCTGGACGCCCAGGCGCTGGCCAAGGAATTCGACAAGAAGCTCGCCAACACCACCCCCGAGCGTGCCGCCAAGATCATCTTGGAGGCCGTGCGGAAGAAGAAGGCGCGCGTGCTGGTGGGCCCGGACGCCAAGATCCTCGACGTCATCGTGCGGCTGACCGGCTCGGGGTACCAGCGGCTGTTCTCGAACGCGATGGCCAAGGCACTGCCCAACGTGCACTGAGCCTGGCGAGTCAGCCGGTGTGCGGAAGCTCGATACGAGCCAGGCAGACCTCGGCGAGCTCGTCGAGCGACAGCGGCAGTACGCGGGCCAGCGCGGCGATTGTGGTGAACGACGGAGTGGCCAGCCGGCCGGTCTCGATCTTGCGCAACGTCTCCGGGGAGATCCCGGCCGCCTCGGCCACCTCGGCCAGGGTGCGGTCCCCGCGCGCCCGCCGAAGCTGCTCACCGATGCGCTTTCCGGCGGCGAGTTGTTCTGCGGTCAGCGGGAGTCGCACCATGCAGCGAGCATAGCTTTGATCGCGGTATGAAAATACCGCGCTACTCGGCTAGGGTGGTATTTTCATACCGGTTCGACGCAGAGGGGACGGCCGATGCTGGAACTCAAGACGCCACACGAGATCGCCGCGATGCGGGTCACCGGCACCTTCATCGCCGGTCTGCTCGACGATCTCGCTCGTCGCGCCCTCCCGGGGGTCAACCTGCTCGACCTCGAGAACCGCGCCCGGGAGCTGATTTCCGAACGCGGCGCCCAGTCCTGCTACTGGGACTACGACCCGTCGTTCGGGCGGGGGCCGTTCCGCAATGTCATCTGTCTGTCGGTCAACGACGCAGTGCTGCACGGACTTCCGCACGACTACACGCTCAGGGACGGCGATCTGTTGAGCATGGACATCGCGGTGTCCATCGACGGATGGGTCGCCGACTCAGCCCGCAGCATCATCGTCGGCGCGCCGCGTGACGAGGACCTGCGCCTCATCGCGGCCACCGAGGAGGCACTCTCCGCGGGTATCGCAGCGGCGCTAGCCGGCCACCGCCTCGGGGACATCTCCGCGGCGATCGGCGCGGTGGCGGCTGAGCACGGCTACCTGGTCAACACCGAGTTCGGCGGCCACGGGATCGGACGCACGATGCATGAAGATCCACACGTCCCGAATATCGGACGCGCCGGTCGCGGGCTCAAACTGCGGCCCGGGCTCACCCTTGCGCTCGAACCCTGGTTCGCCGCGGGCACCGACAAGATCGTCTACGACCCCGACGGGTGGACCATCCGTTCGGCGGACGGATCGCGCACCGCCCACAGCGAGCACACCATCGCGATCACCGACGGGCCGGCGCGGGTTCTCACTGAACCCTGATGGTCTCGCTCCTCACCAGCTCGTCCCTCGCCGGATCGTCGACTCGACTAACGCCCCAGCGGATTGTCCGCGAGCCACCCCTCCGCCACGGTGCGCGGATCGGCGCCGTCGACGACCTGCTGGCGCATCTGTTTGAGGGCGGCGGTGTCGAGGACGCCGGCCACCTCGTTGACGGCCAGCACCTGACGGGCGGTCAGCTCGTTGCGCCGATACAAGGGCACGGCGTTCTCCGCCTGGATCAGCATGGGCTTGCGATCGGCGAGCACCACCACTTCCGCCGGTACGCCCGGATCAGCCGTCGTGGTCCAGGCGACGTTGATCTGGCCCGCTCGCAGCGCATCGAAAAGCGCTGTGTCATCGGCAAATTCGCGTGGTTCGGGCAGCTTGCACCGACCCACCGTGGACGGCGTCGGGACATCACGAACGGCACCCGGACGCACCTGCCTGCAATGCGTGACCAGTGCTGTCAGATCCCGGCCGCCCCACGCCTTGGTCGTGATGTCGGTGACCGCGATGGCTGGCTTGTCCTCGGCGCCGGTGGTGTAGTCGCCGGCCGACACCCCTTCGGGCAGTGCGCCGATCATGGCGCGGTAGACCTGTTCGTCGGCGCGGCCGGGCGCATCGGGCTGAAAGCGTTGCAGCAGCTGACCGGTGAAGCCGGGCACCACACTGACCTTGCCCGAGTCGAGTCCGATCAGCGGGTCGGGCATCGGCTCGACGTGAGCCGGCGTGCCGTAGGAGCGGAGCGCAGCGGCGTAGACGTTCGCCAGCAGCACCGAATCCGGGCGCGCGTCTGCACCCACTGCCAGCGATGTCGACGTGGTCGACTGCGCACCGCACGCCGTGAGCAGCACGACCAGCACGCCCCACAGCCATCGGGGGCCACGCCGGCGCGTGCTAGTCGGCGTCCTCATCAACGGCCGCACCCACCGCCGCAGCGACGGCAGGGCCCACCCGCGGGTCCAACGGGCTGGGCACGATGTACTCGGTGGTCAAATCATCGCCCACCACGGAGTGGATGGCCTCCGCGGCAGCCACTTTCATCTGCTCGGTGATCCGGCGGGCACCCGCATCGAGGGCACCACGGAACACGCCGGGGAAGGCCAGCACGTTGTTGATCTGGTTGGCGAAGTCACTGCGTCCCGTCGCCACCACCGCGGCGTATTTCTTGGCGATCTCGGGGTGGATCTCAGGATCGGGGTTGGACAGCGCGAACACGATGCCGTTCGGCGCCATTGTCGCGATCAACTCCTCGGGCACCACACCCGCCGACAGGCCGAGGAACATGTCGGCACCTTCGAGGGCCTCGGCGATACCACCGGTGCGGCCGCCGGGGTTGGTGCTCTCCGCGAGTTCCTGTTTGAACGGGTTCAGGTCCTCGCGGCCACTGTGCACGATGCCCTTCGAGTCGAGCAGCGTGATGTCGGTGACGCCCTTGGCCAGCAGGATGTTGGCGCAGGCGACGCCGGCAGCGCCCGCACCGGAGATCACCACTCGCAGGGAGTTCATGTCCCGGTCGAGGACCTTCGCGGCGCCGAGCAGCGCACCGAGTACCACGATGGCGGTGCCGTGCTGATCGTCGTGCATGACGGGGCAGTCCAGCGCCTCGACCACGCGACGTTCGATCTCGAAACAGCGCGGCGCGGAGATGTCCTCGAGATTGACCGCGCCGAACGTCGGGCGCAGGCGGATGAGCGTCTCGACGATCTCGTCGGGGTCCTTGGTGTCCAACACGATGGGGATGGAGTCCAGCCCGCCGAACGCCTTGAACAGCGCGCTCTTGCCCTCCATGACGGGCAGCGAGGCGGCCGCGCCGATATCACCGAGGCCGAGCACCGCGGTGCCGTCACTGACGACCGCGACCAGACGGTTGGCCCAGGTGTAGCGCTTGGCCAGCGTGGCGTCCGCGGCGATGGCCCGACTGACCTGGGCCACGCCCGGGGTGTAGGCAATCGACAGGGCGCGTTTGGTGTCGAGCGGGGATTTCAGTTCTACCGAGAGCTTGCCGCCGACATGGGCGTCGAAGATCTCCTCGTTCTCGATGACGAGGGGGGGTGTACTCACCGTTTCAGCCACGCGCGCAACGTTACTTCACCCAGGGACCTCACAAAACAGCGTTGGCCACTCGTGACCGGTCGCGTTCACAGCTCCCCCGCGTACGATTTCCACTGCTTGCCGACCGGTTTGTTTGCTGACCTGTTGTGGGGAGGTTTCGACCATGCCGTCCTTCCGTGCACTACCGCCATCTCTACTCGGAGGCAATCGCGGCCGCATCGAGCCTGTGGACGCCAAACGCATCCACGTGCCCGTCGCGCGGGCCATGGTCGACTGCGCGGTGTACGTCGACGGCTGTCGCCTGCCGGGCAAATTCACCCACGCCGCGGCGCTGGCCAAAGTCCATGAACTCGAGAACAACGGGCAATTGGCATTCGTCTGGATAGGTCTGCACGAACCCGATCATCATCAGATGCAGGCCGTCGCCGATGTCTTCGGGTTACACCCGTTGGCCGTCGAAGATGCCGTGCACGCCCACCAGCGACCCAAGCTCGAGCGCTACGACGAAACGCTGTTCCTCGTGCTGAAGACCGTGAACTACGTGCCCCACGAATCGGTCGCGCTGGCCCGCGAGATCGTCGAGACCGGCGAGATCATGGTGTTCGTCAGCCGCGATTTCGTGGTGACGGTCCGACATGGCGATCACACCGGCCTGGCCGGCGTACGCAAGCACATGGAGCACGAGAAGACGCATCTGATTCTCGGCCCGTACGGCGTCATGCACGCCATCGCCGACCATGTCGTGGACAGCTACCTCGATGTCACCCGATTGATGGAATGCGATATCGACGACATCGAGGAGGAGACGTTCTCACCGGTCCACAAGACCGACATCGGCCAGATCTATCTGCTCAAGCGTGAGGTCGTGGAGTTGCGGCGTGCCGTGGCGCCACTGACGGTGGCGCTCGGGCGGTTGCAGACCGATCAGAAGGACCTGCTGTCCAAGGAGGTACTGCGCTATATGCGCGACGTCCTGGACCACCAGACGCAGGCCGAAGCGCAGATCACCAGCTACGACGACATGCTGTCCTCACTGGTGCAGGCCGCGCTGGCCAAGGTGGGCATGCAGCAGAACACCGATATGCGCAAGATCTCGGCGTGGGTTGCGATCGCCGCGGTGCCGACCATGATCGCCGGCATCTACGGCATGAACTTCGAGCACATGCCGGAGTTGTCGTGGACGTGGGGTTATCCGGCGGTGCTGTTGCTGATGGTCAGTGTGTGCGCCTTCTTGTATCGGAACTTCCGGCGCAATCACTGGCTGTGACACCCGGCGAGGGTGCCGGAAACTGGGTCAGACGCGGCCGGGGTCGAGGATGTCGGTCCCGTCCTGCTCCCAGGTCTGACGTAGTTCGTCGACGCCCTTGATGCGCACCCAGGCGGCCTCGTTGGCCGAAATGGGTGTCGCGGACAAGAACCGAACGGGATCTGACGGCGGGTCCATCGGCACTTCGGCGATGTCGGCTGGCCCCAACAACACCGCCGACAGTGGCGCGTGACCGGGGCGTTGCGCCCACAGCGCCTCCCCCAGGTCGATCAGGGCGTCCGGCAGCAGCACCACACCGTCGACGGCGGGGGTGGCGGCCAGCAGTGCCACCGTGCGGGCGATCCCTGGTGTCGGCGCCGTATTGCGAAGGCTGACAACCACTTCGGCGCGTGGGCCGCGAACCGGGTCGGCGGCGAGGTCCGACGGGTCACCCATCGGGTGCCGCGAACAACCCAGCGACACGTAATGCACCACACCGCCGGGATCCGGCCCGAACCGCAGCACCTCGATGCGCTCCACACCGAGGAACGTCACGCTGGCCGAATCGGGTTCGCCCTCGACACCGCGACCCGCGAAATGGCTGCGCAGGTGCGCACGGACCGTGTCGAGTACCGCGCTCACTCTGCGCTGGGCGGCGGGATGGTCAGGTTCACACCCGAATCGGCGTCGAACACAACCAGTTTCGCGGAATCGAAGGCCAGGTCCAGGTCGTGTCCGGGGGCGGCGGTCGAGTCCGTCGAGACGCGGGCCACGAACTCGTTCTCCCCTACGCCGGACTCGGCGGCCAGGTCGGCCAGCTGATCGGACTGGGCACCACCACCCGACGTGGTGAAGTACACGTACTTGTCGGCACCCAGTGATTCGACCAGGTCGACCTTCACCGGGAACGTCAATGCCCGGATGCGCTGGTAGCCGTCGATCAGCGACGCATCCTCGAAATGCTCGGGCCGCACACCGACGATGACGTTCTTCGGCTTGCCGTGCAGGTTGATCGAGTCGAGCGCCTCCTGCGTCAGCATGATCTCCCCGAACGGCAGCTTCACGCCGACGTCGTTGAGCGTGGCCGGGAAGAAGTTCATTGCGGGAGAACCGATGAAGCCCGCGACGAACAGGTTCGCGGGACGGGTGTAGAGCTCGTCGGGACTACCGATCTGCTGCGCCACCCCACCGCGCATGACCACGACGCGATCGCCCAACGTCATGGCCTCGGTCTGATCATGGGTGACGTAGATGGTGGTGGTTCCCAGACGCTGTTGCAGCCGGGCGATTTCACCGCGCATCTGCACACGCAGCTTGGCATCCAGATTGGACAACGGCTCGTCCATCAGGAACACCTTGGGCTTACGCACGATGGCCCGGCCCATTGCGACACGTTGGCGCTGACCGCCGGACAGCTGCGACGGCTTGCGGTCCAGGAAGTCGGTGAGGTCGAGGATCTTCGCGGTCTCCTCCACCTTCTGTGCGATCTCATCCTTGCCGATCTTGGCCAGGGTCAACGGGAACGCGATGTTCTGGCGCACCGTCATGTGCGGGTACAGCGCATAGGACTGGAACACCATCGCGATATCGCGGTCCTTGGGTGCCTTCTCGTTGACGCGCTGGCCGCCGATCCGAAGTTCACCGGAGGAGATGTCCTCGAGGCCGGCGATCATGTTGAGGGTGGTCGACTTCCCGCAGCCCGACGGGCCGACCAGGATGATGAACTCGCCGTCTTCGATGGTGATCGACAGGTCGGCGACCGCAGTGGCGCCGCTGGCGTAACTCTTCGAAACGTGGTCCAACACGATTTCGGCCATGAGATACCCGTTATCCCTTCACCGCGCCGGACGTCAGGCCGGCCACGATACGTCGCTGGAAAATCAGAACAAAGACAATGATCGGGACCGTGATGACCATCGCGCCGGCCGCGATCGACCCGGTCGGCTCTTCGAATTGCGAGCTGCCCGTGAAGTTCGCGATCGCCACGGGCGCCGTGATGGCCGATTTGGTGGCCGTCAGCGACAACGCCAGCAGCAGGTCATTCCACGCGAAGATGAACACCAGGATTGCAGCGGTGACGATGCCCGGCGCCGCCAGCGGGGCGATCACCTTGCGGAACGCCTGCCCGGGGGTGGCGCCGTCCATCTTGGCGGCCTTCTCCAGATCCCAGGGGATCTCGCGGAAGAACGCCGACAGCGTGTAGATCGCCAGCGGCAACGCGAACGTGATGTACGGGATGATCAGGCCGGGCCAGGTATCGAACAACCCGATCCGGCGCCACAGGTTGAAGATCGGTGTCACCAGCGAGATCTGGGGGAACATCGCGATCAGCAGCGCCATGCCCACCAGAAGTTTCTTGCCAGGGAAGTCCAGTCGCGCCACCGCGTAGGCCGCCATGCCACCGATCACCACGGCGATCACGGTGGTGATGAGGCCGATGCCGATCGAGTTGATCAACGCCGAGTTGAAGGCGTCGCCCTGGAAGATCGCCTTGTAGTTGTCGAACGTGATCGCCGTCGGAATCAGGTTGCCGTCCTTGACCGATGACGTCGGCTTGAGTGACAACGACAGGATCCACAGCACCGGCAGCAGCGCGTAGATGAGCACGATGACGTTGATGACCGTCCACCCGACAGCCCGCTGCGTACCCATGCGTTCCGCCACTACCGAACCTCGTTGTCCGAGCCGGGCGCCGAGGCGCCGAACAGTTTGATGAAGATGAACGCGATGATCGCCACGCAGATGAACACCAGCACGCTGATCGCCGAACCCAAACCGATGCTGAAACCCTTGAACAGGTTGTCGTAACCCAGAATCGACACCGAAGCGGTCTCGTTCGAACCGCCCGTCAGGACGTAGATGTTGTCGAAGATCCGGAACGCGTCGAGGGTGCGGAACAGCAGGGCCACCAGGATCGCCGGTTTGATCATCGGCAGGATGATCCTGGTCAACCTCGTCCACGCGCCTGCACCGTCGACCTCGGCGGCCTTCAGCAGATCATCGGGCACCAGGGCGAGGCCGGCGAGCAACAGCAACGCCATGAACGGCGTGGTCTTCCACACCTCGGCCAGCACCACCACCGCCAGCGATGGGATCTGCTCGGTCAACGGGGCGGTGCCCTCGGGCAGCAGGTTGGCAAGGTATCCGGTGCCCGGGGTCCACGCGTAATACCAGCTGTAGGCGGCTGCCACCGTGACGATCCCGTACGGAATCAGAACGACGGTGCGCACCAGACCTTTTCCGAAGATGGTCCGGTGCATCACCAACGCCAGTGCCATACCGAGCACGAGTTCGATGGCCACCGAGATGATGGTGATCACGATGGTCACCAGAAGCGCCGTCCACCAGTACCGGTCGGACAGCACGGTGATGTAGTTGTTCAGTCCGACGAACGACGTGTCGTCGGGCTCGGCGAGGTTGTAGCGCTGCAGGCTCAGCCAGATCGCGTAACCGATGGGGTACGCGGTGACCGCGATCATCAGCACGACAGCCGGCGCGACGAGCATGAACGCCAGGCGCCGTTGGGATTTGCGGTCGTCGGTGCTCTCGCCGGGCGCCACTGTCGGCGCCGCCGGGGTGGTTGTGGTCACGGGATCAGCCCCTTCCCGTCGATCGCCTTCTGCACCTGTGCGGCGAGTTCGTCTGCGGTGCGTTCGGGATCGATGGCGCTGACCGGCGCGAGCGTCGCCGACATCATCGTCGATGCCGCCTGGTACAGCGGTGTCGCCGGGCGGACGGCGGCATTGGTCAACTGCTGCTCGATGATGGCGTACTGCGGATACTTCTGCTGGAACGCCGGATCGGAATACAGCGAGGTGCGCACCGCGGGCAGGCCTCCCTCGATCGAGGTGTACTTCTGGTTGTCCTCGTCGCGCAGGCACCGGACCGCTTCGAACGCCTCGGCCTTGTGCTGCGTGGTCTTGGCGACGGCCAGATTCAGGCCGCCGATGGTGACACGAGCCGGTTGTCCTTCGACGACAGCGGGATACGGCGCGAAGTTGAAGACCTTCTGGCTCTCGGCGTACGCGTCGGCGAACTGCTGGTCGGTGGGCGAGAAGGTGCCGACGTCGTTGATCGCACTCTGCAGGTCGGGTCGCTCGTTGAGCGGCAGGAACGAGACACCGCCCTTGACGGCGTTCTCCAGCATGGAGGGCAGCACGAACGGCCAGTTGACCTCGAGTGCGGCATTGCCCTGCTCGAGCGCCAAACGCGCAGTGCCCTCATCGGTCTGGGTGATCGACGGATCGGCACCGGGCGCGGTGGCCACCGCTTTCATGATCGACAGCGCCTTCACCGTCGCGGCCCGGTGTTCCGGGGTGTCGGTGAGGGTCACGGTCTTTCCGTCATCGGAGAGCACCTGGCCCCCGGCACTCTGCAGCAGGGTGTTGAACCACACCACCAGGCCCTCATATTGCTTGGCCTGCAACGCGATCCAGCTCGGCTTGCCCTCGTCGTGCAGGCGGGTGGCCTCGGCGACCATGCCGTCCCACGTCGTCGGCGGCTGGTCCATCAGGTCGGCGCGGTACCACAACAGTTGGGTGTTGGTGGTGATGGGAGCGGCGTACAACTTGCCGTCCCACGTCGCGGTCGCCAGCGGGCCCGGCAGGGTGTTGGTCTTGGCGTCGGACTCGGCCTCGCCGGCCGGATCGTCCGACAGCGGTAGCGCCCAACCGGCTTCGGCGAACTCCGCGGTCCACACCACGTCGAGCGCCATCACGTCGAGCGTGCGGTCGTTGCCGGTGAGCCGCCGAGCCAACTGCAGACGTTGGTCGTCGGCGCCCTTGGGCAGACTGATCTGCTGGATGGTGAACTTGCCGCCGAGCTTCTCGTTGCAGCGCTTGGCCACGGCGGTGAATGTGGCGGTCTCACTGGCCGGGGTGTAGTAGCTGATGACGAGGCCGCCGTTTTCGGACCCGCACGCCGACACCACCGATGCGGTGGTCAGCGCGGCCAGAGCGCCTGCCCCGAACCGCCTCATGCGCGCATGCCGTCGTGAAAGTCCTGCTGAGGCTCCCGTTCCGCGTGCTGCGACCAACGGCTGCCCACCGCCTCCCGGTTCTGTGGCGGGATTATCCCGCGCCAGAACCGTAGAGCCACGACAGCGTGACACGCAACACTTGTCGCAGCGCGTCGCGGTCGCAGTTTGGGATCAGATCTTCAGCCGTGCCAGCAGGTCCCGGCCCTGTTCGGCGCTTTGCGGGTCGC
Organism: uncultured Mycolicibacterium sp.; assembly: GCA_945957405.1. GTDB lineage: Bacteria > Actinomycetota > Actinomycetes > Mycobacteriales > Mycobacteriaceae > Mycobacterium. Next base: position 2,757 of record CAMFLL010000197.1, on the reverse strand, counting down.
ACAACACGTCGTAGCGGCCTGCAACGAGTTGCATGGTGGAGCTGAAATCCCGGGTGCCGCGGGCCATCCAGTACGGGATGGCCGACGTGATCAGACCGAAGATGATGCCCGCAACCAGGCCGGTCAACAACGACGACCAGGGGCTGGGGCTGAAGAAGCCGAGCACCAGACCGATGAAGATGCCCAGCCAGGCGCCGGTCAGCACACCACCGCCGAGCACCTTGGCCCACGTCAGCCTGCCGGTGACCCGCTCGACCTGCATCAGGTCGACGCCGACGATGGTCACCTGTTGGACGGGGAACTGCTGATCGGAGAGATAGTCGACCGCTCGCTGCGCCTCGGCGTACGTCGGATAGGACCCGATCGGCCACCCCTTCGGGGGGGTGGGCAGGCTGATCGGCCCACGCCGGCCCGGCCCTTGGTTCACACCGGCGCCCGGCGGCGTTCCCGGCTGGAATGGACTGGTCATCGGTGGTCATTCTCCTCTACGCGCACTGTTGTGTCCCGTTATCGTTCCCGGGCACTACTTTGCCCAACGAGCGGGCCGCCGTGAAGGTGCCCGACGCGGCAGGATCCCGCGCGTCACCAGCGCATACGCTAGGTTTATCAGCATGACAGTGCCCGGCGGCGGACCTGGCGGGAATCCGGGTGAACCGGCCGACCCCAGCTCGTACGGGCAGTTCCCGCCGCCGGCGCACCCCGCCCAGAACGCCTTCGGAGCCGGCTACGGGCAGCCCTATGACGGCGGCTGGCCCCCGAACCCGCTCGATGACGGCCCACCGCAACGGCCCGGCACCAACACCATGGCGATTGCCTCACTGGTCACGTCGATCGTCGGTTTCGCACCCTTCTGCGGCGGGGTCCTGTCCATCGTCGGCATCGTGCTCGGCGCCGTAGCGCTCAGCCAGATCAAGGAGACGCCCCAGGACGGCTACGGTCTGGCCGTCGCAGGCATCGTCGTCGGCGTGGCCACTCTGATCATCGGGTTGATCTGGACCATCTTCGCGCTGCGGTGACCGCCGTCACGCCGGTGGTGTGAACGGGTCGCCCTGCCGGCTCATACCCGCCGCCCGACCCTTGGCCGAGATCACCAGCGCCATCTTGCGGCTGGCTTCATCGATCATCTCGTCACCCAGCATCACCGCACCGCGCGCGCCACCGGCTCTCGATGTGTGCCACTCGTAGGCCTCCAGGATCAGCTCGGCGTGATCGAAATCGGCTTGGCGGGGACTGAAGATCTCATTGCCCGCCGCGATCTGGTCGGGATGCAACACCCACTTCCCGTCGAACCCGAGCGCGGCCGACCGGCCGGCGACGCGGCGGAACGCGTCGACATCACGGACTTTCAGATACGGGCCGTCGACCGCGGCGACGCCATGGGCACGAGCCGCCACCAGGATGGTCATCAGGATGTGGTGATAGGCGTCGCCGACGTCGTAACCCTCGGGTTGTTCACCGACCACGAGGGTGCGCATGTTCAGGCTCGCCATCAGATCGGCCGGGCCCAGCACCAACGCGTGCACCCTCGGGTGGGCGGCGATGGTGTCGATGTCCCGCAACCCACGGGCATCCTCGATCTGGGCGTCGACACCGATGCGGCCGACGTCGAGGCCGTGTGCGAGTTCGAGCTGCGTCAGCAGTAGATCAAGCGCATGCACATGCGCGACCTCGGTCACCTTGGGCAGCACGATCACATCGAGGGCGGCGCCTGCACCCGCCACCACCTCGATGACGTCGGCATGCGTCCACGGCGTCGTCCAGTCGTTGACCCGCACACCCCGCAGCTGGCCACCCCACCCCGGCTCGGCCAGCGCCGCGGCGACCTCGGTGCGGGCCTGCGCCTTGGCGTCGGCGGCGACGGCGTCCTCGAGGTCGAGAAACACCTCGTCGGCGGGCAGCGCCTTGGCTTTGTCGATCATCTTCCGGCTGCTGCCGGGTACGGACAGACACGTCCGGCGGGGGCGATACGCGATAGTCACGGTTCCACTCCTACCCTTTGAGGCATGGCGTCGGTCAACAGGGTGTACGCGGCCCGGCTCTCGGGATTGGTGGTTCTGGGCCCCGACGGCGAATCTCTGGGCCGTGTCCGCGACGTGGTGATCAGCATCAGCATCGTGCGACAGCAGCCTCGAGTCCTTGGCTTGGTGGTCGAAATGCTCACTCGGCGAAGGATTTTCGTGCCGATCTTGCGGGTCACCGCGATCGAGCCGCACGCGGTGACACTCACCACCGCCAATGTGTCGTTGCGCCGGTTCGCCCAGCGACCGGGCGAGGTGTTGGTCCTCGGCCAGGTGCTCGACACCCGGGTGCGGGTCAACGATCCCGAGCTGGAGCAACTGGCCGGCGTGGACGTCGTCGTCGTCGACCTCGGCATCGAGCCCGTCCGCTCACGCGACTGGATGGTGACCCGGGTCGCGGTGCGTGGCAACCGACGGCTGGGCCGGCGCGGGGCCGTTCACGTCGTCGACTGGCAGAACGTCATCGGGCTGACGCCCTCGGCGCTGGCGATGCCCGGTCAGGGCGTGGCGCAGCTGCTGCACCAGTTCGAGGGTCAACGCCCGGTCGAGGTGGCCGACGCCATCCGGGAGCTGCCGGTCAAACGTCGCAACGAGGTGGTGACGGCCCTGACCGACGAACGGCTCGCCGACATCCTGCAGGAGCTGTCCGAGGAGGAGCAGACCGAGCTGCTGATGCAACTCGACACCGAACGCGCCGCCGACGTGCTCGAGGAGATGGACCCCGACGATGCGGCCGACC
>CAMFLL010000196.1 GCA_945957405.1 uncultured Mycolicibacterium sp. | reverse complement strand
CGAGATTCGCCTTAGTCTCGTGGGCTCGGAGATGTGTATAAGAGACAGACGATGACCAGCAGGCGCCGCCCCACTCGATCCGACAGGTAGCCGCTCGGGATGACCGCCGAGACGTTGCCGATCGCGAAGGTCGCCAGGGCCAGGCCGGCCATGCCCGGACTACGGTGCAGCACGTCGACGATGAACAGCGGCACCAGGGCGATCCGCAGGCCGTACGCCGACCAGCCCGTCGCGAAATTCGAGAACAGCGCCGCGCAGTAGGCACGGTTGCGCAGCACGGTGCGCACCGACATCGCCGGTTCGGTGTGCACAGCAGGCTCAACCACCGACGAGTGCCGCAGGCTGATGAACACGACCAGCGCCGCGACCATCAGCGCAGCGCCGTAGATGACGAACGGCGCGGACAGACCCAGTCCGGCGGTGAGGCTGCCGAGCACGGGTCCGCCGACCGAGCCGACCAGGAACCCGGAGGAGAACAGGCCGGACACCCGGCCGCGGGCATCGGGCGGGGAGATCCGGATCATCAGGCCCAATGACGACACCGAGAACATCGCCGACCCGAAGCCACCCAGCGACCTGAACAGCAGCAACTGCCAGTACGTCTCGGCGAACGCGCACGCGCCGGTGGACAACGCGACGATCAGCAGACCGCTGATGTAGACGCGCCGCTCCCCCAGCCGCTGCACCAGCACGCCGCTCGGCGGTGCCGAGCACAACCGCATGATGGCGAAGGCTGTGATGACGAACGTCGCCGCACTGATGCTGACACCGAAGTGCCGGGCGTACTGCGGCAGCACCGGAGCCACCACGCCATAACCCAGCGCGACCACCGCATTCGCGACAACCAGCACCCAGACCTCGGACGGCAGCTTGGCCTTGGCCTGATCGGCCGAACAGTCACCCTCCGTCACGGAACTCACGAGATGACTGTATTCACCACTTCCTTCGCGGCTTCCTGCACCTCGGCCAAGTGCTCGGGACCCTTGAACGACTCGGCGTAGATCTTGTAGACGTCCTCGGTACCCGACGGCCGTGCGGCGAACCAGGCGTTCTCCGTGGTGACCTTCAGGCCGCCGAGCGGCGCGCCGTTGCCCGGGGCCGACGTGAGCTTCGCGGTGATGGCCTCACCGGCCAGTTCGGTGGCGCTGACCTGCTCGGGGGACAGCTTGGCCAGCCGGGCTTTCTGCTCGCGGTTGGCCGGCGCATCGATGCGGGCGTAGGTCGGCGCGCCGTACTTGTCGGCCAGTTCGGCGTAGCGCTGCGACGGCGTCGACCCGGTGACCGCCAGGATCTCCGAGGCGAGCAGCGCCAGGATGATGCCGTCCTTGTCGGTGGTCCACACCGAGCCGTCGCGCCGCAGGAACGACGCGCCCGCAGACTCCTCACCGCCGAAGCCGATGGTGCCGCCGATCAGACCGTCGACGAACCATTTGAACCCGACCGGGACTTCGACCAACTTGCGGCCGATCCCGGCGACCACGCGGTCGATGATCGAACTGCTGACTGCGGTCTTGCCGACCGCCACCTCACCCGGCCAATCAGGACGGTTGGTGTATAGGTAGTCGATCGCCACGGCCAGATAGTGGTTGGGGTTCATCAGGCCGCCGTCGGGAGTGACGATGCCGTGCCGGTCTGAGTCGGCGTCGTTGCCGGTGGCGATCTGGTAGTCCGCGCTTGCGGGGTTCACTTTCCGAATCAACCCAGCCATGGCATTCGGTGAACTGCAGTCCATCCGGATCTTGCCGTCGGTGTCGAGCGTCATGAAGCGCCAGGTCGCGTCCACCAGCGGGTTGACGACGGTCAGCTCCAGCTTGTGCTGCTCGGCGATGGCGCCCCAGTAGTCGACACTGGCGCCACCCAGCGGGTCGGCGCCGATGCGCACGCCCTCGGCGCGGATGGCGTGGATGTCGACCACATTGGGCAGATCACTGACGTAGGCGTCCATGTAGTCGTGCCGCCGCGCGGTACCCAGCGCGCGCGCCAGCGGGATGCGCTTCACGTCTTTGAGGCCGTCGCGCAGAATCTCGTTGGCCCGCTTGGCGATTACCCCGGTGGCGTCGGTATCGGCGGGACCGCCGTTGGGCGGGTTGTACTTGAACCCGCCGTCGCGCGGCGGGTTGTGCGACGGCGTGACGACGATCCCGTCGGACAGATCGCTGTCGCGGCCGCGGTTGAACGTCAGGATCGCGTGGCTGACGGCCGGTGTGGGCGTGTAGCGGTCGGCTGAATCGATCATCGCGACAACGTCATTGGCGGCGAGCACCTCCAACGCCGAGGTCCACGCCGGCTCGGAGAGACCATGGGTGTCGCGCCCGATGAACAGCGGGCCGGTGGTGCCCTGCGCCGCGCGGTACTCGACGATGGCCTGCGTGGTGGCCAAGATGTGGTCCTCGTTGAACGCGGCGTCAAGGCTCGAACCCCGATGTCCCGAGGTGCCGAAGGCTACCTGCTGGTTGATGTCCTCGGGGTCGGGTTTCAGGCTGTAATACGCGGTGACGAGGTGGGGCAGATCGATCAGGTCTTCTGGTTGCGCCGGTTGACCCGCACGCGGATTGGCTGCCATGCCGCCAATTCTGCCTACGTTGCGCGGTTCGTGTGGGGCGGTCAGGTGAATGACGGTCATACTTTTCGTCGTGTTTGGTCACGATAACCGTGAATTGGCGGCCGTCTTCGTCGGCGGAGCGCTGGGAACAGTGGCACGTGCGGCGTTGGCGATGCTCGCCGTCCCGAATCCGGCGCACTGGCCGTGGCCGACGTTTGTGGTGAACATCGTCGGTGCCTTCCTGCTCGGATACTTCTCCACCCGCCTACTGGAACGGCTACCGCTGTCGGCGTATCGCCGTCCGCTGCTCGGTACCGGCGTGTGTGGCGGCCTGACGACGTTCTCCACCATGCAGGTCGAGACCCTGCGGATGCTGGAGAACCACCATTACGGCCTGGCGGTCGGTTACACCGCCGCCTCGGTCGCGGCCGGGTTGATCGCGGTCCACCTGGCCAGCGGACTGGTGCGTCGGGCCCGGGTGCGCGCATGACAGGCATCGGTATCGCCGCGTGGGCCGCCGTGATCGTGATCGGCGGCCTGGGTTCGGTGGCGCGGTTCATGGTCGACCGCGCGGTCGCCCGGCGCGTGGCCCGTCCGTTTCCGTTCGGCACCCTCGCGGTCAACATCAGCGGTGCGACCCTGCTCGGGTTCATCAGCAGCCTGACGCTGGGGCACTACGCCGCCCTGCTGGCCGGCACGGCGTTCTGCGGGGCTTACACCACGTTCTCGACCTGGATGTTCGAGACGCACCGCCTGGCCGAGGAACGGCAGTACTGGCCGGCGGCGGCGAATATCGTGGTCAGCATCGCGCTCGGCATCCCGGCGGCGCTGCTGGGCCAGTGGATCGCGGGGTTGGTATGAGCGCAGCGAGCGGCGGGAACGAGGCGAACAAGTCCGCCTCGAGCACCGACATCCTCAAACTCACCGCGTACTTCGCGGAGCGCGAACGTGCGGGCGGGAAGTTCCTGGCCGAAGCGCTGCTGGATTTGTTCGCCGACCGTGGCGTGGCCACGAGCGTCATGTTGCGCGGTATCGCCAGCTTCGGGCCGCGCAACATCGTGCGCTCCGATGAGTCGCTGAGCCTGTCCGAGGATCCACCGGTGACGCTCAGCGCGACGGACCGCCCTGAGGTCATCACCGCGCTCGTCGACGACGTCACCGCCCTGACCGGGCGGGGTCTGATCACCCTGGAGCGCGGTCGCCTGGCCTCGGGTGCAGCCGCCGGCGCCGGAAACGAAGCGACGCGGATGACCGTGTACCTGGGCCGTCGACAGCGTGCGGCAGGTGCGCCGGCCTACCGCACGGTGACCGAGGTGTTCCACCGCCTCGGGTTCGCCGGTGCCACAGTGTTTCTCGGAGTCGACGGCACGGTGAACGGCGAGCGCCGCCGAGCCGGTTTCCTCAGCCACAACCCCGACGTGCCGATGTTCGCCGTCGGCGTCGGCACCCCCGACCAGGCCGCAGCCGCCGGCCAGGAGCTGTCGCGGCTGTTGCCGGATCATCTGCTCACCGTCGAGCGCACCCGGGTGGTCAAACGTGACGGCACAGTACTGGCCGACCTCCACGAACTGCCCACCACCGACCCCGACGGTCTGACGTTGTTCCAGAAACTGACGGTGTACACCTTCGAAGACAGCCGACATGACGGGCACCCGATCCACCGGCAACTGGTTCGCCGCCTCCGTGAATCCCAGCATGCGGCGGGCGCGACGGTCCTGCGCGGGCTGTGGGGTTATCACGGCGATCACCGCCCCAAGGGTGACCGGCTCCTGCATATCGGGCGACGTGTCCCGGTCAGCACGGTCATCATCGACACCCCGGAGAACATCGTGCGCAGTTTCGCGATCGTCGACGAGCTCACGGGCAGGCACGGACTGGTCACCAGCGAAATCGTGCCGGCGATGATCGCGCTCGACGGCGACTACCGAAACGGCGGAACACGATTGGCCAACCCGCCGGGGTGAGAGGGTTCACTGCGGCCCGAGCCAGACGAAGCGTGGTAAGCCTAGCCTACCTTTAGTATCGGGTGTACCGTCCCAGCGCATGAAGACGTCAAGCCCCGAGGCGATCAGTGCCGCCCTCGAGGAGATCCTGCGCGTCGACCTCGACGTCGACACGTCCCGCGTCACCCGCGACTCCCGCCTCGTCGACGACGTCGGACTGGATTCGGTGGCGTTCGCGGTCGGCATGGTCGCGATCGAGGACAACCTGGGTGTCGCGCTGTCCGAAGAGGATCTGCTGACCTGCGACACCGTCGGCGATCTGGAAAACGCCATCCTGGCAAAGGTTCCGGCCGCCCAGTGAGCGTGCTCGCGACCGCACTGTCGCGGGCCATGACCACCTCCTCGAAGGACCTCGTGATCCTCGACCGCGGCAGCGGCGACTGGATCCGGCATCCATGGGCGCAGGTGCACACACGCGCCGAGAACGTCGCGGAGGCGATCGGTGACGGCGGGCCCGGTGCCGTCGGGATCGTGGGCGAGCCCACCGTCGAGCTGGTCGCCGCCATCCAGGGCACGTGGTTGGCAGGCCGTCCCCTGTCGATCCTGCCGGGTCCGGTTCGCGGCGCCGACCCGGCGCAGTGGGCCGCCGCCACACTGACGCGGTTCACCGGCATCGGGGTCACCACGGTGTTCAGCCACGGCCAGGACCTGGAAGTCTTGCGCGGCGGCCTCGGCGCGCCACGCCTGCTCGACCTGCTCGCCGTGGCCCACGCCAACCGGCAGGCCACCCTGAGCCCAGCCGACGGCGCCGACGATGCCCCAGCCGTCCTGCAGGGCACGGCCGGATCGACCGGTACGCCGAAAACGGCTGTCCTGCTGCCCTCGGCGGTGCTGAGCAATGTGTCAGGCCTGTTGCAGCACACCGGGATCGACCCCGCATCAGACGTCGGATGTTCGTGGCTACCGCTCTACCACGACATGGGTCTGTCATTCCTGCTCAGCGGCGCACTGAGCGGCGCAGACCTGTGGCTGGCCCCCACCGCGGCATTCTCGGCGTCACCGTTCCGGTGGCTGGGCTGGCTCGGGGAAAGCCGCGCCACCCTGACCGCGGCCCCCAACTTCGCGTACACCGTGATCGGCAAATACTCACGCCGCGCCCCCGACGCCGACCTCAGCAGGTTGCGGTTCGCGATCAACGGCGGTGAGCCGATCGACTGCAACGGGTTCCAACAGTTCCTGTCCGAACTGGGCCGGCTGGGTCTGGACCCGCACGCGGCGGCACCCTCGTACGGACTCGCCGAAGCCAACTGTGCGGTCACCGCACCCACGCCGGGTACGGGGCTGTCCTGGGACGAAATTGCCTACCCGGCAACGGATTCGGTACAACGGCACGCCGTGCTGGGCGGACCCATCCCTGGCATGGAATTCCGGATCGTACCGGGCGACACCGCTGAAACCTATGCGCCGGGTCGCGATGTCGGCGAAGTCGAGATCCGGGGCACCTCGATGATGTCCGGTTATCTGGGCGACGAGGGCGTGCAATCCGGTCAGTGGTTCAAGACCGGCGACCTCGGCTACCTGGTGGACGGCGAACTGGTGGTGTGCGGTCGCGCGAAGGAGATCATCACTGTGGCCGGGCGCAACGTCTTCCCCACTGAAGTCGAGCGGGTCGCCGCCACGGTGCGCGGCGTACGAGAGGGTGCGGTGGTCGCCGTCGGTACCGAAAACACCGGACCACGCCAGGGTTTGGTGATCGCGGCGGAGTTCCGCGGACCCGACGAAAGCGGTGCGCGTAGCGAACTCGTCGCCCGGGTGGCGTCTGAGTGCGGTGTGGTGCCCGCCGACGTGGTGTTTCTCAACCCCGGCAGCCTGCCCCGCACGTCGTCGGGCAAGCTCAAGCGACTCGAGGTCAAACGCAATCTGGAGGCGGCGCGAACATGACCACCGCAGTGCAGACATCACTGGACGACTACCGCGTGCTGCTCAACAGCGCCTTCGATCAGCGCGTCACCACGTGGACCGAAGAGGCCGAGGCGGCCGAGCAGTTTCCGCGCCAGCTGATCGAATACCTCGGCGCTGCCGGCGTTTTCACCGCCAAATGGGGTGATGCCACGCAGCCCGATGTGGCCAAGCTGCTCGAACTCGCGTACAAGCTCGGTCATCTCGGCTCGGCCGGGATCGGCGTCGGGGTGAGCCTGCATGATTCCGCGGTGGCCATCCTGCGCCGTTTCGGCAAGTCGGACTACCTCAAGGACATCTGCGAGCAGGCCATCCGCGGCCAATCCGTCCTGTGTATCGGCGCATCCGAGGAGTCCGGCGGCTCGGATCTACAGATATGTGAGACCGAAGTACGCTCGGCGCGAGACGGTTTCGAGGTTCGCGGGATCAAGAAGTTCGTGTCGCTGTCCCCCATCGCCGACCACATCATAGTGGTCGCCCGCAGCGTCGACCATGATTGCAACAGCCGGCACGGCAGCGTCCTGCTGATCGCGGTGCCTGCGGCGCAGACCGAGATCCAGCCGCCCTACCGCAAGGTCGGTGCCGGACCGTTGGACACCGCCGCGGTGCACATCGACACCTGGGTGCCTGCCGACGCGCTGATCGCACGGGCGGGTACCGGTCTGGCCGCGATCTCGTGGGGCTTGGCGCACGAGCGGATGTCGATCGCGGGCCAGGTGGCGTCCTCGTGCCAGCGGGTACTCGGCGTCACCCATGCTCGCATGGTGAGGCGCAGGCAGTTTGGTGCGACGCTGTTCGAACACCAGGCCCTGCGGATGCGGATGGCCGACATGCAGGCCCGGGTTGATCTGCTGCGTCACGGCCTGAATGGCGTTGCCGCGCATGGGAAACTGGATCTGCGCTCGGCCGCCGCGCTCAAGGTGACCGCTGCCCGGCTCGGCGAGGAGGTGGTGTCGGAATGCATGCACATCTTCGGCGGCGCCGGTTATCTCGTCGACGAGACACCGCTGGGCCGCTGGTGGCGTGACATGAAGTTGGCCCGAGTCGGTGGCGGCACCGACGAAGTGCTCTGGGAACTGGTGGCCGCCGCCATGAAGCCTGACCATGACGGGTACGCCGAACTGATCGGTTAAACCGTCAAGGCCGGTGCAGTGCGTAGAGCGCCATGCGGCGGTTGGCCATATCGTGCTCGCCGAGAAACTCGCAGCCGGCAAACTCACACAGTCGCCGTGCCGCCGTGTTGCGGTAATCGGGGTCGAACATGATGCGTCGGCACTGCGGTTCGGTATCGAACAGACTCTTGGTCAGTCGGGGCATCAGCAGTGGACCGAATCCTCGGTTGACGATGCGCAGGTCGGCGATCGCGGCGTGCAGACCGAGGTCGAAGGGATCGGCGTCGTAACGCGGTGCGATCGAATCCTTGGCTGCCCGGTACACCTCGACGTAGCCGTGGTTCACCCCGCGCAAGCTGCCGATCAGCGGGCGTGAGTAGGAGCCGGCCAATTGCGCCATGAGATAGCCACGCCAGCGCTGCTCCGGCCAGGCATACTCCCACGCCTCCGCGAGGTGCGGACGGTTCATCCACTCCGAGATCGTGACCGCATCGGCTGCCGGGTCGACCACCCTGATCGCATAGGGGTCCGCGAGCACCGGGATCGGTGGCGGGGGCACCTGCGCGACCTCGTCGGGCAGATCGGTGAGCTGGCGAGGGAGCACCGGAAGCGCGCCGGCGGCATCGGACCTCAAGGCAGACTCAGTCATGGTGACCGGCAGCCTACCCGAGCAACTGAGAGGTTTACCTTCCTAGCGGTCGGCCAGCACGGTCAGCAGCACCGCACTGTCCTCGACGGCCTCCAACGAATGCCGCGCCGGTGGGATCACCAACAACTGCCCGGCCTTGCCCTCGACACTGTCCTCGCCCACCCGCAGGCGCACATGCCCTTGCAGCACCTGCAGGGTGGCCTCGCCCGGGCTCTCGTGCTCGCTCAGTTCGTGGCCCGCGGCCAGGGCGATGATCGTCTGTCGCAGGAAATGGTCATGCCCGCCGTGCACCGTGTGTGCCGAGCGCCCGCTGTGTGCATTGCGGGCGGTCTCGAGGTGCTCTGCGGCGAGTGTGCCGAGCGATATCGCTTCCACGGTGACTCTCCTTCCCCGACGTCACGCCGACAACAGCGCGATGCCTGTCAGTACCAAGGCAACCACCTTGGCGGCCTCCAGCGCTACATAGGCGTAATGCCCACGCGACCGACTGCCGCCCGCACCGGCCAGCACAGCGTCCGACCGGCGCGTCAGGACCGGGCGCACCGCGAGCACCTGCAAGACGAACGCGGCGACGACAACCGCAAAGGCCGCCATCGCCGTGGTCGACGGGGGCTGCAGCACGAAGGCCAGTCCCACCATGACCGCGAGCACGGCTTCACAAGTGTTCAGCGCCCGGAAGACCAGACGTCCGATGCTCAGGCCGATCTGCACAGAGACACCGGGCGCCTGGAACTTCAGCGGCGCCTCCAGGAACGAAATGGCCAGCACCATCCCTAGCCAGACGAAAACCACTGCGACAGAAACAGATTGAGCTGCACTCACGACTCCTCCAAGAGCTCAGTCAACACCGCGAGATGGCTGAGTTCGAGGTCTTTGGTCGCCGTCACGAGCGTCAATGGTCCCTCATGGTGCAGGGTTCGCAGCTGCCCGAGCGCCGCCGCGGCCTGGCCGTCTGACAGTTCGGTTCTGTACCGCGACGCGAACTGGTCGAATTTCGCGGGGTCGTGGTTGTACCAGTGGCGCAACTCCGTCGACGGCGCGACGTCCTTGAGCCAGTGCCCGACCCGAGGGTCGTCTTTGCGGATCCCGCGTGGCCACAGCCGGTCCACCAGCACCCGGTGCCCGTCCTCGTCGTGCACCGCGTCGTAGACACGCGCCATTATGACCATAGGCAGGCCCCTCGGAGTTTCGTCGACCCTTAGTTGAGCACCCACATCCACTGCCGCGCCAGATCCCCCACCCACGCCTCGGCCGCGATGGGATCCGCGGGCGGGCTGGCCACCAGCACCAGTTCGTCGACACCGATATCGGCCAACCTGCCGATATCGGCGGGTACCGGATTCTGGAGGGCCACCGACAGCCGCAGATCGCCGGGCTCACGACCTGCAGCCCGGCACATGCTCCGCAGCAGTGACGCGCGCGATGCCGCCTCCTCGACGTCGGCGATGTTGAAGCCGTACCACCCGTCGCCCCACGTCGCGGCGCGCCGCAGAGCGGCATCGCTGTTACCGCCGACGATGACGGGGATGCGCCGGCGACGCGGTTTCGGATTGACCCGGATCCGGTCATAGGCCACGAACTCACCGGAAAACGACGCGATGTCATCGCGCCACAACGTCCGCATGGCGGCGACGTACTCCTCGGTGCGCTGCGCGCGTCGGGCGAACGGCACCCCCAGCGCCTCGAACTCCTCCTTCGACCAACCGACCCCCACGCCGAGCGACAATCGGCCGCCGCTGAGGCTGTCCAGCGATGCCGCCTGTTTGGCGACGATGACGGGGTTGTGTTCGGGGAGCAGCAGGACGCCGGTGGCGAGTTCGATCCGACTGGTGGCGGCCGCCGCGAAACTGAGCGCGACCAGCGGATCCAGCCAGTCGGCGTCGGCCGGGACCGCGATCTGGCCGTCACCGGAGTAGGGATAGCGCGACGCCGATTCGTCGACCATGACGACGTGCTCGCCGGCCCACAACGTCGCAAAGCCCGCCCGCTCGGCCGCCGCGGCGACCGCATCGATCACGGTGCGCTCGGCACCCGCGCCGATGCCGAGAGCGTGCAATCCGACGTTCATCCGGCGATCATGGCAGGCACGATGAACAACCTGGGCGACGATCCGGTTGCGGTACTGCAACGGTGGGAAGATGCCGGGGCGCACTGGCACGTGCTCTACCGCGGCGACACCTCGGTGACCATCGGGCTTTTCCGGTGTGACGGCGGCGAGGAGGTCGACCGCCTCACATCGTCGGACGCCCGGGTTTTCGAGTTCCTCCGTGGCCGGACCAGCAACATGGATTGAGCCAAAATTGCTGCACAGAGAGGGTCTGGCGCCGTGCGATGCTCGGATCGTGAATCGACCGCTCTCTGAAGGCTTCGACTTCGGTCTCGGCGCGGGCACGCGCTCGCGCACGCAGACCTGGGTCGACCTCGCTGTGCGCATCATCGGCGGTGTCCTCGGCGGTGCCGCCGGAGTGATCTACCTCCTGTGTGTGTTCATGGCGGTCAGTTCACGGCTCTCGACCGACATCGCCTCGGACCCGCACGGCTACGGGCTCATCTTCGGCACGATCGGTGGCATGGTGTTCGGCTTCGTCTGCGCCCTGGTGCTGCCACTGGCGTTCCCGCAGCGCAGACGGGCGCGCGCCTATCAGGTCGCCATGCTGAGTTACCTGGCCATCTCGGCGCTGACGGTCCTGGCGTGGTTCAGCGCCTGAGACCGCATCGGGACTTTTTATTCGCTGGCGTGTGTTGGATCAGCCGCTATCATTGACTGTCCCGCCGAAGGTCGGTGGGGATGTGCGAGGGGCTGAACGGTTTCGACATCGCGCATCGAATCAAGGGAAGCGTGCCGGTGCAGGCAAGAGACCACCGTAAGCGTCGTTGCAACCAATTAAGCGCCGATACCAATCAGCGCGACTACGCCCTCGCTGCCTAAGCGATAGCTAGTCCGTCAGACCGGGAAAGCCCTCGACCCGGATCCTGGCGTCATCTAGAGGGATCAACCGGTGAGTTCGGTCGCGGGACTCGCCGGGACAACCAACAGCGACTGGGATCGTCATCTCGGCTGGTTCGCGTGACCGGGAGATCCGAGTAGAGACATAGCGGACTGCGCACGGAGAAGCCTCGAGGGAATGCCGTTGGACCCGGGTTCGATTCCCGGCAGCTCCACCGATCAGGGCGGGCCAGGACTGACAAGTCCTGGCCCGTTTTGTGTTGGGTGGCGCGACCCGGCCTGCGTTGCCCGGCCTCGACCGCACCCGCTGTGTCAGCCGGCGAGAAGACCTTCGAGCTTTGCCGGATCCGTGAAGATCGACATGTGCCAAGCATCATCGAGCACGACGAACTGGGAGTCGGGCAATCGACGATGCATGGCGTTCATCGCTTCCGGGGTGGAGACCGCATCGTGTTCGGCGGCGACGACCGTCGTCGGGCATCGGATGGACGAGGTCTGTCCCGAACAATCGAACACTGCGATCGCCGCCACGGCACGCGACCATGCCGCGCGGTCGGCACCCTGGAGCATCGCCCTGACTTGCCGCACCGCAGGTCCGTCCGCGGACAACTCCGACGGGCCGAACCAACGCGCCAACGTCTCGTCCGGCACATCTTCACCGTCCAGTCGGGCGGCGGCCGCAGCGAACGGAGGGTACGGCGTGTCCCGCGTACACAGAAGAGTGAGCTCCGACACCAATTGAGGTGACTGGACGGCCAATTCGAGGGCGACCTGTCCGCCGTACGAGTGGCCGACCACATGCCATGGTGGCTGGCCGTCGACATGTCGCTCAGTGAGTCGGCGAGCGATGCCCTGCTGCTGCCCTCGCTCCGCAGCGTGGGCACCGGGTGTTATCGCGGGGACGGTGACGTCACCCTCGAGCAGCGGCAGCACGCTATCCCAGACAGCCGGGCCGAGCGGTGTCCCGTGCAGCAACAGCCAGTTCGTCACCGCACCATGATTCCCGCCCCCTCGGTGTGCTAGCGTGTCTGTAACGATCCTTACAGAGGAGCAGGTGTTGACCACGCCGCCGACCAAGCGACAACTGCAGGGCGAAAGCTCACGCGAGGCCATCCTCGACGCCACCGAGCGCCTGATGGCCGAGCGGGGCTACGCCGCCACCTCCATCAGCGACATCCGGAAGGCGTGTGGCCTGCCGGCAAGCTCGATCTACTGGCACTTCGGCTCCAAGGAGGGCGTCCTGGCCGCCGTCATGGAACGCGGGGCCGAGCGCTTCTTCGGCGCGATACCCCGCCACGGCGACACGTCGCCAGACGTCGAGGTGCAGTTGGCGGCGACCGCCAAGCTGCTCGCCGAGCATCCCGAATTCCTGCGCCTGGTCTACCTGCTGGCACTGGAGCGCACCGACGATTCGGCGGTCGGCGCCGCGGTGCGCCGAGTGCGAGACACCGCGGCCGCCGGCTTCCGCGTCGCGATTGCCACCCTGGTGCCACCGGACGTACCACCCGACAAAGCTCAGCGCGTGCTCGGCGAACTGACGGCGCTGGCGATGGCGATCTCGGACGGCGTGTTCATCGCCGACCACGTGGAGCCCGAGTCCACCGACATCGAACGGATGTACCGACGCCTGTTGCAGGCCGTCACCACCCTGCTGCCCATCCTGCTGGAGGAACAATGAGCACCGCCAAGACCACCCGGACCGTCGTCATCACCGGCGCCAACGCCGGCCTCGGCATCGAATGCGCGCGAGACCTGCTGGCGCGGGACGACTCCTGGCAGGTTGTGCTCGCAGTCCGCAATCCCGACCTGGGTGCGGCGGCGATCGCCGAGCTGGGTGCGCCGGACCGGTGCTCGGTCATCCGGTGCGATCTCGCATCGCTGGCCTCTGTGCGCGACTTCGTCGCGGCGTTCGAGACCGCCGATCTGCCACCGCTGCACGCCATTGTGTGCAACGCAGGCCTGCAGACGGTGGACACCAAGTTCACGGTCGACGGTGTCGAAATGACCTTTGGTGTCAACCATCTCGGGCACTTCGCCCTCGTCCGGGGACTGCTCGACCAACTGGTCTCACCCGCCCGCATTGTCGTCGTCGCCAGCGGAACCCATGACCCGGCCAAGTTCACCGGGATGCCCAAACCGGTTTACACCTCGGCCGAAGAACTCGCCCACCCGGCCGCCGGCGCACCCGCCGAGGGCCGCCGACGGTACACGACCTCAAAGCTCTGCAATGTGCTGTTCGCATACGAACTCGATCGCCGCCTCGGCCACGGCGCCCAGGGCATCACCGTGACCGCGTTCGATCCCGGCCTGATGCCGGGTTCCGGCCTGGCCCGCGACTACTCGCCGATGCAGAGACTGGTCTGGCGCTTCGTCGGCCCGATGCTGCGCCTGCTGCCCAATGTCAACACCACCGCCACCTCCGGGCGCAGGCTCGCGGCACTGGCCGTCGACCCGGCGTTCGGGGGCATCACCGGCCGTTATTACGAGGGCGCCAAGGAGATCCGCTCGTCGGTCGACTCCTACGACACCGCCAAGGCAACCGATCTGTGGGACACCAGCGTTCGGCTCGTCGACCGCGTCAGTGCGTGACCGGACGTTCGTCTACGCCTTGCCACGGAACGCGTTCCAGTCACCGATCGCCGCCAGTCGCCGTCGTTGTTGCGCCGCGGCCCCGGTGTCGA
>CAMFLL010000195.1 GCA_945957405.1 uncultured Mycolicibacterium sp. | reverse complement strand
GGTATCGGGCTGGCCACCGCGCAGACGCTGGCCCGCGAAGGCGCCGATGTGGCCGTGCTGGCCCGACCGCAGGACGACCTGTCCGACGCGGTGCGACTGGTGCGCGACCACGGCAGACGCGCGCTGGCAGTCAGCGCCGACGTCCGGGACCCGGGTGCGGTGCGGGCCGCCTTCGAAAAGGTCGAAGCCGAGCTGGGTCCGATCGACGCGGTGCACAACAACGCCGGAATCTCCCGCGTCGCACCGCTTGTCGACACGAGCGACGACATGTTCGCCGAACTGCTGGCGATCAACCTGACCGGGTCGTTCCACGTGCTGCGTGAGGCTGCGCGCGTCATGCAGCCCCGCCGCGCGGGCGCGATCGTCAACACCGGTTCCGAACTCGCCCTCATCGGCCAGCCCGGCTATGTGGCCTACACCGCCACCAAGGGTGCCATCGTCGCGATGACCCGAAGCGCCGCAGCGGAATTGGTGTCGTGGGGTATCCGGGTGAACGCCGTGTGTCCCGGCACCACCAGGACGCCGCTGCTGCTCGCGGAGTTCGACGGCGCCACCGATCCGGCAACCGAGATGGCCGACAACGCCGCAAGCGTCGCGGTCGGCCGTTTCGCCGAACCCCGGGAGATCGCCGAGGCCGTCACCTTCCTGCTGTCCGAACGCGCCGCCTATCTGGTCGGAACGCACGTCGTCGTCGACGGTGGGCGGTCGACCTGTGTATCCGCCGGCACCATCGGCGTCTCCCATCACGACTGATCTGCAAGGAGTTTCGGCATGCCTGACCACGCGCCCCGACTGTTCCGGGAAATGACCTGGGCGGAGATCGCCGACGCGGCCCGCGCCGACATCCCCATCGCCATCCCCATCGGCTCGACCGAGCAGCACGGTCATCACCTGCCGGTCTGCACCGACTGGGTGATCCCCGAACATCTCCTGGCGGCCGCCAGCCGCCGCTGTGACCTGATCGTCGGCCAGTTCATCCCATTCGGCTACCGCAGTCGGCCGGGAAGCGGTGGCGGCCAGCACTTTCCGGGCACGCTCTCACTGCGGGCCACCACGTTCATCGCCCTGCTCGAGGACATCCTCGGTGAGCTGAAGCGGTGCGGATTCCGCAACATCGTGCTGTACAACTGGCATTTCGAGAACAGCGGTTTCATCTACGAGCCGGCATATCTGGTGGCCGAACGGCACCCGGAGCTGAAGATCGTGGTGATCGAGGACGCCAACCCCGATTTCACGGCGGACCGCCAGCAGGCCATCTGGCCCGACGGCTTCCCCGGGCTGGCGCTGGAGCACGCCGCCGTCATCGAGACCTCACTGCTGCTCTATCACGAGCCGGCCCTGGTCCGGACCGAGCGCATCGCGGCCGACGCCCCCGAGCGGGTGGTCAACTACGACGTGCTGCCGATCGACACCAGGATGTCCACGGCCAGCGGCACCTTGTCCTCACCCGAGGCGGCCAGCGCCGACAAAGGCCGCATGCTCACCGAGTGGATGGTGGACCGGCTGGTCGCCATCCTCGACGACGAGTTCGCCGACCGCCGCGGCACTTCACCCATGTAGGTGCAGCGGCGCGCCCGACACCGCCAGCAGCGCCTCCCCCAACGCTTCGTTCTGGGTGGGGTGCGCATGCACGAACCGCGCCGCCTCCGCGGCCTTCACGCCTAGGTTGTACAACAGCTGGGCCTCGCCGATCAGTTCCGAGACGCCGTCACCGATCATGTGCACGCCCACCACCGTCCCGGCCGGGTCCACGACGAGTTTCACCGCGCCGGAGGTCTTGCGGATCTGGCTGCGCCCGTTGCCCGCCAAGTCGTAGGTGACGGTCTCGACACCGTCGCCGTACCGTTCACGGGCCACCTCTTCGGTGAGGCCGACAGACGCGATCTCGGGATGGCAGTAGGTGACCCGCGGGATACCCGCGTCGGCCACGGGCTCGGGGTCACGACCCGCGATCTGTTCGGCGACGAAGATGCCCTGCTGAAATGCCCGGTGCGCCAGTTGGAGTCCGGAAACGATGTCGCCGATCGCATAGACCGTCGGCACGCTGGTGCGCAGATTCCCGTCGGTCACCACGAAGCCGCGGTCCAGCGCCACGTCGTGGTCCTCGAGACCCAGGCCCTCGGTGCGCGGGGCACGGCCGACCGCGATCAGCAGCACGTCGGCGGTCAGCACGTCACCGGAGTCGAGCACCACCTGCACGCCAGCATCATCGGCGTCGACCGAGGCGACGCGGACGCCGGTCCTTGCGGTGATCCGCCGGCGCCGGAACAGTCTCTCGAGGTAGGTGGAGATGGTCGCATCCTCGTTGGGCACCAGCCGCGGCAGCGCCTCGACGACGGTGACCTTGACACCGAATGACGACCAGAGACTGGCGAATTCGACACCGATGACGCCGCCGCCGAGCACGATCGCGGACTCGGGGATGGTGTCGAGCTCCAGGGCCTGATCGCTGGTCAGCACCCGGGCCGACGGCTCGATACCCGGCAGCGTCTTGGGCGCCGACCCGGTCGCCAGGATGATCGTCGCGCCGGTGATGGTCACGCCGTCGACCTCGACGGTGGTCGGCCCGGTCAACCGGCCCCGGCCGTTGACCACGGTGACGCCCAACGCGTCGATCAGTCCCGACAGTCCTTTGTGCAGGCGCGACACCACAGTGTTCTTGAAACCGTGCAGCTTTTCGGGGTCGATACCGTCGAACGACGCCGCGACCCCGAATTGCGCTGCGGTGCGGGCGGTGTCGGCGACCTCGGCCGCGTGCAGCAGCGCCTTGGTCGGAATACAGCCGCGGTGTAGGCATGTGCCGCCGACCCGGTCCTCGTCGATCAGGATGACCGACAGTCCGAGTTGGGTGGCGCGGATCGCGGCGGCGTACCCGCCCGGACCGCCGCCGAGGATGACGACATCGGCTCTCATGTGAGACTCCTCTGGTTTTCCAGCGCTTCGCGGGCTTGGGTGTAGAGCGTTCCGGCGCGGTAGGACGACCGCACCAACGGTCCGGACATCACTCCGGCGAAACCGATGTCATCGGCAACGGCGGCCAGCTCGTCGAATTCGGCGGGCGTCACCCACCGCTGCACCGGGTGGTGGCGTGGCGTGGGCCGCAGGTACTGGGTGATGGTGACCAACTGGCAGCCGGCGCCGTGCAGATCGCGCAGCGCCTGCACCACCTCCTCGGTGGTCTCCCCCATCCCGAGGATCAGGTTCGACTTCGTGATGAGACCCCGGCGGCGTGCCCGCTCGAGCACGCCGAGTGAGCGGGTGTAGTCGAAGCCGGGGCGGATCCGGCGGAAGATCCGCGGCACGGTCTCCAGATTGTGCGCCAGCACCTGTGGTTCGGCGTCGAAGACCTCGTCGAGCTGTGCGGGGGTTCCGGTGAAGTCGGGGATCAACAGTTCGACACCGGTGCCGGGGCACGCGGCGTGGATCTGCCGAACGGTCTCGGCATAGAGCCAGGCGCCACCGTCGGGCAGGTCGTCGCGCGCCACCCCCGTGACGGTGGCATAGCGCAGCTGCATGCGTGCGACGGTCTCGGCGAGGCGACGGGGTTCGTCGCGGTCGAGCGGTTCGGGTCTGCCGGTCGCGATCTGGCAGAAATCACAGCGTCGCGTGCACTGGTCGCCGCCGATCAGGAACGTCGCTTCGCGGGCTTCCCAGCATTCGAAGATGTTGGGGCAACCCGCTTCCTTGCACACCGTGTGGAGATCGTTGCGCTGCACGAGCGCATCCAGTTCGCGGTACTGGGGCCCGGTGCGCAACGTGCGTTTCATCCACGCCGGTTTGCGTTCGACCGAGCTCTGCGTATTGCGGACTTCCAGCCGCAGCAGGCGGCGGCCCCCAGGGGTGATGGTCATCGGAGTCAGCATTCGACGACGTTGACGGTGACGGCCAGACCACCTGTCGACGTTTCTTTGTAATTGGCGCTCATGTCCAATCCGGTGGTGCGCATGGTCTCGATGACCTGATCCAGGCTCACGCGGTGGGTTCCGTCGCCCCGCAACGCCATCCTGGCCGCGTTGATGGCCTTACCCGCCGAGATGGCGTTGCGTTCGATGCAGGGGATCTGCACCAGGCCGCCGATCGGATCGCAGGTGAGCCCGAGGCTGTGTTCCATCGCGATCTCCGCGGCGTTCTCCACCTGTTGCGGTGTACCACCGAGGATTTCGGCCAGTCCGCCGGCCGCCATGGATGCCGCGGAGCCCACCTCGCCCTGGCAACCGACTTCGGCGCCGGATATCGACGCGCGCTCCTTGTACAACGACCCGATGGCACCCGCGGTCAGCAGGAACCGGACGGTGGCGTCGTCGGGATCGGCGCGCCCGGCGGGCGTGTAGTGCAGCGCATAGTGCAGTACCGCCGGGATGATCCCGGCGGCACCATTGGTCGGTGCCGTCACGATGCGCCCGCCGGAGGCGTTCTCCTCGTTGACCGCCAGCGCCACCAGGTTGGCCCAGTCCTCCGCGAAGGCCGGATCACGGTGCGGGTCTTCGTCGGCCAGGCGCACATGCCAGTCGTGGGCGCGCCGCCGGACCCGCAGGTTGCCGGGCAGGTAGCCGTCCCGGGCCATCCCGTTGGTCTGGCAGGCGACCATGACGTCACGGATGTGCAGCAGGCGTTCCCGCACCTCGAATTCGGAGCGCGTCGAGCACTCCTGGCGCATCATCACCTGGCTCACCGCCAGCCCGTCACGCTCGGTCAGGTCCAGCAGCTCGGCGGCCGAGCGGAAACCGCCCCCGTCGCCGGCCACCGTCGTCTGGTCTCCGGTGGCTTCGGTCTCGGTGACCACGAAACCACCGCCGACGGAGAAATAGGTCTCGCGGTAGACGACATCACCGTGGACCGAGATGGCCGTCAGCGTCATGGCATTCGGGTGCTGGGCGAGTTGACGGCCCGCATCCAGAGCCATGTCGGCTTCGGTCAGCGCGATGACCATACGCCCACCCAGCGCGATCTTGCCGTCGGCCCGGATGTCGGCGAGCCGCCGTTCCATCTCGTCGGTCTCGATGGTGTCGGGCCGGTAACCCTCGAGGCCCAACAGGATCGCCGGCATGGTGCCGTGCCCGGCACCCGTCGCGGCCAGCGAGCCGAACAGGTCGACCCGCACGTCGGCGACCTGATCGAGCGTGTTGCGGGCGGCGAGTTCGTCGACGAACATGCCGGCGGCCCGCATCGGGCCGACGGTGTGTGAACTCGACGGTCCGATCCCGACCGAGAAGAGGTCGAAAACGCTGATGGCCATCACAGCTCCCGGTACAGCGGGAACCGCTCGGCCAGTGAATACACCTGCGCGGCCAGATGTTCGGTGTCGGCGTCCGGCGCGGCAGTCAGCGCCGCCACGATGACGTCGGCGACGAGTGCGAACTCGTCGTCGCCGAACCCGCGGGCCGCCAGGGCCGGGGTGCCGATGCGCAGCCCGGAGGTCACCATCGGCGGGCGGGGGTCGAACGGTACGGCGTTGCGGTTGACCGTGATGCCGACCGCGTCGAGCCGGTCCTCGGCCACCTGTCCGTCGATGGCCGCGTTACGCAGGTCGACCAGCACCAGATGCACATCCGTGCCGCCGGTCAGCACCGTGATACCGGCGTCTCGCGCATCGGCCTGATTCAGCCGGTCGGCCAGGATCTGCGCGCCGCGCAGGCAACGCTGTTGCCGCTCGACGAAGTCGGGCTGGGCGGCCATCTTGAAACCGACTGCCTTGGCGGCGATCACATGCTCCAGCGGTCCACCCTGCTGGCCGGGGAACACCGCCGAGTTGATCTTCTTGGCGATATCGGCCTCGTTGGTGAGGATCACGCCACCGCGCGGGCCGCCCAGGGTCTTGTGGGTGGTCGAGGTGACGACGTGGGCGTGCGGCACCGGCGACGGATGCAGCCCGGCGGCGACCAGCCCGGCGAAATGTGCCATGTCGACCATCAGGTAGGCGCTCACGTCGTCGGCGATCTCCCGGAACCGGGCGAAGTCGAGCTGCCGTGGATAGGCCGACCAGCCGGCGATGATCAACTGCGGCCGGTGTTCCCGGGCCGCGTCGGCCACCGCATCCATGTCGACCAGGTAGTCCTCCTTGGAGACGCCATAGGCGGCGACGTTGTAGAGCTTGCCCGAGAAGTTCAACCGCATGCCGTGGGTGAGGTGGCCACCGCAGTCCAGGGACAGGCCGAGAATGGTGTCACCCGGTTTGATGAGGGCGTGCATCACCGCGGCGTTGGCCTGCGCGCCCGAGTGCGGCTGCACGTTCGCGAAGTCCGCACCGAACAACGCCTTCACGCGGGCGATGGCATGCCGCTCGATGACGTCGATGTGTTCGCACCCGCCGTAGTAGCGCCGGCCCGGATAACCCTCGGCGTACTTGTTGGTGAGCACCGAACCCTGGGCCTGCATGACGGCCAGCGGTGCATGGTTCTCCGATGCGATCATCTCCAGGCCGAGGCGCTGCCTGCGCAGTTCGTCACCGATCGCCGAGAAGATCTCGGGGTCGAAGTCGGCGAGCTGTTGGTCGAGGACGCTCATCGTCAGGCCTCACTCATCTCGGCGTACTCGGCCGCCGTCAGCAGGGTCCCCGCGGCGGTGGGCTGGACTTCGAAAAGCCAGCCCGCTCCGTAGGGATCGGAGGTGACGATCGCGGGATCGTCGATGGCGGCGGTGTTGACTGCCGTGACGGTGCCGCTGACCGGAGGGTAGAGCTCGGAGACGGTCTTGGTGGATTCCACCTCACCGCAGGTCTGGCCGGCCGTGATCGTGGCGCCGACCTCAGGCAGGTCCAGGAAGACCAGGTCACCGAGGGCCGCCGCCGCGATCGACGTGATGCCGACACGGACCGGTGTGTCCGGAAGGTCGGAATCCGGTGCGATCAGCACCCATTCGTGTTCTTCGGTGTAGCTGCGGTCGTCGGGCAGGGTCTGGGCAGTGGTGTTTTCAGCCATGTTCGGTCCTGTCATTTCCGGCGGTAGAAGGGGGCTGGGACGACTTCGAAGTGTTCGGTGTTGCCGCGGATGTCGACGTGCACGACCGTCCCCGGTTCGGCAAGCGTCGCGTCGACGTACGCCAGCGCGATCGGGTAGCCGAGCGTCGGCGACAGTGCGCCCGAGGTCACGGTTCCCACCGCGGCCCCGCCTGCGCTGTGGTGGACGGTGTATCCGGCCCGCGCCGCGCGGCGGGACGATCCTTTCAGGCCGACGAGGACCCGGTTCACGCGCTGGTGCGAGAGCTGTTGCAGCGCATCGCGTCCCACGAACTCCTTGTTCAGGCGCACGACCTTGCCCAGCCCGGCCTCATAGGGGTTGGTGGCCAGGTCCAGTTCGTGACCGTAGAGCGCCATCCCGGCCTCAAGGCGCAGGGTGTCCCGGCAGGCCAGGCCGGCCGGTGCGCCGCCCGCCGCGGTGGTGGCCGCCAGCAGCGCCCGCCACAGCGCCACGGCGTGCGCGTTGGGCACATACAGTTCGAAACCGTCCTCACCGGTGTACCCGGTGCGCGCCAACAACACATCGATACCGTCGACCTTCGCCTCGGTCACCGCGTAATACTTGAGAGCAATGACCGACGGACGCGCAGCCTCCGGCACCAGCGACGTCACGATGCTCTCGGCAGCGGGACCCTGCACGGCGATCAGCGCGGTGGCCGTCGACTGATCGTCGACCAGTGTGTCGAACGGCGCAGCCCGGTCGGCCAGTTCACGCGCCACCGTCGGCGCGTTCGCCGCGTTGGCGACCACCAGGAAGCGCTCGTCGGCCAGTCGGTAGACCACCAGGTCGTCGATCACACCGCCGTCGGTGTCGCACATCAATGAGTACTTCGCCCGCCCGACGGCGATCTTGGACGCCTCGCCCACCAGCGCGAAGTCCAGTGCCGCCGCGGCCTGCGGTCCACTGACCGCGATCTCGCCCATGTGCGACAGGTCGAACAGGCCCGCGGTCTCACGCACCGCCTTGTGCTCGGCGAGTTCGCTACCGTATTTCAGCGGCATCGCCCACCCCGCGAAATCGGTGAAACTTGCGCCCAGTGTCCGGTGTTCGTCCAGCAGTGGTGACGCGGGAGCCAGGTCGGTGATTGCGGTGTCACTCATACGAAGACCTCCTCGAGGTGTGCAGCGGTGTCGTTCTCGAACGCCTCGGGGGCCGGGCAGGAGCACGCGAGGTTACGGTCACCGTGGACACCGTCGATCCGGCGCACCGGCGGCCAGTACTTGTTGTGCCGCAGGGAGGCAACCGGATACACCGCGTGCTGCCTGCTGTAGGGCAGTGTCCACTCGGCGTCGGTGACCAGTTCGGCGGTGTGCGGGGCCTGGCGCAGCGGGCTGTGTTCGAGCTCCCATTCCCCTGATTCGACCCGGGTGATCTCGTCGTGGATGCTGACCATCGCCGTGATGAAGCGGTCCAGCTCGGCCAGGTCCTCCGATTCGGTGGGCTCCACCATCAGCGTTCCGTTGACCGGGAAGGACAGCGTCGGCGCATGGAAACCGTAGTCGATCAACCGCTTTGCCACGTCTTCGGCGGTGACTCCCGTGCGCCGGGTGATCTCCCGCAGGTCGAGAATGCACTCGTGGGCCACCAGCCCGGTCTCACCGGTGTAGAGCACCGGGTAGTGCCCGGCCAGCGACGTGGCGAGGTAATTGGCGGCCAGCACCGCCGACTTGGTGGCCGCCGTCAGACCGTCGGGACCCATCAGGGCGAGGTAGGCCCAGGAGATCGGCAGGATGCCGGCAGAGCCGTAGTTGGCCGCCGACACCGGGGCCGGACCGCCCGCGGTCAGCGGGTCGCCCGGCAGGAACGGCGCCAGGTGCGCCCGCACCGCGACGGGGCCCACACCGGGGCCGCCACCACCGTGCGGGATGCAGAATGTCTTGTGCAGGTTCAGGTGTGAGACGTCACCGCCGAACTCGCCCGGTTTGGCGATACCGACCAGCGCGTTGAGGTTTGCACCGTCGACGTAGACCTGCCCGCCTGCGCCATGGACCAGATCACACACAGTGCGGACATCGGTTTCGTACACGCCGTGGGTCGACGGGTAGGTCAGCATGATCGCCGCGACGGCGTCGTGATGATCGGTCAGCTTCGCGCGCAGGTCCTCGAGATCGATGTTGCCGTTGGAGGCCGTCTTGACCACGACCACGCGCATGCCGGCCAGCACGGCCGACGCGGCGTTGGTGCCGTGGGCCGATTGTGGGATGAGGCAGATGTCGCGGTGCGTGTCACCACGTGAGTGGTGATAGGCGTTGATGGCGAGCAGACCCGCGAGCTCGCCCTGCGATCCGGCGTTGGGCTGCAAGGAAACCCGGTCGTAGCCGGTGATCTCGGCCAGCCAGGACTCCAGGTCGGCGATGAGCTCGAGATAGCCGGCGGTCTGGTCGGCGGGGGCGTAGGGATGGATACCCGCGAATTCGGGCCAGCTGATGGGTTCCATCTCGGCGGCGGCGTTGAGTTTCATGGTGCAGGAGCCGAGCGGGATCATGGTGCGGTCCAGCGCCAGGTCCTTGTCGGAGAGTCGCCGCAGGAACCGCAGCATCGCCGTTTCGGAGCGGTGCTCGTGGAACACCGGGTGCGTCAAGTAGTCCGAGGTACGGAGCAGGTCGTCGGGCAGCGCGAGAGTGGTGCCGGCGGACACGCCACCGGTGGCCCCGAAAGCCTCCAGCACGCGGAGAATGACGTCGTCGGTGGTGCATTCATCGCAGGCGATGCCGACGTGATCGGCATCGACATGTCGCAGGTTCACCCCGGCGCGGTCGGCGGCCGCGACGATCTCGCCGGCGCGCCCCGGTACGCGCACCAGCACCGTGTCGAAGAACTGGTCGTGGACGACCTGACACCCCGCATCCCGCAGGCCGGCGGCCAGCGACACGGCGTGCCGGTGCACCCGGGTTGCGATGGCCCGCAACCCTTCCGGGCCGTGGTAGGCGGCGTACATGGCCGCGACGTTCGCCAGCAGCGCCTGCGCGGTGCAGATGTTGCTGGTCGCCTTGTCCCGGCGGATGTGTTGTTCACGGGTCTGCAGCGCCAGCCGGTAGGCGGGCCTGCCGGCCACGTCCACCGATACGCCGACCAGCCGGCCCGGCAGCATGCGCTCCAAACCGGACCGCACCGCCATGTACCCGGCGTGCGGACCACCGAAGAACAGCGGCACCCCGAATCGTTGCGCGGAGCCCACCGCGATGTCGGCGCCCTGCTCGCCGGGCGCCGTGATCAGCGTCAACGCCAGCAGGTCGGCGGCGACCACGGTGAGCATGCCGCGCTCGCGCGCCGCCGCGATCAGCGGCGCCAGGTCACGCACCACCCCGCTGGCGCCGGGCGACTGGAACACCACGCCGAAGGCGTCGCCGTCGGGCAGTCCATCGCTCAGGTCGGCCACCACCACCTCGATGCCGACGGCTTCGGCCCGTCCGCGCACCACCGCCAGCGTCTGCGGCAGACAATCCGCGTCCAGCACAACGGTATTGGATACGGCCGACCTGGTGGCCCGCCGCATCAGCAGCACCGCCTCCGTCACCGCGGTGGCCTCGTCGAGCAGCGACGCGCCGGCCACCGGGAGCGCCGTGAGGTCCTCGATGAGCGTCTGGAACGTCAGCAGCGCCTCGAGGCGGCCCTGCGAGATCTCGGGTTGATACGGCGTGTAGGCCGTGTACCACGCCGGCGACTCCAGCATGTTGCGGCGCAGTACCGCCGGGGTGATGGTGTCGTGGTAGCCCAGGCCGATCATCTGCACGCGCGGCCGGTTGCGGTCGGCGAGCTTGCGCAGCGCCGCGAGGACCTGCTGTTCGGACCTTGCGGCGGGGAGGTCCAGGCCGGCCGCGCAGCGGATCTGCTGCGGCACTGCGCTGTCGATCAACGTCTCGACGGAGGCGTATCCCAGGGCGTCGAGCATGCGGCGTTCGCCGTGCTGGCCAGGGCCGATGTGACGGTCGCGAAACTGCTCGCGGGCGGATGAAACGTGTCGGACAGGGTCCACAGGCTCAGGCATGAGGTGCTCCGTTTCGTGGCGCCGCAGTTATGCGACGCGTCGTGTGGTGACACCTCCCCGCTCTGTCCTGAAACCTGAGAGTTTGAGCGCGCCGGGCGCGCCGTTCCCCTTCGGTAAGCGTGATCCGCAGATCACGCTGTTCTCCAGAGTTGCCTCGACACTGCGGTATTGGGCCTGAGAGATTCCCGGGGAGGAGTTGCTCCTACGGCGCCTCCGAAATCGGAGGTTCTCCCGCAATGCGTCAACGGCGTATTGAGTTGTGACGTGGATCCTACCCCCCTAGGGGGCCGCGACCGCAACCTCTCCGTTGACGGACAGGCTCGTCCGCGCTCCGGCGACCATCAGCGACACGATGTCGAAAACCACCGTCGCCGCTGCTACACAGGTGATTTCGGCATGGTCGTAGGCGGGTGCGACCTCGACCACATCGGCGCCCACGATGTTCAGGCCGGTCATCACGCGCAACATCCGCAACAGCTCGCGTGACGTCAGTCCACCCGATTCGGGGGTTCCGGTGCCCGGCGCGAACGCCGGATCGAGGACGTCGATGTCGATGGACAGATACACCGGCATATCGGCGACCCGGCGGCGCACCACGTCGACGGCCGCCTCGACGCCCATCACATCCAGGTCGCCGGCGCGGATGATCCGGAAGCCCATCCGCGCGTCGTCGTCGAGGTCCATCTGGTCGTAGATCGGGCCGCGGATGCCGACGTGGATCGAGTGGTCCTCGATGAGCAACCCTTCCTCGAACGCCCGCCGGAAGATGGTGCCGTGGGTGACCGGGGCGTTGAAGTACGTGTCCCAGGTGTCGAGGTGCGCGTCGAAGTGCACCAGCGCGACGGGACCGTGTTTGGCGTACAGCGCCCGCAGATTCGGCAACGCGATGGTGTGGTCGCCACCGATGGACACGATGCGGCGGTCGCCGCCGGCCAGGATGTCGGCGGCATGGTTCTGGATCTGCCGGCACGCCTCGGTGATGTCGTACGGCGTCACCGCGACGTCACCGGCGTCGACCACCTGGACATGCTCCAGCGGCGCGACACCGAGTTCGACGTGGTAGCCGGGGCGCAACGTGCGGGCGGCGGTACGGACCGCGAGCGGGCCGAACCGCGCACCGGGCCGGTAAGACGTGCCGCCGTCGAATGGCACACCGAGGATGGCGATGTCGTAATCGGACACCTCATGGATGTCGGCGATCCGGGCGAATGTGCCCTTGCCGGCGTAACGGGGGACTTTGGTGGCGGGCACTGCGCCGATGATGCCGTTTCGCGTGCTCATCTGTCGTTTCGACCTTTCGACTCGCCGGGTGTTCGACTGCCAGCATCACCCCCGGTGAGCGTGGGTGGCGAGCAGATAATGCCCAAACACTCGGCGGCCTCTTTGAGCAATCGCACAAGGAGCCTTGTCGCGAGCGTGCAGGGAGACACAGATCCAGGCAGCGGATCCGTGTCTCAGCGCACGCTCGCGACAGAGAAGGAGGCCAGCCACGCCGGTTCGTCGACGACGGTGCCGGCCGGCAGTCCGATCGCCTCGGCGTGCTGCGCCCCGACCACCCCGCGGTAGGTGGTGGTGTCGAGGCTCAGCAGATCCCAGCCGGTCGCGAAAGCCTCGCGGATGACGGTCTCGCTGACCTCGGGACCGAACCCGCGGCCGGCGTCCGACAGGGCCAGGACGTGCAGGACACCACCCGGCTTGAGTCCGCGGTGCAGACTCGCCACGTAGCGCGGTCGGTCGTCGTCGCCGAAGATGTGGAACAGCGCGCTGTCCAGGATGGTGTCCCACTCGGTCCCGACGGCGGCGTCGGCACCCAGGGCCATGGCGTCGCCGACCGCGAATCGGGCGTCGACCCCGGCGGCCGCCGCGTTCTCGCGGGCCTGTTGCACCGCGCCGTCGGCGTAGTCGACACCAACGACGTCGTAACCCAACCGGGTCAGCATGATGGTGTGCTCACCGAGACCGCAGCCGATGTCGAGTACCGCACCGCGGATCGCGCCGGTGGCCTCCAGCGCCACGATCGCGGGCTGCGGTTCGCCGATCACCCAAGGGGCAGTGCGGTTTTGGTAGGCGTCCTCGAACAATTGCCGGGCCGGTGTGTTCATGCCCGCCAGTGTGTTCCCTCAACCGAAGTTGAGGTCAAGCCCGCATCTCGTAGGCGCCGTCGTAGGACTTCACCTGCGCCCACACCCGGTCGAAGCGCGCACTGTCGGCGACCGGCTTACGGACGGCCCCCAGTGCCCACTGCTGCTGCGCTGGGGTGGAACTCGGCTTGCCGTGCAGCGCGACGGCGTAACCGGAGAAATCGCGGACCGCGACGTCGAAGATCTGGTCGAGCAGATCGCGGTCCAGGCCGGTCAGCTCGGCCTGCTCGAGGATCAGCTGCCCGTAGACCACCAGCGAGAACAGGTGCCCGATGACCAGGATGAAGTCGAGGTCGCGCTGCTGTTCCTCGTCGGGCGCGGCCGTCGCCAGCAGGTCTTTCAGGGCGTTGACCTGTTCGAAGAACACCGCGACGTTCGGCACGTCGGCATTCTTCTCGTAGACCGGAGCCCAGTCCGCGAACTGCACTTTGGAGGCTCCACGGGCCGGCCCCTGAGACCAGAAGAACACGTCGTCGGCGGCGTCGGCGCGGGTGCCGATCTCCGGGTAGGCCGCCGGATTGAACATGTAATTGGGCATGAACTTGAGGATCTGCGCGACGTTGACGTGCACCGTCCCCTCGAGCCGCGGCAGTGCCCCGATCAGCCGCGCCACCTCGCAGAAGTAGGTGTTCTTCTCGAAACCCTTGGCGGCCAGGATGTCCCACAACAGGGTGACCACCTTCTCGCCCTCCGAGGTGACCTTCGACTTGGTCACGGGATTGAAGAGGAGATATCTGCGGTCGTCGAGGCTGGCGCTGCGGAAG
>CAMFLL010000194.1 GCA_945957405.1 uncultured Mycolicibacterium sp. | reverse complement strand
TGGTCAACGTCTCGAGTGCGGGCGTGCAGGCCACCTCGCCGCGCTACTCCGCCTATCTGCCCAGCAAGGCGGCGCTCGACGCGTTCGCCGAAGTGGTTGCCACCGAGACACTTTCGGATCACATCACCTTCACCACCATTCACATGCCGCTGGTGCGCACTCCCATGATCGCGCCGTCCGCGCGGCTGAACCCGATGCCGGCGATCAGCGCCGAGCACGCGGCCGCCATGGTGGTGCGCGGGCTGGTGGAGAAGCCGGTTCGCACCGACACTCCGGTCGGGACGCTCGCGGACGCCGGCCGGTATTTCACGCCGAAGTTGGCCCGCCGCGTGCTGCATCAGGTCTATTTGGGTTATCCGGACTCGGCAGCGGCGCGCGGTGAAGTGTCCGACGAAGCCCCCCGGCAGCCGAGGCGCCCCGTGCGGTCGGTGCCCAATCTGCGCGTTCCCGGCCCGGTGAAACGCACGGTCCGACGGGTGCCGGGGGTGCACTGGTAGGCGGGTAGGGTTCGGCCCATGGTTCCCGTCTTCGTCGATGTCGATACCGGTGTCGATGACGCGATGGCGCTGGTGTACCTGCTGGCCAGCGCAGACGCCGAGCTCGTCGGCATCGCCTCCACCGGCGGAAACGTTCCGGTACAACAGGTTTGCGCCAACAACTTCGGTCTGCTGGAGTTGTGTGGATTCCGCGACATTCCGGTGTCGAAAGGGGCGGAGGAGCCGCTGAGCATCCCGCTGCGCACCGCCGAGGACACCCACGGCCCGGCCGGCCTCGGGTATGCCGAGTTGCCACCGCCGACCGGAGAGCTCACCTCCTACGATTCCGCCGAGGCGTGGATCCGGGCGGCGCACGCCCATCCGGGTGAACTGATCGCGGTGGCCACCGGGCCGTTGACCAACCTGGCACTGGCCCTGCGGCGCGAGCCAGAACTGCCACGACTGCTGCGGCGGCTGGTCATCATGGGTGGCTCGTTCGACTACCCGGGCAACACCACACCGGTCTCGGAATGGAACATCGCCGTTGATCCCGAGGCCGCCGCCGAGGTGTTCGCCGGCTGGTCGGGCAGCAGTGAACTGCCGATCGTGTGCGGTCTCAACATCACCGAGAGCATCGCCCTGACACCACAGATCATGGCCCGGTTCGCCGATGCGGCCGGATCGCCCTCACAGGTGATGAGCGAGACGGATCCACGGGGCACCCGGTCGTCGGCGGCCAGCCCTCTGATCCGCGTTCTCGAAGACGCGATGCGGTTCTACTTCGAGTTCCACTTCGACCAGAACGAAGGCTATCTGGCCCATCTGCATGACCCGTTCGCCGCGGCCGTCGCCCTCGACCCGACACTGGTCGGGACCCGCCCGGCCACCGTCGACGTCGAACTCGGCGGTGCGCTGGCCCGGGGTATGACGATCGCAGACTGGCGCGGGCATTGGGGGCGTCCGGCCAATGCCGCCATCGCCGTGGCCGCGGGGCCTGCCGGTCCGCTGCCCGATGTGTTCTTCGACCGGTTCATCGAACGGGTGGGCCCGTTCGTCACGCAACTCGGCTACTCATAGACCCCCTCCACGTACCATCGTCGGCGCCGGTAACACAGCAACAGCGCAGGCCCGGACACCTCGTGTGAGTCGTTCTCCAGCAGCACCTGCGCTCGCGCGGTGCGCCCTGGCTGCTCCTGCTCCTGATCCCACCAGCGTTCGTCGACCGGCCACGGTCCCGTCCACCACCGCAGCCCGCCGCTGTGCGCGCGCTGCCCACCCGTCAACCGAGCCGGCTCCGTCGAGAACAATCCCCGCGACGTCACCCGCACCGGATTACCCTGCAGGTCAAGCAATTCCACCGGATCATCGAGTAGCACCGCGGGCGCAGGGTCCGGCAGCCGTCCCGGCCAGGGTTGGTCGGGGTTGGCGCGCGGCACCTGCTCGTCACCCAGCGGGGTCAGCGTGATCCGCTCGGCGGGGCCACGCCCACCGCTGAGCAGGGGTAGTTGCACGGCCTCGGGCCCGAGCAGACCCTGCACGCGGATCAGAGCCCGGCGGGCCCGGAGCCGGTCCTCGTCCCCGACCCCGCCCCACAACGGCAACTGCAGCGCACCCGCGGACACCACTTCCACCGGATGCAACCGCAACAACGTGATCGGGCCGGTCGGCCGGTCGCCGGGATTGCGCCGATTGAGCCAGCCGTCCAATTGCCAGCGAATCCGGTCGGCGGTGGCGTCCTCGGTGAGCGGTTCGGCGCAGCGCCAGACCCGGTGCAGCTCCTCACCGTTGGTGGTGATGGCGTGGATGGCCAGCCGGGTGCATCCCACCCCGGCGGATTCCAGGCTGCGGTGCAGTTCGCCGGCCAGGCTCCGGCCGGCGAAGGCCGCGGCGTCCACGCGGTCGACGGGTGGATCGCAGTTCATGACGGCGTCGATCTCCTGCGGGGGTTCACGCCCCGACGGGCCGCGCATGGGCTCGGCGCGCGCCATCCGGTGCGCCACCATCGCGTCGGCGCCGAACCGCGATGTCACATCCGCGCGGGACAGGGCGGCGAACTGCCCGAAATTACGGATCCCCATGCGCCACAACAGATCAGTGAGAAGCTCCCGCCCCGGCGTCGACAGGCTGGGCTCGGTGGCCAACTGCCGGATCGACAGTGCCGACAGGAACCGGGCATCACCACCGGGTTGGATCACCCGGCCCGCCCTGGCCGCGAAGACGGCGGTGGGCAACTGGTCGGCGATACCGACCTGACATTCCGCGCCCGCCGCGGCCACTGCATCGACCAGTCGCTCGGCGGCGGCATCTTCGGAGCCGAAGTACCGGGCGGCACCGCGCACCGACACCGCCAGCAGCCCGGGGCGCAGAACCTCGGCGCGGGGCACCAGATCATCCACCGCGGCGATGACCCCTTCGAAGAAACGGGCATCTCTGGCCGGGTCGGCGGCGACCACATGCAGTGCCGGACACCGTGCCTGCGATTCCCGCCGGCGCAGACCCCGACGGACACCGACCGCGCGGGCCGCCGACGAACAGGCGACGACTCGATTGGCCAATGTCACCGCCACCGGGGCCGTCGCGGGCAGCCCCGCCGCGATCGCGGCGGCCACCGCCGGCCAGTCCATGCACCAAATGGCCAGGACCCGGGACTTCTCCGCCGGGGCATCCGCTGCCATCAGCCCACCCTGGCCCACCTGCCGCGCGCCCGCATCGCCAGCCGCACCCGGCCGACCCGCCCGCACCCGGATATCTGACCGCCCGTGAGTTCATATCCACTGACCCGGGCATCGAGCCGGACCGGCGCCCCCGGCCAGTCACCTCCGGTGACCAACAGGGTGCACCCTTTGTGCCGGGCTCGAGCCGTGATGGCGCGCGCCCTGGCCGGAGGAACGGAACGCCTCGCCAGGCCGAGCACCACCAGATCCATTCCGTCCATCAGCACCGTGGCCACCTCGAGCGGATCGGACCCGGGGTCGGGGATCACCGCGAGCCGACTCAGGTCCGCCCCCATCTCCACCGCGGCCAGCAGCCCCGCCTCCGGCTGCCCGACGATTGCCGCAAAACCACCACCGGCCGTCACCGCCGCGACCATGCTCAACGACAGCGAGCGGGCTCCCGTCAGCACTGCCACCGCACCCCGCGGCAACCCGCCCGGCAGCAGATGAGCAAGCGATTCGGGAACCGGTAGCAAAGATTCTGAAGCCGGCAGCAGGTCGGCAGAGGCGACTTCGCCGCGCCGCGCCGCGCCGACCTTGCCGGAGACCGCCGCGATCTGACGGCGCAGCTGTTGTACCTGTTCAGCGCGGTCGCGTGGCCTTTGTTCTGGGGAATGCCCGAGGGAAAGCGCCGCCGTCATGCCAACCTTCGCAGTCTCGAATGAACACCGTATTCGAATATATGTTCGATACGCCGAGTAAACACCCACCCACCGACAGCGTCAAGCGGTGCAAGAACGCCAGGGGACGCAGGGGCGACTGAGGAATCTGAGGTATCTGAGGCGTCTAGATTCAACCGTCAGCCAATGTTGCCATTGACAAATGTCACTATTTGCTATTGCATTCAAAAGGCGCCACCTGCTCGCCGAGGAGCCTCACGAACGGAGTCCGAGTGACCCTGTCAGCGCCGACAGTTCAGCATCATCGCGACGGCCGGGGGTCCCTGCGGTCACGCACCGCCGCGGCGATCAGCACCGTCACCCTGCGACCCCTCGCGATGGTGCTGCCCCCCGAACGCACCTGGGGGCTGTGGGCTTCACGCCGGATCATCGCCATCGTCATGAACACCTTCGGTCCGCGGGTCTCGGGCGTCTTCGTCGAACCCGTCGACACCGTGGCTCCCGACGGCCGCCGCGTCGTCGGCGAATGGATCCGCCCCGAGGTCACCACACACGACGGTGCGATCTACTTCCTGCACGGCAGCGGATACGCCCTGTGCTCACCACGCACACACCGGCGGCTCACCGCCTGGCTGGCGAAACTGACCGGTCTGCCGGTGTTCTGTGTGGATTACCGCCTGGCGCCGCGGCACACCTTCCCCACCGCGGCCGACGACGTCCACGCAGGCTGGGACTGGTTGCGTACCGCTGCCAACCTGCCCGCCGATCACATTGTCGTGGCCGGTGATTCGGCGGGCGGGCACCTGGCCGTCGATCTGCTGCTCCGCGACGACGCACCGCGCCCGGCGGCCATGGCGCTCTTCTCACCGCTGGTCGACCTGACGTTCGGCCTGGCCCGCGAGCGCGAGCGGGTGCGCATGGATCCCGCCATCCGGGCCTCGGACGCCGCCCGGCTGATCGACTTGTATTGCGGGCAGGTCGATCCCGACCATCCCCGGCTGATGCACGACATCGCCACCGCGACCGACCTCCCGCCGACGCTGATCCAGGCCGGGGGTGCCGAGATGCTCGCCGCGGACGCCGAACACCTGGCCGCCGCCATCGGCGAAGGGTGCGAACTGCAGATCTGGCCGGACCAGGTGCACGTCTTCCAGGCGCTGCCCCGGCTGGCCCCGGAGGCCGCACCGGCCATGCGGTACGCGGCATCGTTCATCACCACGGCGATCGACGGCCATCGTCGAGGGAGGCAATGATGTTGGGACTGTTCGGAAACAAGCGGCGCAGCCATGACGGCACCGCCGTCGTCACCGGAGCCGGGAGCGGTATCGGCGCGGCATTCGCCATCGAACTCGCCGCGCGCGGCAACCGCGTGGTGTGCAGCGACATCGATGAGCGGGCCGTGGCACGCACCGCCGACACCATCACCGAGGGCGGCGGCCAGGCGATCGCCGCGAGGTGTGACGTCTCGCAGATCGACGATGTGAAAACCTTGGCCCGCCAATCCCAGTCATGGTTTGACGGCCCGCCGACGCTGGTGATCAACAATGCCGGGGTCGGTGCGGGTGGGCACCCGATCGGTGACATCCCCCTCGAGGACTGGGCCTGGACATTGGGCGTCAATCTGTGGGGACCCATCCACGGCTGCCACGTCTTCACCCCGATCCTGCGCACCGCGGACCGGCCGGCGGGCATCATCAACGTCGCCTCGGCCGCATCATTCGGTGCCGCACCCGGGATGGCGGCCTACAACGTCAGCAAGGCCGCCACCCTGTCGCTGTCGGAGACATTGGCCGCCGAACTGTCCGGCACGCCGATCAACGTCACCGTGTTGTGCCCGACGTTCGTCAAGACCAACATCGTCAACTCCGGGCGGATCACAGCCGAATCCACCGCGCTGGCCGACCGCCTGATGCGCTGGACCGGGATGGCACCGCAGAAGGTGGCCCGTATGTGCCTGGACACCAACGACCGCGGTGGTCTCTATTGCGTCCCTGCGCTGGATGCCCAACTCGCCTGGAATGCAAAACGGTTCGCCCCCACCACGTTCACCCGGGGCATCGGCCTGATGTCACGGATCGGCAGTGCAGTCACCTCGTAGCAAGGAGATAGCAATGGACATGGATCAGATGCTCGCCAAGATCAAGGACCGGCAGTGGGCGCTGGCCGACATCGACTGGACCGCACCCGGCGCCGACACCATCACCGATGAGATGCGGCCCAAGCTCAAGGCGTTCATGGCTGATCTCTGCTGGATCGAGAACATCGGCGCGCGGGGCTTCGCGGCCTTGGCCAAGAAGGCACCCACCCCCACCATCGCCGAGATCTACCGGTACTTCCATGCCGAGGAGCAGCGGCACGCCAACGCCGAACTGGCGCTGATGAAACGGTGGGGCATGCTCGACGACGACGATGCGGGGCCCCCAGAACCCAATGTGAACATCCGCCTGGCGATGGACTGGCTGGACCGCTACGCCGATGACATGTCACTGTCGATCCTGGGCACCGTCATCCCGATGCTCGAGGTCGCACTCGACGGCGCCCTGCTGAAATTCCTGCTCGACGAGGTCGACGACCCGGTCTGCCATCAGGTTTTCGAGAAGATCAACAACGACGAATCCCGGCACATCGCCGTCGACTTCGCCGTGCTCGACATGATCGGTCACGCCGACGTCCGTCGGTTGGCCGTCGAGTTCGTGGGCAACGTGGCCTCTCCCGGTGTCATCATCGGTGCGCTGATGTACGTCCCGCTGCTCAATCGCGTGCGTAACGAAATCGTCGGCATGGGAATGGAACCCGAACGTCTCTACAACGCCATGAAGCGCTTCAAGACCCTCGGCGACCGTGGCGAGAAGACCTGGCGGGTGCCCACCTACCAGATCCTCAAACTGCACGGCCGGGCAGTGGTCAACCCGCGCCATCCCTACCACTGGCTGGCCAATCCCGCGGTGTGGCTGTCGGATCGCTATCCGCGGGCACTGCTCAAGCCGATACCGTCCTGGTTCAAGGAGCTGACGCACGAGCCGGCGGCCTGACGCATGGCGCGCAATCAGATCCACGACACCCTGATCATCGGCGCCGGTTTCAGCGGCCTCGGCGCGGCGATCAAACTGACCGAGGCCGGAATCGACGACATCGTCATCGTCGAACGAAGCGACCGGGTGGGCGGCACGTGGCGGGACAACACCTATCCCGGTGTGGCCTGCGACATCCCGTCCATCCTGTATTCGTACTCGTTTGTCAGGAACCCGTCGTGGACCCGTGTCTACCCCTCCGGCGCGGAGATCCAGGCACACATCGAGGACGTCACCGACCGGTTCGGTCTGCGACAGCGCATCCGGTTCGACACCGAGGTCACCGCGTTGACCTTCGACGGCGACGCCGGCGCTTGGACGGTGACCACCCAAGCCCGTAAAACCAAGGTCCGCAGAATCTTTCGCGCCCGCACGGTGGTGATGGCGGCAGGCCCGCTGGCGGATCACACGTTCCCAGACATCCGCGGTATCGAGAGCTACACCGGTCACAAGATCCACAGCGCGGCCTGGGACCACGACTACGATTTCACCGGCAAGCGCGTCGCCGTCATCGGTACCGGTGCCAGCGCTGTGCAGATCGTGCCGGAACTGGTCAAGACCGCACAGTTCGTCAAGGTCTTCCAGCGCACCGCCGGCTGGGTGCTGCCGCGCCTCGACACCGAGGTGCCCGCCGCGGTCCGCGCCCTGTTCGGCAAGGTTCCCGCCACCCAGGACCTGGCCCGCCAGGCGCTGTTCTGGGCGCATGAAGCGAGTGCGACTGCGCTGGTGTGGAAGTCGCCGCTGACGTCGCTGGTGGCGCGCCTCGCCAAAGCCCACCTGAACAGCACCGTCGCCGACCCGTGGCTGCGCAGGCAGCTGACGCCGGATTTCACGCCCGGCTGCAAGCGGATGCTGGTGTCCAGCGATTACTATCCGGCCCTGCAACAGGACAACTGCAAGCTCATCAGCTGGCCCATCGCCACGCTGAGCCCGGCGGGTATCCGCACCAGTGACGGGATCGAGCATCACCTGGACGCGATCGTCTTTGCGACAGGTTACGACGTGCACCTGTCCGGCCCGCCGTTTCCTGTCACCGGTCTGGGCGGCCGCACCATGGGAGCCGAATGGGCCGGGCACGCGCAGGCCTACAAGAGTTCCAGTGTGCACGGATATCCGAACCTGTTCCTGATGAGCGGGCCGAACTCCGGGCCGGGGCACAATTCGCTGCTGGTCTACGTCGAGGGTCAGCTGGACTACGCCGTCGCCGGTATCACCACGATCCTGCGCGACGATCTGCGCTATCTCGACGTCCGCGCCGACGTACAGGCCCGCTACAACAGCACAATCCAGCGTCGCCTGACCAAGACGACGTGGATGTCGGGCTGCACCAGCTGGTATCTGACCGAAGACGGGTTCAACGCCTCGATGTACCCGGGCTTCGCCACGCAGTATCTTCGACAGATGCGTGATTTCCGATTCGGTGATTACACCGCGGCGGCACGACGCGCGCAGGCGCGGGCGGTGCATGTCTGAGCCCAGAGGTCCCCGACCGCCCAGCGGGCCCATCGGTACGATCCTGGCCAACCTGCGCCGCGCCCCGGGGCGCGTGCGCAGGCAGTCGCGCGATGTCGTCGAATTGGCGGTGTCCCAACTGTTCGATGCGGCCGTGCGCCATCCCGACGGCGCCCGGCTCGCGGCGTCGGGCGAGTACCGTATCGACGAGCTGGCCCGGTTGGCCAACACCACCACCCGTAATGTGCGCGTCTACCGCGACCGTGGGCTGCTGCACCCGCCACTGCGGGTGGGACGCATCGCGCTGTACAACGACACCCACCTGACCCGGCTGCGCCTGGTGACCTCGATGCTCGATCGTGGTTACAACATCGCCCACGTGCACGAGATGCTCAGCGCCTGGGAACAGGGCAAGGATCTGGGTGCGGTGCTCGGACTGGAGTCGGCGATCATCGGCACCTGGGCGGCCGAGAAAGCGCAGACCATGTCCCGCGACGAGGTCAGGCGGCTGATCGCGGACCCCGCGGATCTGGACCGGTTGGCCTCCGCTGGTCTGGTCCACGACGATGATCCCGACAGCGTCACGGTCGTGCGGCCACAGCTGATCGAGGTCTTCGACGAGATCCGCGGCTACGGCGTCAGCCTGGACACGTTGATCGACGTGCACACCAAGGTGGTACCGCTGGTCGACGAGATCAGCCGGATCCTGGTGCAGGCCGGCGCAGACCATGTGCTGCAACGCATCAAACCCGGGATGGAGCTGACCGACGACACCGAGATCGCGGAGCTGATCACCATGTTGGTGCGGTTACGCACGCAGGCGCTGGCCGCGGTGACCGGTACCCTCGCGCACTCGATCGAGACCACCATCGAATCTCTGGTGAGCAAGCTGCTGGCCGAGTACGTCGAGGACGGTAAGGAGAGCTGAGCCCCCGGCTCACTCCCACTCGATGGTGCCCGGCGGCTTGCTGGTCACGTCGAGCACCACCCGGTTGACCTCAGGTACCTCGTTGGTGATCCGCGTCGAAATGCGTTCCAGCACTTCATAAGGCACCCGCGTCCAGTCGGCCGTCATGGCGTCCTCGCTGGACACCGGACGCAGGACGATCGGATGCCCGTAGGTACGGCCGTCGCCCTGCACACCGACCGACCTGACATCGGCCAGCAGCACCACCGGGCACTGCCAGATCTGTTGATCCAGACCCGCGGCGGTGAGCTCCTCTCGGGCGATCGAATCAGCACGGCGCAACGTGTCGAGGCGGTCGGCGGTGACCTCGCCGATGATGCGGATCGCCAGGCCGGGACCCGGGAACGGCTGGCGCGCAACGATTTCCTCGGGCAGCCCGAGCTCGCGCCCCACCGCACGCACTTCGTCCTTGAACAGCAGCCGTAACGGTTCGACGAGCTTGAACTTCAGGTCACCGGGCAGTCCGCCGACGTTGTGATGGCTCTTGATGTTCGCGGTGCCGGTCCCTCCGCCGGACTCCACCACGTCGGGGTACAAGGTGCCCTGCACCAGGAATTCGGTTTCGGCTTCGGAGCTTCCGAGGGTGTCACGCACGGCGCCCTCGAAGGCCCGGATGAACTCACGACCGATGATCTTGCGCTTGCCCTCCGGGTTGGTCACCCCGGACAGGGCCTCCAGGAAGCGCGCCTCGGCGTCGACGGTGACCAGCTTCGCCCCGGTGGCCGCGACGAAATCGCGTTGGACCTGCGACCGCTCCCCGGCCCTCAGCAGGCCATGGTCGACGAACACGCAGGTCAGTCGGTCGCCGATGGCACGTTGCACCAGAGCCGCGGCCACCGCCGAGTCGACGCCGCCTGACAGCCCGCAGATCGCCCGGCCGTCACCGACCTGCTCGCGGACCTGTTCCACCAGCGTCTCGGCGATGTTGGCGGCCGTCCACGCAGCGCCGATACCGGCGAAATCGTGGAGGAATCGGCTCAGTATCTGCTGACCGTGCGGGCTGTGCATCACCTCGGGGTGGTACTGCACCCCGGCGAGCCGACGGGCCCGGTCCTCGAAAGCGGCCACCGGTGCGCCCGTGCTGCTGGCCACGACCTCGAAACCCGCGGGTGCGGCCGTCACCGCGTCACCATGGCTCATCCACACCGGCTGACGGTCCGGCAGGCCCGAATGCAGTTCACCGCCAACGACATTCAGTTCGGTCCTGCCGTACTCACTGGTGCCGGTGTGCGCCACCGTGCCACCGAGGGCCTGCGCCATGGCCTGGAAGCCGTAGCAGATCCCGAACACCGGCACACCGAGGTCGAACAACGCCGGATCCAGCTGCGGGGCGCCGTCGGCGTACACGCTGGACGGACCGCCGGAGAGCACGACCGCCTGCGGATCCTTGGCTTTGATCTCCTCAACCGTCGCGGTGTGCGGGATCACCTCGGAGAACACGCGGGCCTCGCGGACGCGCCTGGCGATCAACTGGGCGTACTGCGCGCCGAAGTCGACCACCAGGACCGGCCGCGGAGCGGATGAAGACTGCGATTCCACCTGTCCAGTCTAGTGGCGGCTCGATCACCGGCCCGACGCGCTGGCATCGGCACTATGAAGCGGCTCTAGCCCGTGGAGCTCACCGGCTCGATCGGCAGGTTCCGCAGTGCGCCCGGGGCATCGGCAGGCACCACCGGATGTTCCGGTGCGACCGGGTCGAGCCGGCGGTAAGGCTGGCCCTGCGCCGGGCGCAGATCTCGGCCGTTCTTGTTGGGCCACAACGCCGCTGCGCGTTCGGCCTGCGCCGTGATCGACAGTGATGGGTTGACGCCCAGGTTCGCCGAGATCGCCGCGCCGTCCATCACCGACATCGTCGGATCTCCGTACACGCGTTGATACGGATCGATCACGCCGTGCTCGGGGCTGTCACCGATGGCCGCACCACCGAGGAAGTGCGCCGTGAGCGGGATGTTGAACAACTCGCCCCACGTTCCGCCTGCGACACCGTCGATCTTCTCGGCGATCCGGCGGGTGACTTCGTTGCCCGCCGGGATCCAGGTCGGGTTGGGCTCGCCGTGGCCCTGCTTGCTGGTCATCCGGCGGACCCCGAACCTGGTCCGCTTGGTGAACGTGGTGATCGAGTTGTCGAGATGCTGCATGACCAGTGCGATCATGGTTCGTTCGCTCCACTGCTTCGGGTTGAGCATGCGCAGCATCTGCCTGGGGTCCGCGCCGGCCTGGTCGAGCAGTTGCCGCCAGCGGGGGACGTCGGTGCCCTGGGGTCCGGTGCCGTCGGTCATGAGGGTCTGCAGCAAGCCCATGGCGTTGGACCCCTTGCCGTATCGGACGGGTTCGACGTGGGTGTCCGATGTCGGGTGGATCGATGACGTGATGGCCACGCCGTGGGTCAGGTCGAGATCGCGGCCGACTTCGAGGCGGCCCGCGCCGACGATCGACTCCGAGTTGGTCCGGGTCAGCACACCGAGCTTGTCGGACAGCTTGGGCAGCGCACCCTTGTCACGCATCTTGAACAACAACTTCTGGGTTCCGAAGGTGCCGGCGGCCAGGATCAGATGCGTGGCGGTGTAGGTGGTGCGCTTGCGACGCAGCAGGCGACCGGTGGTCGAGGTGCGCACTTCCCACAGCCCGTCGGACCGCTGCTTGAACCCGGTCACGGTGGTCATCGGATGCACTTGTGCCCCATGCGATTCCGCGAGGCCGAGGTAGTTCTTCACCAACGTGTTCTTGGCGCCGAACCGGCATCCCGTCATGCACTGGCCGCATTCGATGCACCCGGTGCGGTCCGGGCCGGCCCCGCCGAAATAGGGGTCGGCCACCCGCCGGCCCGGAGCCTTCTGCCCGTCGGGGCCGAAGAACACACCGACCGGGGTGGCGACAAACGTGTCGCCGACACCCATGTCGTCGGCGACCTCTTTCATGATGCGGTCAGCGTCGGTGAACGTCGGGTTGGTGACTACGCCCAGCATGCGCTTGGCCTGCTCGTAGTGCGGCGTCAGTTCCGCGCGCCAGTCGGTGATGTTCTTCCACTGCGGGTCGTTGAAGAACTGCTCGGGTGGCACATACAGCGTGTTGGCGTAATTGAGGGAACCACCGCCGACGCCGGCACCGGCCAGGATCATGACATTGCGCAGCAGATGGATGCGCTGGATGCCGTAACAGCCGAGCCGTGGGGCCCACAGGAACTTGCGGAGGTCCCAGGAAGTCTTCGCGAAGTCGACGTCGGCGAACCTGCGGCCGGCCTCGAGCACGCCGACGCGGTACCCCTTTTCCGTGAGACGCAACGCCGAGACGCTGCCTCCGAACCCCGAACCGATGATCAGGACGTCGTAATCCGGCTCCATCGGCCCAGTATGACCTTACTCGCCGGTAACTTGCTAGAAAGGCTCCCCTAAGTTACCCCCTCCAGCCGCGAGCAGACGCGAACTCGCATGAATCGGGGCCAGGACGTGCGAGTTGGCGTCTGCTCGGCAGGTTTGTCTGTCGATATCCACAGGTCTGACCGACGCTGAACACCGCGCGGCACGAACCGCCCCACCATGCGCACATGCACATTGCGACCACCACACTTCTCGAGGCGGGCGGCGGCCTGGCCACCACCCGGCAACTCCTCACGGTCATGACCCGGCAACAGCTCGACGTGCTGGTGAAGCGCGGGCGGTTGGTGCGCGTGTGGCGTGGCGTCTACGCCGTCGAACAACCCGACCTGCTCGGTCGGCTGCGCGCCCTGGACATGCTCATGACCGGTGAAGCCGTTGCCTGCCTGGGCACGGCGGCGGCGTTGTACGGCTTCGACGTGCAGAACACCACCGCCATTCACGTGCTCGACCCAGGGGTGCGGATGCGTCCAACAGTGGGGTTGATGGTGCATCAACGGACCGGGGCGCCGCTGCAACAGGTCTCCGGCCGCCTGGCCACCAGCCCGGCTTGGACTGCGATCGAAGTTGCTCGCCAGTTGTCGCGGCCCCGCGCCTTGGCAACGCTCGACGCGGCGCTGCGCAGCGGGTTGTGTAGCGCTCGAGACCTCCGCCTGATGGTTCGCGCACAATCGG
This sequence comes from uncultured Mycolicibacterium sp., assembly GCA_945957405.1. Taxonomy (GTDB): domain Bacteria; phylum Actinomycetota; class Actinomycetes; order Mycobacteriales; family Mycobacteriaceae; genus Mycobacterium. The sequence goes on along the minus strand of CAMFLL010000194.1, from coordinate 558 downwards.
GTCGACGGGGAATCGTCGACGTGCGTGCCCTGGTGGAACTGGCCGACGGCCGGGCGGAGTCTGCGATGGAGAGTGAAGCCCGCCTGGTGATGATCGACGCCAAGCTGCCCACACCGGAGCTCCAATATGAGATTCGCAGTCGACACGGCGACGTCTACCGGATGGATTTCGCCTGGCCCGAGGCGAAGGTCTGCGCCGAATACGAGAGTATCGACTGGCATGTCGGACGCGACGAAATGCTCAGGGACAAAACCAGACTCGCCGCGATACAGGAACTCGACTGGCTGGTGATCCCCATTGTCGCCGCAGATGTGCGGATTCAGCCGTCTCGCCTGACCGACCGCATCGCACATCACCTCTCGGAGGCGCCGAGCAGTCGCAAACTCGCATGAATTGGGGCAAAAAGGTGCGAGTTCGCGTCTGCTCGCGGGGAAGGGCGCTCGCGCGGAAAGGGCGCTCGCGCAGAAAAGGGCGCTCGCGCAGAAGGGGCTCAGGAGCCGACGGCGAGGCCTACCTTCTGGAACTCCTTGAGGTCGCAATACCCGGCCTTGGCCATGG
>CAMFLL010000193.1 GCA_945957405.1 uncultured Mycolicibacterium sp. | reverse complement strand
GCGAGGGCACCAAGCCCACCCTGGCCGACCTCGACGCCTTCGTACGCGCGGAGATTGCCGGCTACAAGGTGCCCCGCAGCCTGTGGCTTGTCGACGAGGTGAAGCGCACCCCGGCAGGCAAACCGGACTATCGGTGGGCCAAGGACCAGACCGAGGAGCGCTCCGCCGACGAGGTGCATGCCAACCATGTGGGGGCTGGTGCGTCGTGAAAACTGAGCTCTGCGAACGGTTCGGCATCGAGTACCCGATCTTCGCCTTCACCCCCTCGGAGAAGGTGGCCGCGGCGGTCAGCAAGGCCGGCGGCCTCGGTGTTCTGGGCTGCGTGCGGTTCAACGACGCCGACGACCTCGAGCAGGTCCTGCAGTGGATGGACGAGAACACCGACGGCAAGCCGTACGGTGTGGACATTGTCATGCCCGCGAAGGTGCCCACCGAGGGCACCAGTGTCGACATCAACAAGCTCATACCGCAGAGCCATCGTGACTTCGTCGCGAAAACACTTGCCGACCTTGGCGTTCCGCCGCTTCCTGAGGACGAGGAGCGTTCGGAGGGGGTGTTGGGCTGGCTGCATTCGGTGGCGCGCAGCCACGTCGAGGTCGCGCTGAAACACCCGATCAAGCTGATCGCCAATGCCCTGGGCTCGCCGCCCAACGACGTCATCGAGCAGGCCCATGAGGCCGGTGTGCCGGTGGCCGCGCTGGCCGGCTCTGCCAAGCACGCGCTGCGGCACGTCCAGAACGGCGTCGACATCGTCGTCGCGCAGGGTCACGAAGCGGGCGGGCACACCGGTGAGATCGGTTCGATGGTCCTGTGGCCCGAGATTGTCGATGAACTTGCGCGCGCCGGGCGGGACAATCCTGTTCTGGCGGCCGGCGGTATCGGCACCGGACGTCAGGTGGCGGCGGCGCTGGCCCTGGGCGCCCAGGGGGTCTGGATGGGGTCGGCGTTCCTCACGTCGGCCGAGTACGACCTGGGTGTGCGCCTGGACTCCGGGCGCTCGGTGATCCAGGAGGCGCTACTGGGTGCCACCTCGAGCGACACCGTGCGCCGCCGCATCTACACCGGTAAGCCCGCGCGGTTGCTCAAGAGTCGGTGGACCGAGGCGTGGGACGCAGACGGTGCTCCCGAACCGTTGCCCATGCCGCTGCAGAACATCTTGGTGAGCGAGGCGCATCAGCGCATGAGTGAGTCCACCGACCCGACGACCGTGGCGATGCCTGTCGGTCAGATCGTCGGCCGGATGAACGAGATCCGGCCCGTCGCCGACATCATCGGCGAGTTGGTCGCCGGTTTCGAGGAGGCCACCCAGCGCCTCGACGGTATTCGCGACAACTGAGTGAGCACCCGGGCGTATAAACACTTGTTGTGAACGGCGCCCGCTCCCTGTTGACCACCCTCGTCGGCAACGACGTCGACGTCTGCTTCGCCAATCCCGGTACCTCCGAGATGCATTTCGTCGCCGCGTTGGATGCGGTACCGCAGATGCGCGGCGTGCTGACGCTGTTCGAGGGGGTGGCCACCGGTGCGGCCGACGGCTACGCCCGGATGGCCGACAAACCCGCCGCTGTCCTGCTGCATCTGGGTCCGGGTCTTGGCAACGGCCTGGCCAATCTGCACAATGCGCGGCGGGCGCACACGCCGATGGTCGTGGTCGTCGGGGATCATGCGACATATCACAAGAAGTACGACGCCCCTTTGGAATCCGATATCGATGCGGTGGCCGGCAGTGTGTCCGGATGGGTGCGCCGCACGGCCAGTACCGCCGATGTGCCGGCGGATACCGGTGATGCCATCGCCGCCGGCCGGTCGGGCGTGGTGGCGACGTTGATCCTGCCTGCCGACGTGTCATGGACCGACGGTGCGCAACCCGCGGTGACGGCGCCCGCGGTGTCGGAACCGGCCGTCGACGACGACGCGGTGCGTGCCGCCGCAGGCGTGTTGCGGTCGGGTGAGCCGACAGTGATCTTGATTGGCGGCGACGCGACCCGGCGGCGCGGGCTGGCTGCTGCGGTCCGGGCCGCCGAGGCGACCGGTGCCCGGGTTCTGTGCGAGACGTTCCCGACCCGCGTGGAGCGCGGCGCTGGCGTACCCGCCGTCGAGCGTCTCGGCTATTTCGCCGAGGCGGCGCAGGCGCAGCTGGCCGGTGCCAAGCATCTGATCCTGGCCGGTGCACGGTCACCGGTGTCGTTCTTCGCCTACCCCGGCAAACCGAGTGATCTGGTGCCCGACGGCTGCACGGTGCACGAGCTGGCGCAGCATCGTGGCGCCGCGGCGGCCCTGGACGGCCTCGCCGACGAAGTGGCACCCGGCGGCACCGCGTCGGTGGCCGCTCTTGCGCGGCCTGACCTCCCGACCGGGGACCTGACCGCGTTCTCGGTAGCGACGGTCGTCGGCGCCTTGCTGCCCGAGCGCGCGATCATCGTCGACGAATCCAACACCGCCGGGGTGGGCGTCGCGGCGGCCACCGGAGGCGCCCCCGCGCACGACGTGCTGACCCTGACCGGCGGTGCCATCGGCTACGGGCTCCCCGCGTCGGTGGGGGCCGCCGTCGCCGCGCCGGATCGACCCGTGCTGGCGCTGCAGGCCGACGGTTCGGCGATGTACACCATCTCGGCATTGTGGACGCAGGCGCGCGAGCAGTTGGACGTGACCACAGTCATCTTCAACAATGGCGCCTACGACATCCTGCGCATCGAATTGCAGCGCGTCGGAGCCGAAGGGGCGGACGCACCGGGCCCCAAGGCGCTCGACCTGCTCGATCTGGGCCGCCCAACACTGGATTTCGTGCAGCTCGCCGAGGGCATGGGGGTGCCGGCCCGCCGGGTCACCACCGCCGAGGACCTCGCGGCGGCGTTGACCGATGCGTTCGGCGAACCGGGGCCGCATCTGATCGAGGCGATCATCCCGTCGCTCGTGGGCTGACCCTGTCCGATTTGTTCATGACGAACGTCGGACCACTGCCTAGCGTTGGCCCTCATGACGAACACACTCATTTCCACTGCCGTCGAGATCGTGGCCGCCGACCTGACGCGATCACTGGAGTTCTACCGGCTGCTCGGCCTGCCCATCCCGGACGCGGAGGGACCACATGTCGAGGTGGACCTCCCCGGCGGCAACCGACTGATGTTCGACACCGAAGAGACCATTGCGGGTATGCATCCGGGCTGGACGCCGCCGACCTCGGCAGGGCGGGTGGTGCTCGCCTTCGGCCTGGCAGCACCGGCCGACGTCGATGCGGTGTTCGAGCGGCTCACGGCGGCCGGGCACCTCGGTTCCTTGCGGCCCTTCGATGCACCGTGGGGCCAGCGCTACGCGACGGTGGTGGACCCCGACGGCTCATCGGTGGACCTGTTCGCCCCATTGGCCAGCTGAGCCACCGCTACCCCGGCGAGATCGCGGACCTGGCGGTACAGATGCGACTGGTCGGCGTAGCCGGCGATGGCAGCGGTGTCGGCAATCGATCGCCCTGCCCTCAACAGCCCAACGGCCCTGCGGAAGCGCAGCACGCGGCGCAGGGTCGCGGGGCCGTAGCCGTACACCGCGGCGCTCTGTCGCTGCAGATTCCTTGCCGACCAACCGATTTCGTCGGCCACATCGGCCACCGATGCGCCTCCGGCGAACCGCCGGGTGACATGGCGCAACTGGGCAAGCTGCCACGGCGCGGTCTCGCGGGTGCTGTCGCGGCCCAGTAACCGGTCGGTGACCGAGGCCAAGGGTTTCCCGCGGAGTTCGGGATGCAGGTCCTCGACGGCCACCCGGGCATTGCACAGCTCGTTGGCCGGTATCCCGAGCAACCGGGGCAGCGCCCCCGGGCGGAACCGGATACCGGTGGCCACCTCGGATTTCTGGTGGCTGACGAATGCCGTGCTGTCCGGCCCGGCGACCAGCACGGCGCCGTTCATCTCGACCAGATCCATACAACCGTCGGGCAGGATCCGCGCCCGGCGCGGCCCTTGGTCGACCCAGTTGACCCACACGCATTCCGCAAGGTCGCGGAGCGCACCGGGAGCGGGCATCTCGCGGTAGCTCACCCGTCGACCGTAGCGCGGGCCGCCGACAGCCCTCGTTCGTGCGGTCGAGTAGTCCGATACGCGGGCGTGCGCCGCCCGGACGTGACAGCGTTGCCTGACATTCGCCGAGGTCCTGGGTGGTGCGCTATGCCGGATGAGCAGAGTTTTGCCGTCAGCCGGATCCGGGCCGACTATGTGCGGTCGATGCGGGGGTTCTTCATCGCGGGTTGGCTGCCGTTGTTTGCGTTGGCGATCGTCGTCGTGGACCGGCTCGGCAATACCGACGGGTCGGCACCGGGCCTGTTGTCGTCACCGCTGGTGTGGGTGCTGGCGGTACTGGCGGTGCCCGGGCTGTTCGTCGGTCGACGCAGTGCGGTGCGCCTGACCGCCAGCCATCTGCGCGTGCTGGTCGTCGTGCTCGTCGTGTTGATCGCCGGTGCGGTCAGCTGGGGACTGGACGTCGGGGTGAGCCTGGTGTCGGGGCCGGACGTCACGGAAGGGCTCATGGTGGTCACGGGGTTGGCCGTGGTGGGTGCCGCAATGCTGGAGTGGGTGCTCTTCAATCCGATGCGGGCAGCGATCCGGCTGTTGAGAACGGTGGTACCGCCGGGTCGGACGCCGTTGGCGTCCGTGCTCGGGACATCGCGGCCCGGTGGTGGTGCCCAGCGGTGGGGTGATGCGCTCCGCAGGACGGGTTGGTCCGCGATCGCCTACTGGAGTGCGGCGCTGCTGCTGGGTGTCGGCGTGGAGCTGCTGGCCTTACGCGCGCTCGCCGATACACGAATGCCGTTGTGGCTCTTGGCCATGGCTGCGGTCTTCCTGATACTGCCAATCGCCAAGGTGTTGTGGCGTCAGGGCAGTCGGCACGCCGCGGTGGGCGCGGACGCCGGGCAGGCCGACGACACGCGGCCGCCGACCTTCTACCTGAGATCGTTCCGGGACGACGACTACATGCTGGACGGCGAATGGGACATGCTGATCCGCAGCCGGTTTCGCGGATCCAGCCGACGAGTGCAGGGGGTGGGCACGTTGTGGGCCGGCGGCGGGCGCCTGGAAGAGGTCATGGCCGCGGCGGTGGCGCCGCTCGGCCCGTTCACCACGCTCGGTGAGCCCGGCGAGACCCTGCCGGACCTCGGGGCGGCGCGCCGGTACTTCGCGAACGATGGCTGGCAGGGCGGCGTGATCGACCTGATAGACCGGGCACAGCTGATCCTGTACGCCGCAGGTCCCACCGAGTCGGTGCGCTGGGAACTGGGCACCATCCTCCAGCGCGGCGCATGGCGGAAACTGATCATCCTGATACCGCCCTCACCGCCCGACGATGCCGCGGCCCGGTGGCGGGTCATCGCCGAGACTCTCGAACACAGCGCGTGGGGTGCCGAACTGTTGCGCGTCGACAGGGGCGAGACTATCGCGCTTCGACTCGGGCCGTCTGGGCGGATGTCAGCGGTCACCAGTGACAGGCGCCGTGCGATCGACTATCAACTGGCGCTGCGCATCCTGCTCCACCAGATCAAGCAGGTTTCGGCGACGTCATAGCCGTCGCGATTTCGCCATGTCCAGGGCGGCGAGATGGCTGAACACCATGCTGGTGCCGATCGGATTGCCCCCGCCGGGGTACACCGTGCCGCTCGGCGCCGCCATGGTGTTGCCTGCGGCGTACAGGCCGCCGATCACGCGGCCCGTTGTGTCGAGTACCCGGCCGACGGCGTCGGTGCGTAGACCACCTTTGGTGCCCAGGTCGGAGACGCCGAACGCGGCGGCATGGAACGGCGGCCGCTCGATCGGGTACAGCGGCGCCGCCCCACCCGAGAAGGCCCGATCGTAGGCCTCGTCGCCGCGACCGAAATCCTGATCCACGCCGTTCCGGACGAATCCGTTGAAGCGTTCGACCGTCGCCACCAGACGCTGTGGGGGCACGCCGATCTCGAGGGCCAGCTCCTCCAGAGTGGAGGCGGTGCGCCACAACCCGGCGTCCACGTATGCCTGCGGATCCACCATCGACACATTGGTGGCCTTGACGGGTGGCACAGCGCCGTCCGCGTCGTCATAGACCATCCAGTACGGCAGGGTGACCGAACCGTCGGCCATGGCGGCGAGCACCTCGCGGCCCAACCGGTCGTACGCCTGGGATTCGTTGACGAAGCGGTCGCCGGCATCGTTGACGAAGATTCCCCCGGTGAACCACAACGCGAACGCCGAACTGCCGTCGGGATGCGTCAGCCCCGGCGACCACCAGGCCTGGTCCATCAGGTCGGTGTCGGCGCCTGCCGCGATACCGGCGAGGTGCGCGAGGCCCAGATTGCCGCCGGGGCCCATGGTGTCGCGTACGACGCCGGGCACCCCGAAGCGCTCGCGCAGTTCCTGGTTGTTCTCGAACCCGCCCGCGGCCAGTAGCACGCCGCGCCGCGCCGCGATGGCGACGCGCCGACCGTCCTGTTCGACCACGGCGCCGACCACGTTGTCGTTCTCGACCACCAGCTCGACCAGCGGCGCGCCGCGACGAACCGAGACCGTCGGATAGCCCCGCATGGCGATGAGGAACCGCGCGATGAGCGCCCGGCCGCCGACGAAGTAGTCCTCGGGTTGCGATGCGCCGAGCCGGTCGGAGTCCAGCGGACCGCGGATGAGTTCGCGTAGATCGGGCGCAGCGGCGACCTTCAACGGCTTGGCCGCGATGTGCCGCATACCGTCGGTGCGGGCCTTGGGCGCCTTGCCGAAATAGTCGGGCCACGGCAGCACCGAGAACTTCAGCCCCGGCTCGTGTTCGAGGTACTCGATCAGTGGCGCGCCACCGCGGACGTAGGCGTCCTGCAGCTCGGCGGGGGTCCGTTCACCGACCACGGCACGGTAATACTCGAGCGCATCCTCGATGGTGTCGTCGGCGCCGGCCCGCAGCAGAACGGGGTTGGCGGGGAACCACATGCCACCACCGCCGGAGTATGCGGTGGTACCACCGAACCGGTCGGTGGCCTCGACCAGGATCACGTCGAGACCCTCTCGGGCCGCGGTGTAGGCGCCGGTGACTCCACCAGCTCCCGAACCCGCCACCAGCACATCACATTCGGCATCCCAGTCAGCCATGCGCAGTCCCTCCCTGCCGGATCCCGAGCCGGTCGAGGACAATCGTCGCGATATCGACGGACATCGTCATGACCGTGTGATCGGATAGACCGGGTCGGCGCACTCCGTGCCTTCGGCCGACAGCTGACGTTTGAGGATCTTGAAAGTCTCGGTGCGCGGAAGCTCAGTGCCCACCCGGACGAAGGCCGGCCACTGCTTTGGACCGAGATCGCGTTGCTGAGACAGGAATTCGGTGAATGATGCCTCGTCGAAATCGGCGGCGCCGGTGAGTACCAGGGCCGCCATCACCTGGTCACCGACGGCCGGGTCGGGGATCGGGTACACCGCGACCTCGGTGACGCCGGGAAACTGCATCAGGATTCGCTCGATGGGCGCAGTCCCCAGGTTCTCGCCGTCGACGCGCATCCAGTCACCAAGGCGCCCAGCGAAATAGGCGAACCCGGCCGCATCCCGGTAGGCCAGGTCGCCGCTGTGGTAGATGCCGCCGGCCATCCGTTCGGCCTCGGCATCCGGATCACGGTAATAGCCGCGGAACTGGCCGGGGCCCGCGGTGTTCACCAACTCGCCGACGACACCCGGCGGACATTCCCGCCCGCTGTCGACGTCGACGATGGTGATGCCGTCGACGAGCGGACCGAGCGCGCCGTCCGGGGTGTCGGGCGTGCGGGCGATCGACACCCCGCCCTCGCTGGAGCCGAAGCCGTCGACCACGGTGACCCCGAAGCGCCGTGCGAACCGATCCAGATCGCGCGGTGCGCCCTCGTTACCGTAGGCGAATCGCAACGGATTATCCGCATCATCAACCTGTTCCGGGGTCGCGAGGATGTAGGACAGTGGTTTGCCAACGTAGTTGGCGTAGGTGGCCCCGAACCGTCGGGTGTCGGCGATGAACTGTGACGCCGAGAACTTGCGGCGCAAGGCGATCGACGCGCCGGCGGCCACGGCGGGCGCCCAGCCGGCCATGATGGCGTTGGAGTGGAACAGCGGCATCGACAGGTAGCAGGTGTCGGCGGGTCCCAGCCGGAATCGGTCGGCCAACATGATGCCCGGGAATGCGACCTTCTCGTTGGTGCAGCGCACCGCTTTCGGGTCACCACTGGTGCCCGACGTGAAGATCAGCATGAACAGATCGTCGGGCTCGGCCTCGGGAAACACCACCGGTGCGCCCCGCAATGCCGCGAGTTCCTCTGCGAACAACGGGGATTGGACGTCCAGGAGTGCCGGGCCGGCCAGTCCGTCCGATGTGAAATCCCGGTCGGCCAACACGACTTGGCAGTCGGCCTGGTCCATGTCGCGGCGCAACGCTGCGCCGCGGCGGGTGGGATTGAGGCCCACCGGCACGATGCCTGACAGAGCCGCGGCGACCAGCACGGTGCAGAAGAACGGAGTGTTGCCTAGTAGCACACCGACATGCGGTGGCGCAGCTGGTTCGAGGCGGGCACGCAGCAGCGCCGCGAGCGCGGCGCCCTCCCGGATGTGCTCGCGCCAGCTGACAAACGACGTACCGTCGGCGCCTGCCGAATACACGCCGCGGTCATCGACCTCGGCCAGCGGGGCCAGTAGATTCGAGACGGTCGCGAGCCGCCCGGCCGCGCTCATCGCTTCAGGCTGGGGTGTCGGCCAGTTCGCGGCCGATCGACAGCAGCTGACCCGTGGCACTGCCCAGCGCGAACTCGGACTGCTTGGCCGCCAAGAAATATCGGTGCACGGGGTGATCGGTGTCGATGCCCACACCGCCGTGCACGTGCACCGTGGTGTGAGCCACCCGGTGCCCTGCTTCGGCGGCCCAGAATGCCGCGGAGCGGACGTCGATCTCGGCAGGCAGGTCCTCCGACAACCGCCACGCGGCCTGAGTCAGGGTCAGTCGCAGGCCTTTGATGTCGATGTACCCGTCAGCCAGTCGCGCCGACACCGCCTGAAAGCTGCCGATGGGCCGCTCGAACTGCTCCCGTTCGCGGGCATAGGCCGCCGTGAGTTCGAGCGCGCGGGCCAGCACGCCGAGCTGAAAAGCCGACAGCCCCAACAACTGCCGGATCTGCAGCCATTCGACAACGGCACCGCCCTGGCCGGCTGCACCGACGATGCGATCGGCGCCGATGGTCACCTCCTGCAACTCCAGATGCCCCACACTGCCGTGCCCGGTGGTGTCGAGCGCCGAGACCGTCACCCCCGGATCGTCGACGGTCACCAGGAACACCGTGCTCCCAGAACCTGTTTCGGCGGGCACCAGGAAGGCGTCGGCGATCGGTCCGTAGCCCACCTGGGTGCGCGTGCCGGTCAGTCGGTAACCGTCGCCGTCGGTGGTGGCTTTGACAGGGCCTTCGCCCATCTCTCCCGCCAGCGCCACCGTGAGTACCTTGGTTCCGGCCACGGCCGGTTCGGCCCACTCGCTTTGCAGGGCACCCGAACCGAACTTGGCCAGCGCACCGGCTGCCAGCACCGCAGACTCCAGGTACGGGACCGCGGCCAGCTGCCGGCCCAGTCCTTCCAGCACGGCGGTCTGTTCCAAGACGCCGTACCCACCGCCACCGAGCGCCTCGGGCGCGGCTGCCGTGAGGATGTCGGCGTCGATCAGCTTGGCCCAGAGGTCCTTGTCGAAGCGCTGATCGAAACCGTCAAGGGTGCGCTGATGTTCGGGCGTGCAGACCGACTCGGTGATGGTGCGGACCAGACCGCCCAGATCGTCGGATGCTTCTGTCGCTGAGAAGTCCACGTGAAGTCTCCTTGTCCGTTACCGGTTGACCCGGGGCAGGCCGAGCGCGACCATGCCGATGATGTCCCGTTGGATCTCGTTGGTGCCGCCGCCGAAGGTGAGGATGAGGCAGGAGCGGTGCATGCGTTCGATACGGCCTCGGAGCAGCGCACCAGGGGAGTCCGAACGCAACGTCGCCGAGGTGCCGAGCACCTCCATCAACAGGCGGTAGGCCTCGGTGGCCAACTCCGTGCCGTACACCTTGGCTGCCGAAGCATCAGCCGGTGACGGGGCGGACTTCTCTGCGGAGGCGAGTTCCCAGTTGATGAGCTTGAGCACCTCGGCCTTGGCGTGCACCCGAGCCAGGTTGAGCTGAACCCATTCCGAGTCGATGATCCGGTTACCGTGTGCGTCCTTGGTGTTCTGCGCCCACTCCCGGACGCCGCCCAGCGCCACGAAGATCGGCTGAGCCGACACCAGTGCGACGCGCTCGTGGTTGAGCTGGTTGGTCACCAACTTCCACCCTGCGTTCTCCTCGCCGACGAGGCTGGTGGTCGGAACGCGGACGTCCTGGTAGTAGGTGGCGCTGGTGTCGACGCCGGCCATGGTGTGGACCGGGGTCCACGAGAAGCCCTCGGCCGTGGTCGGCACGATGAGCATCGAGATGCCGCGGTGTTTCTTGGCTTCGGGGTTGGTGCGCACGGCCAGCCAGACGTAGTCGGCGTAGGCGATGAGGCTGGTCCACATCTTCTGGCCGTTGATCACGTAATCGTCGCCATCCCGCACCGCCGTGGTGCGCAGGGAAGCCAGGTCGGTACCCGCACCCGGTTCGGAGTAACCGATTGCGAAGTGCAGATCACCCGAGGCGATCTTGGGCAGGAAGAACTTCTTCTGCTCGTCCGTGCCGAACGCCATGATGGTCGGCGCGACACTGTTGATGGTCAGGAACGGCACCGGCACATTGGCGATGGCGGCCTCGTCGTTGAAGATCAGCCCGTCCATCGGCGGGCGGGCCTGGCCGCCGAACTCTTCTGGCCATGACAGTGTCAACCAGCCGTCCTTGCCCATCTGGGCAACGGTCTCCCGATAGACGTTCCCGCGTCCCATCTCGCCGTCGTTGGACGCCAGTGCCTCGGCGCGTTCGGGGGTCATCAGTTTGGTGAAGTACGCGCGCAGTTCACGGCGCAACTCCTCCTGCTCGGGCGTGTAGCCGATACGCATCCGCTCGTCCTTCACTGTCCACCGGAGCCGATCACCGGAACCGGGCTGGTTTCCACCCTGGTTGTAACACGTTCTAGTCTTGGGGTCCAGGACGTGCAAGAGTGACCCTGGGAGAAGCGGAGTCATATTCTGTTGCCCAGCCCGGACACCGGGCCCAGCCCAGGAGCCGCCATGAGCGGAAGGAGAGTCTGATGCGGGTGGAAGTCGACCACGATCGCTGTGAAGGCAATGCCGTCTGCTTGGGAATCGCCCCTGACCTGTTCGACCTCGACGATGACGACTACGCCGTGATGAAGGTCGACGACATTCCCTCCGACCAGGAAGAGTTGGCCGACCAGGCGGTGGCCGAGTGCCCAAGAGCCGCCCTGATCCGAAAAGACTAGAGGTATTCATAAGTTGACTGCGAACACGACTCAGGACACTGCGATCGACCTGGCCGGCCGGGTGGCGGTGGTGACGGGCGCGGCCGCCGGCCTCGGCCGCGCGGAGGCGATCGGCCTCGCCCAGTCTGGCGCCACTGTCGTCGTCAACGACATCGCGGGCGCACTCGAGGGCTCCGATGTCCTCGACGAGATCGCGGCAGCGGGTTCGAAGGGTGTCGCGGTGGCGGGCGATATCAGCCAACGTGTGACCGCAGACGATTTGATGTCCACCGCCGACGGGCTCGGTGGCCTCGACATCGTGGTCAACAATGCGGGTATCACCCGCGACCGGATGCTCTTCAACATGTCCGATGACGACTTCGACGCGGTGATCGCCGTGCACCTGCGCGGGCACTTCCTGCTCACACGCAATGCCGCGGCCTACTGGCGCGACAGGGCCAAACAGAACGGCGGCACCGTTTTTGGCCGTCTGGTCAACACCTCCTCGGAGGCCGGTCTCGGCGGGCCCCCGGGACAGGCCAACTACGGCGCCGCCAAGGCGGGCATCACTGCGCTCACGGTGTCGGCGGCACGTGGCCTCGCGCGCTACGGAGTACGCGCCAACGCCATCTGCCCACGCGCCAGGACGGCGATGACGGCGCAGGCGTTCGGTGACGCCCCGGACCTCGCCGAGGGTCAGATCGACGCGCTGGCGCCCGAGCATGTCGTGACGCTGGTGCGCTTCCTGGCGTCACCGGCGGCGGACGCTGTCAACGGTCAGGTGTTCGTTGTGTACGGTCCTTCCGTGGCATTGGTCGCGGCGCCCGTCGTCGAGCAGAAATTCACCGCCGAAGGCGACGCCTGGGGCGCTGTCGAGCTGGGCGATGAACTGTCGAAGTACTTTGCCGCGCGGGATCCGGACCGCATGTTCTCATCGATCGGCCTGCTAGACAGCTGATGAAAATTAACGTTGTCGAATGGTGATAATAGGACTCAAAAGCAACTAGAACACGTTCTAGAATGATCTAGATCACACTTGCCTTGACCTGGACGAATTGACGAGTTTTGTCTCATTTGTCCGTTCTTTGACACTGCGAACTTGTTCTAGTTAATATGATCCGTCTCACAGAGGTCGGCGTCGGGATGCGGGGGAGCACGGTCGTCCGGACAGCAGCTGAGCAGGCTTCGCCAAGGTTAGTGAACCAACCCGGCTTGATCCATCCAGCGGTCCGCAGGACCGGCCGCCTCGAGCGAGAAGGGAACCGAGGTTGATCGAACAGCTCGCGGTTCCGGCTCGGGCCGTGGGCGGCTTCTTCGAAATGTCGATCGACACGTTCCGGGCGATGTTCCAGCGTCCGTTCCAGTTCCGCGAGTTCCTCGATCAGACGTGGATGATCGCCCGCGTCTCGATGGTGCCGACGCTGCTGGTGTCGATCCCGTTCACCGTCCTGGTCGCCTTCACCCTGAACATCCTGCTGCGCGAGATCGGCGCCGCCGACCTGTCGGGCGCGGGCACCGCGTTCGGCACCATCACGCAGCTGGGGCCCGTCGTCACGGTGCTCGTCGTCGCGGGTGCCGGTGCCACCGCGATCTGCGCCGACCTGGGGGCGCGCACCATCCGCGAAGAGATCGACGCCATGCGGGTGCTGGGCATCGACCCCATCCAACGGCTCGTGGTGCCAAGAGTGCTGGCCTCGACCTTCGTCGCGCTGCTCCTCAACGGCCTGGTGTGTGCCATCGGTCTGTCCGGTGGCTACGTCTTTTCTGTCTTCCTGCAGGGGGTCAATCCCGGCGCCTTCATCAACGGACTGACAGTGCTGACCGGGCTGCCCGAGCTGCTGCTCGCCGAGATCAAGGCGCTGCTGTTCGGCGTCGTTGCCGGCCTGGTCGGGTGCTACCGCGGCCTGACGGTCAAAGGTGGCCCCAAGGGCGTGGGCGTCGCGGTCAACGAGACCGTCGTGTACGCCTTCATCTGTCTGTTCGTGATCAACGTCATAATGACCGCCATCGGCGTCCGAGTGCTGGTCCGATGACTTCAAGAAACAGCATCGTGCCAGTTCAGAGGCGTGCGGCGGGTGATCGGTGATGGCTGGATTCACCAGTTACGATGCGACCTTGCGATTCCGGCGGTTGTTCTCAGGCGTGCCGAGGATCGTCGACGGTTTCGGTGAGCAGGCGCTGTTCTACGGCGAGTCCATGCGGTACATCCCGAATGCGCTCACCCGCTACCGGCGCGAGACCGTCCGTCTGATCGCCGAGATGACCATGGGTACCGGCGCACTGGCGATCATCGGCGGCACAGTCGGCGTCGCGGCCTTTCTGACGCTGGCCTCCGGCGGTGTCATCGCCGTGCAGGGCTACTCCTCACTCGGCAACATCGGTATCGAGGCGTTGACCGGCTTCCTGTCGGCATTCCTCAACGTGCGCGTCGTCGCGCCGATCGTCGCCGGTATCGCACTGGCGGCCACCATCGGTGCGGGAACCACGGCACAGTTGGGCGCCATGCGCGTCGCCGAGGAGATCGACGCCGTCGAATCGATGGCCGTGCACTCGGTGT
>CAMFLL010000192.1 GCA_945957405.1 uncultured Mycolicibacterium sp. | reverse complement strand
GAGTACACCCTCACGTCGGCGTTCGGGGCGTTGAGCGCCGACGTGGTCGACGCTGCCAAGAGCCGGGTCCTGGACACACTCGGGGCGCTCGTCGCGGGTTTCGGCGGCGAGCCCTGCTCGGTTCTTCGACGGATGGCGCGCGGGCTCTATCCGGGGCCGGGCGCAACGATCATCGGGACCACCATGTCGGCGCCCGTCGACATGGCCGCGATGGTCAACGCAACCGCCTCGCGGTACGCCGAGCTCAACGACACATATCACATACCGGGTAAACCCGGCGTCCACCCGAGCGATGTCATCATGCCACTCGTGTCGTTGGGCGAACATCTCGCTTCGACTGGGCCCGAGTTGCTGACCGCCGTCGTGGCGGCCTATGAGGTATGCCTCGCGATGGCCGAAGCCGCGCCCGCGACCGGATTCGACAACACCAACTTCGTTGCCATGGGTGTCGCGGTCGGCTCCGCGATCCTGCTCGAACTGACCGAAGACGCCATCCGGCAGTGCATTTCGCTTGTCGCCGTGTCCGGGAACGCGTTGTTGCGCAGCAGGCGGGGCGCGGCCTCGGCGTGGAAGTCGGCGGCGTCGGGACACGCGGGCCGCGCTGGGGTGTTCGCGGCACAGTTGGCCGGTCACGGGATGGGGGCGCCCAGCCTGCCGTTCAGTGGAACCGCGGGCTGGCTGGAGGTGGTGGCTCGGCAGGACGTCGAACTGGCGCTGCCGGCACCATCGGAGTCCCGCCGCCTACTGGGGACGATCATCAAGCCGCGCGCGGCCTGCGGCGCCGCCATTCCGGCGGTACTGGCGGCAGAAGCCGCGCACCGCCAGGGTATCGACATCGGCGACATCACCGAGGTGGTGGTGCAGACATATCGGGATGCCTACCGCAAGAACGCGGTTGGTGTCCATCATTGGGCACCGTCGACGCGCGAAACCGCGGACCACAGCATCCCGTACGTGGTGGCCGCTGCTCTCATGGACGGGACCGTGGGGCCGACCCAGTACGACGACCGGCATCTGAACTCCGACGACCTGCGCGAGCTGCTGGCCAAGGTGCGCGTCGAGGAGAGCGACGAATTCACCGAAGCCTACGACGCCATGCCCGTCGTGCATCGCACCCGGGTGACGGTGTCGGTCGCCGGTGGCGATGTGATCCTGGGCGACTCCGGTGGCGCATTCGGTGACATCGCCGACCCGATGTCGAACGACCAGATCACCGCGAAGTTCGCCGGTATCGTCACCCCGGTTCTGGGGCGGTCACGGGTCGATCAGCTGGTCGGCTGTGTCGGCACCCTCGACCGTGCACACGAAATCGGTTCACTGATTGCGCTTCTCGCCGATATGGAAACCGCGGACGATCAGCATTGACGCTGACCGCCCGCGGTTCCCGGCGGGGCTGGCTATGACGACTTGGCCGCGTCGACGCTGACCTTGTCCATCGCATTGTAAAGCAGGCCGTAGTACTGGGTCGGGCTGGCTGCCAGGCCCTTCACGTTGCTCCTGGCGATGATGTACACATCCTGGAAGTAACCGGGCACGACGGCGGCGTCGGTGCGGACGATCCGCTCTGCGATCTCGCCGCCCAGCTTGGCGTACTCGGTGTCGTCGAGTGTCGCCGACATCTTGTCGATCAGGCCTTGCAGCTCGGGATCGCGCAGTGTGTAGGTGTCATCCGGCTCGGGCATGGTCAGATCGAGGCCCCACCGCTGCTCATACATCGTCGCAGCGGTCGCCCTGCCACTGGTGGTGAAGAACAACATGTCCCAGTCGTACTTGGTGTACTCCGCGGGGATCACCTCGTTGGCCAGGCACTGCAGCTGCGCGTCGTAACCCAGGCGTTTGAGGTTCGACTGGGTCGCAGTGGCCCAATCGCACAGGTACGGCCGGCTGTTCGCCGCGAGCAGGTTGATCCGGTCGCCCTTGTTGATACCGCCCTCCGCGAGCAGCTGGACACCCTTGGCCTCGTCGTACTCGAACGGTTTGACCTGATCGGAGTATCCGAGCTGCCACGACGGAATGGGCTGCGTTGCTGCCGTTCCGAAGTCGCCGATCAACCCGGGGATGATCTGTTGGGCATTCGCGAGGTACGCCAGGCCCTGGTGCACCTTGTCGCCGTCCTTGTATCCGCCGCGTCGTGCCTTCTCGAAGTTCAGGTAGGACTGGAAGAAGTACGAGCCCTCGGCGTGCAGAACCTGAATGTTCGGATCCGACTTGAGTTTCGGCAGTGACTGCACGGGCACGTTGTTGATGATCACGTCCGCCTCACCGGTCTGAAGCGCGATGGCGGCCTGCTCCGGCTCGTGGATGACCTTGAACACAGCTGTTTCCAAGGGGGGCTCGCCGCGCCAGTAGGAGGGGTTCTTCTCGAACGTGACCGAGGTGCCCTCCTGCCTGGCCTTCCACTTGTACGGCCCGGTGCCGATCGGTACCTCGCCGGGCTGTAGCTTGCCGCCGGGCGTCTTCCGAGCGTCCAGATCGCTGATGTACATCGTGTCCATCATCTGCTCGGGGAACCGTGCGTCCGGGGCTTTCAGATTGAAGACGATCGTGTGGTCGTCCTTGACATCGATCGATGCGACATTCGCCAAGTTGGGACCGTACGTCGACGCGTTCTCCGGATTCATGAACGCATCGAAATTCGCCTTCACGTCCTTTGCGGTGAAATCCTTGTCGTTGCTGAACTTCACGCCCTCCTGCAGCGTCATCGTCCAGGTCTTGGCGTCGGGACTGGAGCTCGCCTCTTTGGCAAGGGCCGGCGCCGCGTTGCCGTCCTTGTCGGTGGTGAACATCGCGTCGTAGATCGTGCTGCCCATGATGGTGCGATCGTTCGCCGTCCCACCGAGTGTGATGTTGTCGGGATCCAGCAGGTCGTCGCGGGTGGCGATGGTGATCGCGCCACCAGCGGCTTTAGAATCTGACGAGAAATTACACCCACTGAGCACCAGCGCCAGAACGGCGAACGGCACCAGAAAGGTGAGGAATATCCGGCGCATCTTCGCCACGGCGTCCTCCGAAATCGCAGGTGATGTAGGCGATCTCCGCCGAGAAAGTGACCCGGGCAAGGAGACGCCGCATTCACTATGACAGCGGTCACAGTAAACTGTCAACCGTTCTCAGTACTACGCCGCACCACCGGAACCCCGTCCCTGATCGCCACCCGGTAACCGCCTCTACCTGGTGAAATACGGTGCGCACCCCGGGGCGTCCCGGATGGCGGACTCGGCGACCGGGGTCCGCTTCGAGATTTCCACGGCGACAACCGCATCGGCGCCGTTGCGGTCATCCAAGTGCCCAGCCGGGCCGGCGTATTCAGGAAACTGCCAGGTCGCGTCTGGTGTGAGGGCATGTGGCGAAGCGACGTGCACCGGTATGGCGTATTGCAAACTGTTTACGATATGCTCCGTGCTGTTCGTACGCGCCGCACGATGTGGAGGGCCCCGTGGACGACGTACTCCAAGACCTCGTCGACTTTGGGATCGGTCTGACTTTCGACGATCTGACGCCCGATGTCGTCTCGGTGGTCAAGCAGCGCGTCATCGACACGCTGGGATGTGCCATCGGTGCCATCGGTGCGCACACCCCGAGCCTGGCGGCGTCGGTCGCCACCACCGCGGCCCGGCCTGAACTGGCCGGGCGCGTCATCGGAGGATTCGAGACACCCTCGGCGGGTTCGGCAGCCTTGATCAACGGATGCCTCATCCGTGACCTCGATTTCAACGACACATATCCGGGCGGGCATCCCAGTGACGGGATCGGCGCTCTGGTCGCGGTCGCCGCCCAGACCGGCGCCACGGGACGGGACCTGCTGGCTGCCGTGGTCGTGCTCTACGAGATCTTCATCCGCTTCCAGATGGCGGCGCAGCTGCGGGAGCGGGGCTGGGACAACGGTTTCGGTATCGGCATCGGCGTCGCCGCCGGGCTGTCGCGGCTGATGAAACTGGACAGCACGCAGACCCGACAGGCCATCGCGATCACGGCCACCAGCAATGTGCCGATGCGGTCGACGCGTGCCGGCATGCTGTCGAACTGGAAGAATGCGGCGACAGCGTTCGCCACCCAGAGCGCGGTGCAGTCGACGCAACTGGCGGCCGCGGGTATGACCGGACCCGAGGCGCCGTTCACGGGCCGTCATGGGCTTGTCGACCTGATCACCGGTCCGATCAGGCTGCCGCCGTTCCCCACCGCGGGGGGCAGCTACTACGCGTCGCGTGCGAAGCTGAAGTACTGGCCGGTGGTGTACAACATGCAGGCGCTGGTCTGGGCCACGATCGATTTGCGCAACCGCCTCAACGGCACCCAACTGGACTCGGTCGAGGTGGATGCGTCATGGTCGGCGTGGCACGAAAGTGGTAGTGAGCCTGCGAAGTGGGACCCGCAGACCCGGGAAACCGCCGACCACAGCCTGCCTTACATCTTCGCGTGGACGCTGCGCCACGGTTCGATCGGACACGAGGCATTTGCCGGTAAGGCATTCCTGGACCCCAGCTACCGAGCGGTGATGGACAAGGTGCACGTGGCACCCGACGACGACATCACCGCGATGTTTCCCGAGACGATCATGATCAGGCTGCGCGCCACCGACGCGGCGGGCGGTCGGCACGTCGTCGAACATGTCAATCCTGTAGGGCACGAGGCGAATCCGGCATCTGACGAGGAAGTCAACGAGAAGTTCCGGCGGCTCGCGGTCCGTCACCTCGGCGCGGACGGCGTCGAGACCGCACTCAAGACCTGGTGGGAGGTGGAGCCCAGACTCGTATCAGATGCCATGGATTCCCTGGTGGCACGTACTGCGGCGCGCTGATGACGATGGTCAACTGTCACATGTTCACACATGCTGGGTTAACCTGGAGCAGGTGCATGCACCTCAGTCGTCGCAGTCCTGCAGTGAACGGCGTTCGTGAGTGAAGGGGAACGGAGTGACCGCACAGTCGAGGCCCAGTGCCCTCATTCAGCCCCTTGACGAGACGCCGCCGCTGCGGCACCGCATTCACGAGCAACTCGAGCGGCTCATCATCTCTGGAGCGCTCGCGCCGGGAATGCGCTTGGTGGAAAGCGATCTAGCGCAGACCCTCGGTGTCAGCAGGGGGCCGATCCGGGAGGCGCTCCAGCTGCTGCAGCGCGACGGATTCGTCGACCTTCGGGCACGTCAAGGCGCATTCGTGCACATGGCGACCCTCAAGGAGATCGAGGACTTCTTCGACATCAGACGTGCCCTCGAGGCGGAGTCGGCCCGCCTGGCGGCCAGGCGGATCACACCGGACGGCGCCGAGCAACTGCGGGCGGTCGTCGACCGTGGGCTTGCGCTGCTCGACGAAGGGAAAGACCCCTTCGGCGTCGGCCTGCACCAGGCGATCACCACGGTGGCAGACAATCCGGTGTTGGCGCAGATGCTCGGCACCCTCGAGCAGCGGACCAATTGGTACCGCAAGCCATTCGAATACTCGCTGCGCAAGCGCGCATGGGATGAGCACAAGAAGATCGTCGATGCGATCATCAGTGGTGACACCGCGTCCGCGATGAGCGAGATGAGTGCTCATATCAACAATTCGCGCGATTACCTGATCGACAGCCGTAAGGAAGCCGACGCCGGTTGACGGCGCGAAAGGCGTGATCGGCGGGGACACGGACATCATTGTCATCTCCGCGACCACATATTGTTAACGAATAACGATTTACAACTTCAGAGGCCGGGCGCGTCGTTCGTCCACACTGCCGCCCGGCCGGTAAACATCCGTCCCCCAATGAGGTGATATGAGCGAGAATGCAAGTCCGACAAGTCAATTGATCAACCATGTGCTGGGAATCCAGGCGTCGTCGCTGCCGGAAAATGTACTGGCGCAGGCGAAAGTGGTCTTCGCCGACGAGGTGGGCATCCTGTTGGCGGCCAGCACCGAACGGACCGTCAACACCGCCATCAAAGCAATGCCCCTGCGCGGCAATGGCGGGTGTACCGTCGTCGGCCACGGCAAAGGCGCGACCCCCGAGCAGGCGGCGTTGCTCAACGGGTGTGGCGGGCACGACATCGAACTGGACGACAGCCATTCCCCGGCGCGCAATCATCCGGCCTCAGTCCAGATTCCGACGGCGCTGGCGGCCGCCGAATACATGGGCGGCAGCACCGGCGGCGAGATGCTGGCCGGCATCGTGGCCGGCTACGACGCGCAGGTGCGGATGAGTAAGGCGATGGGGAGCCAGGATCAGTTCGAACGCGGATTCCATCCGACATCCGTGTGCGGGACCGTCGGCTCGGCGGTGTGCGCGGGGCGGATCATGGGGCTGACCGAAGATCAGATGCACCAGGCGATCACGCTGGCCACCAGTCAGAGTTGTGGCACGTTGGCCTGGCACGACGACAGCACGCACATGGTCAAGTCCTTCCAACCGGCGGTGGCCGCGCGGAACGGGATCACCGCGGCGCTGTTCGCTCAGCAGGGCTTTCAGGGCATCCGCGACGTGTTCACCAACCGCTACAGCCCGTTGAAGTCGTTCGGGCGTCCCGCTCCCGATTTCAACCAGCTGACGGACGCCCTCGGGGTTCGGTACGACATCTGTGAGACGAGCATCAAGCGGCACGCTTGTGGGGGCCAGACGCATTCGGCTCTCGACGCACTGCTCACGATCATGGCGGACAATGGTCTGGTGGCTTCGGACATCGATGCCATCGACGCGCAGCTGGCGCACGACGCCATCCCGATCATCGACAACAATCCACTCCTGATAGCCAACATTCAGTTCGTCCTTGCCCTCGGCGCGCACGTCGGGCTGATCAAGCGTGAACACTTCAGCCCGGAGTGGACGGAGAACGCGGATATCTGGCGGCTCAAGGAACGCGTGAGCGTTCGTGACAACGACGAGCTCAGCTCGAGGTTCCCGGCGATGAAGGGAGCGATCGTCACCGTCGAGGCGAAAGGGGAGACGTTCGTCCACACCTACCCCACGCCGCCGGGTAGTCCCAGTCGCCCGCTGAGCATCGGTGAGGTGAAGGACAAATTCACCGGCCTCGCCACGGCTGTGCTCCGTGAGGAGACGGCCGACGAATTATGGTCTCTGCTAGAAGGTTTCGAAAAGATCAGTGATACCTCGCGCCTGTTCGAAATACTGGCAGGCTGACAGCGGGAGGCGGGCCACATCCGAGACGATTCCGACCACCCGCCGGCGTCGGAGCGCGCCGACGATCCTGTGCAGTGGAACGCGCGCACGCTGCTGCAGATCACCGGTAAGACGGTGCTCTTACCGAACATCTTCTTCGGACTCGGTGAGGGCGCCGTCATCCCGATCATCCCGTTGTTCGCCACCCAGAGCGGTGCGGGCCTCGCGGTGGCGGCGCTGGCGGCGGCGATGCTCACCCTGGGCGAGCTCGTCGGCTCCGTGCCGGCGGGGTGGCTCGTCAGCCGGATCGGCGAACAGAACGGGATGTATTGGGCTGCCCTGATTTCCGCCACCGGATCCATCGTCTGCTGGGTGTCGCCGCATATTGGCGTGCTCATTGTCGGGGTGTTCCTGATCGGGCTCTCGTCAGCGATGTTCGCGTTGGCGCGGCACTCCTTCATCACCGTCGTCGTTCCGCTGTCGCATCGCGGGCGTGGCCTGTCTCTGATGGGCGGATCGAGCCGTCTGGGCATCCTGGTCGGTCCCTTCATCAGTGCGGTGGTGATCCACGCGACCGGGAATGTCCGGCCCGCCTGGGCCATTCCGGTGTGCGCGTCGGTCGCCATCGCCCTGACTCTGCGGTTCTGCTCCAACGACGATGATCTGGACCGCACGGATGATGGCGCTCCGGCGGCCGACAGCTCTGAGACCGGCCGGATCTGGGAGACCTTCAAGTCCCGGCGAGATGTCCTGGTCCGGGTCGGGCTGGCGGCCGGCTTGATCAACACCATGCGGATAAGCAGGCAGATCATCGTTCCGCTGATCGGCGTGACACTGGCACTCGCGCCGGCGACCATCACGACGTTCGTCGGCATATGCGCCACCATCGATTTCGCGCTCTTCTATGTCGGCGGCCAGTTGATGGACCGCTTCGGTCGCCTGTGGGTCGCCATCCCGACGATGCTGGCGTTCGCGGCCTCCCACGTGGTGCTTGCGATGGTGGGCGACCTCGACCATCCGATTCCCTGGTATGTCGGGGCCGCGGTCCTGATGTCGGTCGGCAACGGCGTCACGACGGGGATCGTGGCGGCCATGGGTAGCGATCTCGCCGATCGCCGTGCTCCTGCCGCTTTCCTGGGCTCATGGCGTCTGATCACCCAGCTCGGACCGGCGGGTGCGCCCTTCGTCATATCGCTGCTGACCGGCCTGTTCTCGGTTGCCGTCGCCACCTTCGCCATGGCCGGTACATCGATTGTCGGTGCGCTCGCGCTGATTCGTTATGTCCCTCGGTATCTGCCGAAGTCACCGGGTAGACACCGCTGAGCCTCAGCGCAGCGACAACAGGCCCCAGCCCACGCAGAACACCGTCGCGAGGCACACGATGATCAGCGGGACACCGAACCGGACGAACGTCGCCGTCGAATAGCCGCCGGGTTTCATCACCATCAGGTTCGACTGGTGGCTGAACGGGTTGATGAACGTGAACGAGATACACGTGCCGATCAGGGTCAGAAGCAGGACCGGATCGAATTGGGCGCTCGCCGCCACCGTCAGCGCGACGGGCGTCAGGATGGCCGCGGCCGCGGCGTTGGTGACGACGTTGGTCAGCACCGTGGTGCCGACGGCGAGCACCAGCACCACCAGGGCGGTGTTGCCGGCCGACAGGGCCAGGATGGCATCGGAGATGCGCCCGCCGAGACCGCTGTTGACCACTATGGTGCCCAGCCCGACCGACCCGGCGATGATCGCCAGGATGTTCCAGTTCAGGGCCCGCACGGCAGACCGGGGTGTGAGCACGCGGGTCACCACCATCAGCGTGGCGCCGGCGACGGCGATCAGCTCGATGGGCGCCAACCCGAACGACCCGGCGACGATCACGGCGATCAGGATGGCCAGGGCGATCCACGTCTTACCGGTCTGCGGTGCCTTGCCCGCGACCTTCTGCCACACCCCGACCAGCGGGTGGTCAATCAGCCTGTCCACCGAAGGTACGGTGACGAAGCACATCTCACCCGGCTTCGCGGGGGTGTCCCGCAACAGTTCGGTGCTCTGCGCGGCCACCACCTCGATATCGTCGTTCTCCTCCAGGTCGCGCACCGTGGCCTGCTCGTCGGTGGCGATCGACACCAGGTACAGGTCCTGCGGTGACTGGCCGAAGCGGGGGCTGCCCCAGAGCATCCGCACCCCAGACTCGGTGGCGCGGTAGATCAGGAC
Organism: uncultured Mycolicibacterium sp.; assembly: GCA_945957405.1. Taxonomy (GTDB): domain Bacteria; phylum Actinomycetota; class Actinomycetes; order Mycobacteriales; family Mycobacteriaceae; genus Mycobacterium. The sequence goes on along the minus strand of CAMFLL010000192.1, from coordinate 4,700 downwards.
GTCACCGTCCTCGATGGCGGTATCCGGCGTGGTGGGTTTACCCCAGCGCTGGATCTCGAGGAGCTCGTAGTCGGGGGTGCGGCGTACACCGAGTTCACCGGCCGTGCGCCCGATCGCGTTGGCGCCCAGCTGGATCGGAATCTCCGCGCGCCAAGACAGGGCGCGCTCGCGGTGTGCCGACTCGCCGGTCAGCATGCGGGGGCCGGCGACAAGCAGCACCAGCCAGCCCACCAGGGCCACCGGAACGGCGACCGGTACGAACGAGAACATCGACAGCTCGACGCCCGACGGGGCGGCCAGTCCCGCGATCAGCAGGTTGGAGCTGGTCCCGATCAGCGTCGCCGAGCCCGCCAGCGTGGTGGCATGGGCAACTGGCAGCAGGACACTGCGCGCCGGGACGCCGGCCTGTTGTTCGAGTTCCTTGGTGGCCGGGATGAGCATCGCGACGATCGGAGTCGTGTTGATCAGCGCCGAGACGAAACCGACCGGCGGGATGAGCCGGCTCAGGGCTTGCGTCGAGGTGGTCACACCGGCGAGCAGCCGGTACGTCACACGCGACACCACCCCGGTGTGCAGCACGCCCTTGGCGATGACCAGCATGGCCGCGATGGTGATGACGCCGCCGTTACTCAACCCTGCGAACAGCTCGGCGGGCGTGGCGATTCCGGTCAGCCCCGCTGCCACCAGCGCGCAGATCAACGCGAGCACCGCGGGTACCGTACCGGTGGTCATCACCACGAGAGTGGCGACCACGATGATCGCCGCGACAATCTCCATGCCGGAGATTATCTGCGACCGGGCAAGACGGGCGCGTGCCCGGGGCGATGTCGAGGTGCTCTTGACCGCTTGTTCGGCGCGCTGGGATCATTGGACTCGGGGGTTGACGCCATGGATTCGAGTCGCATGATCCCGCTCGGGGACCTCAGGGCACGCAGCGTGATGTACTGGCTGCCGCCCGGAGGTCGGGACAACGGGGTGTTCGCGACCATGTGGGTGGTGCTGGCCGAACTCGAAAGTGATGACGCCACAGCAGTTCTGGACCTGTTGGCCGATGCCGACGTGGGCGGCTATGCGGTGACGCCGAAAGGTCCGCACGGCGCCGGCTGCCAGCATGTCTACGTCGACACCGAGCAGTACAACCGGGCCGTCGACGTCCTGATGCTCTTCCTGAGGGGACGCTAGCGGCTGTTGCGCGCCAACAGCCGCGCCGCCACGCCACGCGCGGGGCGTTGACGCACCACCTGCGGCCACCAGAACCATCGACCCATCAGGGCGGCGATCGAGGGTGTCATGAACGACCGGATGACCAGTGTGTCGAACAACAGACCCAACCCGATCGTCGACCCGACCTGGGCCACCACGATCATCTCCGACACGACCATCGACATCATGGTGAACGCGAACACCAGGCCGGCGGCCGTCACTACGGAGCCGCTGCCACCCATGGCCCGGATGATGCCCGTGTTGATGCCGGCGGGTAGCTCCTCCTTGAGCCGCGCCACCAGCAGCAGGTTGTAGTCCGCGCCGACGGCGAGCAGCACGATCACCGCCATCGCCATCACCATGAAGTGCAGTTCGATACCGATGATGTGCTGCCACAGCAGGATCGACAACCCGAAGGACGTGCCGAGCGACACCAGCACCGTGCCGACGATCACCGCGGCGGCGACCAGGCTGCGCGTGATCAGCAACATGATGATGAAAATCAGTGACAGCGCCGAGATCCCGGCGATGATCAGGTCGTAGTTGTTGCCCTCCTGCATGTCCTTGAAGGCCGCCGCGGTACCGCCGACGTAGATCTTCGAACCTTCCAGCGGGGTGCCCTTGATGGCCTCCTTGGCGGCCAGCTTGATCTTGTCGATCAGCTGGATGCCTTCGGCTGTCAGGGGATCACCCTCGTGGGAGATGATGAACCGCACCGACTTTCCGTCCGGCGAGATGAAACTGTCCATCCCGCGTTTGAAATCGGGGTTGTCGAAGATCTCGGGCGGGAGGTAAAAGGTGTCGTCGTTCTTGGCGTCGTTGAAGGCGTCGCCCATGGCGCTCTGACCCTTCTGCATCTCCGCCATCTGGTCCTGAAAACCCTTCTGCGTCTGATACATCGTCAGCATCATGGTTTTCATCGATTTCATGGTCTCGATCTGAGACGGCATGAGGGCGAGCATCTGCGGCATCAGCGCATCGAGGCGCTTGAGGTCGGGGACCAGCTGCTGGATGGTGTCGGTCATGGTGTCGACGCCGTCGAGGGTGTCGAACACCGAGCGCATGGACCAGCACACCGGGATGTTGAAACAGTGCGGTTCCCAGTACAGATAGTTACGTAACGGCCGCAGGAAGTCGTCGAAGTTGGCGATACTGTCCCGCAGTTCGGAGACGTCTTGCACCATCTGCTCGGTCTTGCCGACCATGCTGTGCGTCGTCGCGCTCATCTCGGTCATGATCGCGATCATGCGGTCCATGGTCGCGATGTTGGTGTCCATGGCGTCGACCTGTTTGAGCATGTCGTCGACGCGGTCGGTGAGGTACTTGCGGTTCACGTCCTGCATGACACCGCTCATGCTCATCTGGGCCGGGATGGTGCTGAATTTCAGCGGTTCACCCTGCGGTCGCGTGATGGCCTGCACCTGGCCGATGCCGGGGACGCGAAACACCTCCTTGGCGATCTTCTCGATCACCAGGAAGTTCGCCGAGTTGCGCAGGTCCTTGTCGGTTTCGATGAGCAGGAGTTCGGGGTTCATCCGGGCCGGCGAGAAATGCCGCTCGGCCGCGGCGAAGCCCTCGTTGGCGGGCAGATCCTGGGGCAGGTAGTTGCGGTCGTTGTAATTGGTCCGGTAGCCGGGCAGTGTCAGCAGACCGACCAGCGACAGGGCGATGGTGCCCAGCAGCACCGCGCCGGGCCAGCGCACCGTGAAGGTGCCGACTTTGCGCCAGAACCGGATGCGCATGGCGCGCTTGGGCTCCAGCAGGTTGCGGAACCGGCTGGCAACGGTGATCACGGCGGGCCCCAGCGTCAGCGCGGCACCCACCGCCACCACCATGCCCACGGCCATCGGGATGCCGAGCGTCTGGAAGTACGGCAGCCGCGTGAAATGCAGGCACAGCGTGGCGCCGGCGATGGTCAGGCCGGAGCCCAGCACGACGTGTGCCGTGCCGTGGAACATCGTGTAGTAGGCCGATTCTCGGTCCTCGCCCATGGACCGGGCTTCCTGATATCGGCCGATCAGGAAGATCGCGTAGTCGGTGGATGCCGCGATCGCCAGGGTGACCAGGAGCTGGGTCGCGAACGTCGAGAGCCCGATCAGGTTGTGGTAGCCCAGGAATGCCACGACGCCGCGGGCGGCCTGCAGTTGCAGCACCACCATCAGCAGCACGATGAACAACGTCGTGATCGACCGGTAGACCAGCAGCAGCATCGTGATGATGACGACGAACGTGGTCAGCTCGATGATCCGCACACTGCGGTCACCTGCGAGCTGCTGATCGGCTGCCAGCGCCGACCCACCCGTCACGTAGACCTTGACGCCTTGGGGCGGCGTCAGAGCGCGGACGATGTTCTGGACGGCTTCGATCGACTCGTTGGCCTTGGCTTCGCCCATGTTGCCGGCGGTGTAGACCTGGACGTAGGCGGCTCGGCCGTCGTTGCTCTGGGCGCCCGCCTCGGTCAGCGGATCACCCCAGAAGTCCTGGACGTGCTCGACGTGTTCCTTGTCGGCTTCCAGCTTCTGGATCATCTGGTTGTAGAACTCGTGGGCTTCGTTGCCCAATGGCTGTTCGCCCTCGAGGACGATCATGGCCGACGAGTCCGAGGTGAATTCTTCAAAGACCTTGCCGACGCGCTGCATCGCAATGACCGACGGCGCGTCGTGCGGACTCATCGACACCGACCGCATCTGGCCGACGACTTCGAGCTGCGGCACGGTGGTGCTCAGGACGCCGAGAAGCACGACCCAGCCGATGATGATCGGCACGGCGAAGGTGCGGATCCACTTCGCAATGCCCCGGCGTTGCGGGGGCGCTTCGGGAGCGGTGGTCTCGGACATCGGGAACCCTTGGTGGTCTGGTCGGAGAATCGCGTATCCGCGAGTCCGGCAGTGCCGCCGAGCTTCTCCCTACTACGTCACGTCGTGCTCACAGTAATACCAGACCACCGGTCTCATTGGGGTCGTCCCAGGTCAGTGTGTAGCAACCTTGACGACGACCACGATGCAGCCGATGGCAATCAGACTGCTTACCGCGAGAAGACGTTTCCACCAGCTCAGTTCGGTGCGCCGCACCGCCAGTAAGGCGAAGAAACCGAGTTCGGCGATCAGGATTCCCATGGCGATCCATGTCGCGGTGGTGACGTCGAGCCACCCGAAGCCGGCGATGCCCAGGGTGATGACGGCGGGGACAGCCGCCAGGAGGACCTGTGCGGAACCGCGCAGGATGTGCCCGATGTGTGGCGACTGGTACACCGCGACGCTGGCCAGCCATTCGGCGTAGACGCTGGCAACGTAGAGGCCGCCCGCGACGGCGACCACGCTGATCACCCGCTGCCAGGCGCCCGCCGGAGGGCTGCCGTGCGAGATGACCGCGAGGGCGGCCAGGCACGACACCGCGCCGTAGATCCGTTCGCGCATCAACGTCACGATGACGTGGGGTTCGAGGTTCTCCGGGTCACGGGGCAGCCCGGGCGGCGGGAGTGCTACCGGTGGCGGCGC